>NZ_CP147247.1:1040000-1386666 GCF_002140975.2 Enterococcus sp. 9E7_DIV0242
CCAGTATTGTCTATTCAACATTTACTTATAGCGTTTGACTCACTTTATTTTTTAAGCAGAAAGCGCGCAGTGATTTCAATGGTATTATCTGGCTTTGAGCCATCATAATAATTAACATCTGTTGTTTCCGCAGTAACACGAATCACTAAAACGCCTCCCTCTCTCTCTAAAACTTCCATCTGATTCTTCCTCATAGGCTGATGCGCACAATAATACATCAGAGCGTCACTTTCATTCTCTTTGTTCTGGTTTTCCATAATGAATCCTGCTTTTACATCCTCTTTGTTAAGAGTTGCCGCGTAAAAAGAAATATCCAGATTTGGCTCTGCATCTAAGCTTTTAGTATCCTCGTTCAAATTTTCTCCTGGGCCACACGCAATTTCTAGCCATAAGGAATAAGGATCGTCCCATGTACCATCTCCATCTAAAATGCGCCATGTTGCATTTTTTACCGGATAAATTTCTTCTCCGCAAAATCGTTTTAAAATGAGCTTATTCACCTTCATCCTCCTTTCCTCTTTCAGATCCAGTTAATTATTCAAAATAAATAGATTGCATAATCCGTTCACCGTCACAAATTTTTATGCTCTTACTAACAATGGTGCTATACTCTTCGCTATAAATCAACAGCTTTTTTGATTTATTACAGGATCCGTTCAAAAAAAGAACAGTACAGCGGATCACTCCAACCTGTACTGTTCCCATTTATTTAACTGAATTAATCAGCTTTTTTCTTTTTCTTACTTGCTTTTTCACGTTCATTTTTGTTCAGGATCTGTTTACGCAGACGAATACTTTCAGGTGTTACTTCGCAATACTCATCTTCATTTAGAAATTCTAATGATTCTTCCAAAGTCAACAGCTTAGGACGTTTGATAACAGAAGTTTGATCTTTATTCGCTGAACGAACGTTTGTCATTTGTTTTGCTTTTGTAATATTTACAGTCAAGTCATTGTCACGGTTATTTTCACCGATGATCATACCTTCGTACACTTCAGTACCAGGCTCTACAAACACTGTACCACGTTCTTCAATACTCATGATACTGTAAGTAGTTGCTTTACCTGTATCAATAGAAACCAATGCGCCTTGATGACGTCCGCCAATTGTACCTTGAATCATTGGCAGATATTGATCGAAGGTGTGGTGCATGATTCCGTATCCTCTTGTCATAGAAAGGAATTCTGTTGTATAACCAATCAAGCCACGTGCAGGTGCAAGGAAAATCAGACGAATCTGTCCATTCCCAGTATGGATCATATCCTGCATTTCACCTTTACGTTGACTCAATGATTCAATGATACTTCCCATATATTCTTCTGGTGTATCGATTTGAACACGTTCAAACGGCTCGCATTTCACGCCTTCAATCTCACGTTCGATAACTTCCGGACGGGATACTTGCAGCTCATAGCCTTCACGACGCATATTCTCAATAAGAATAGACAAGTGAAGCTCACCACGACCTGAAACAGTCCAAGCATCTGGAGAATCTGTAGGGTCAACACGTAGAGAAACATCTGTTTGAAGCTGAGACATCAAGCGTTCTTCGATTTTTCTAGAGGTAACAAATTTTCCTTCTCTCCCGGCGAACGGTGAGTTGTTTACAAGGAAAGTCATTTGCAATGTTGGTTCGTCAATATGCAGAATTGGTAAGCCATCTTGATGATCGACCGGTGTTACAGTTTCACCAACAAAGATATCTTCCATTCCGGAAACAGCAATCAAATCGCCGGCTTTCGCTTCTTCGATTTCAAGTCGTTGTAGACCGAAGAAACCGAATAATTTCGTTACACGGAATTTCTTCACGCTGCCATCAAGCTTCATCAAAGCAACCTGATCGCCAACTTTTACTGTTCCGCGGAAGACACGGCCAATACCGATACGTCCAACATAATCGTTATAATCAAGTAGTGAAACTTGGAATTGTAAAGGCTCATCGCTATTATCAACTGGAGCAGGGATGTGCTCAATAATTGTATCAAAAATCGGGCTCATTGTTTTTTCTTGGTTTGCAGGATCATCTGACAAGCTTGATGTTCCATTGATTGCTGAAGTGTAGATTACTGGGAATTCCAATTGGTCTTCATCAGCACCTAATTCGATAAATAACTCAAGCACTTCATCTACTACGTGCTCTGGGCGCGCAGAAGGCTTGTCGATTTTATTTACTACTACGATTGGAGTCAAATGCTGTTCCAATGCCTTTTTCAATACAAAACGAGTCTGTGGCATTGTTCCTTCATAGGCATCAACAACCAAAAGAACACCGTCTACCATTTTCATGATACGTTCTACTTCTCCACCGAAGTCCGCGTGTCCAGGTGTGTCCATGATATTGACTCTTGTTCCTTGATAGTCAACAGCTGTATTTTTCGCCAAGATCGTAATCCCACGTTCTTTTTCAATTGCATTTGAGTCCATCGCACGTTCCTGTAATTGCGTATGTCCATCTAATGTATCTGATTGTTTCAATAATTCGTCTACTAATGTTGTTTTTCCGTGGTCAACGTGGGCAATAATTGCGACGTTACGGATATCATTTCTATAATTTACCATTGTTTGCTCCTTATCCATTGCTTACTGTGCCTGTTCATCTAAATCCGACTGTTTATTATAACAAATTTTTTTCATGAAATATAGTCTAAAGTTTTCATAAACCATGAAAACCTCAGACTATTTCGCATTTTTTTGTAAATTGAGGTCTTTTTCTCTTAGAAGCTGCCGGTTTTCTTGAACATTTCAACGATTTCTTGATGTGCATCCGGCTGAGCGGCAATAAAATGTTCTCGTTCATCAAACGAAAGACTTTCTCCTGTGAGTGTTGTTGCACGAAATCCAAAGGCTTCAATCAGTGCCATACCTGGTGCGTAATCCCACGGTGCAAGATTTGACACATAGGCAATATGATTCCCTTTTAGCAAAGCGATCATTTCCAAGCCAGCACAGCCGCTGACCCGAATGCCCATACTTGCATTAGCTATCTCTCTTGACCCATGGACATTTTCACCAAACATGTATGCGTTGAATCCTAACAATCCGTCACTAAGCTTGGAAGGCTGAGGACATTGCAGCTTCTCTTCGTTTCTGAAAACGCCGATTTCTTTACCGCCCCAATATAGCTCGCCACGCATAACATCATAAACAAAACCAAGCTTGCCAACGCCATCTTCAAAAATCCCGAGCATAATACAAAAGTTTTCCTGCTCCATCACAAAGTTCATCGTGCCATCGATAGGATCGATGATCCATACACGTCCGTCCATAGAATCAATCGTATTGTAGCCCGTTTCTTCTCCTAATATTTTGTCATTCGGATAGACCCGCTGAATTTTTTGTATCAGAAGCTGTTGGGTTTCTTCATCTATGTTTGTCACTAAATCCGTTCGATTTGATTTTTCTTTGATTTCCAAGGTATTGTTCAAGCTCGTTTTAATAAACTCTCCTGCCTCGTTCAACCAGTTTTTTACTTCCTCCACATTTACGATCTGCATGTCCTTTATCTCCCTATCTTTAATCTGCCTGTCTCTCTTTTCTTGGCTTCCTGCACTGTTCGATACAAGGAATAACCAGAAGCTTTTTCAAACTCATTGCCTAAGCGTTTTTCTTCACCAATGCTTTTGACAACTTGCTTAAATTTTTTGTAGGCGTCTAAAAACGCTTCTGTTTGAATACCTGATTCATTTGCCTGCTCTAACGCAGACCATAGATTTGTCACAATCACCATCTCTTCTGTTGTCCAGTCTAAATCTAATGGATATTGATAATCTTTCATAGTTTCACCTCGTCTCTTCTAGTGTAGCACAAGTAGAATAGAGCTGAAAGTATTCGCCTATGAATCTCTGCTTGTTCGCTTACTCTTCCAGCTGTCATAGATTGGCAGCACGACTCTTCCTTTTTCTAATGTTATCTCCTGCGCAGCATAGATCCCACTATTTCCTGAACACATGTAACTGATAATACAGATCATCAAAAGAAAGACTGCCGACTGACTGCCAAATAGCTCAACACCCATAATAAAGCAAGCAATTGGTGTATTGGTTGCACCTGAGAAGACTCCTATAAAACCCAATCCAGCTAAAAATGGTACTGAAAGCTGAAGGAGTGGCGCAAGCGTACTGCCTAGTGTCGCACCAATTTCAAACAATGGTGTTACCTCACCACCTTGATACCCAGCACCTAGTGAAAGAATTGTAAAGAACAACTTTCCGATAAAATCAAAAGGCTCGGCATTTCCTGAAAAAGCATCTGTTAGTAAAGGTAAACTCAGTCCCAAATAGCGTTGTGTGCCTAAAAACAAAGCAGCAGCAACGACTATCGCACCACCAAATATATTTCGTAAAACCGGATTTGCTATCCAGTTACTATAGGTTTTCTTTAGAAAAACAATAGATCGACTAAAAACCCAGCCAATCAAACCAAAACAGATACCGGCTAAGACTATTTTTAAAAAGACCTGAACAGACCACTCAGGTACAGCCCCCATCGCGTAATGCGTGTGGCTCACTCCATACATTTCCGTAACAATATTCGCAAAAAAAGCGGAAAAAAAACTGGGGAAAATTGCTTCTGAGCGAAGCTTTCCTAAAGCAAGTACTTCCAGTCCGAAGATCGTTCCTGCCAATGGAGTGCCGAATACCGAGCTAAAGCCGGCACTAATACCGGAAATAAGGATGATCTCACGTTCATAACCAGATAAACGGAAACCTCTTCCGACAGAATCAGCAACAGCTCCACCCATTTGAACAGCAGTACCTTCACGACCTACAGAACCGCCAAACAAATGCGTTGTGATTGTTCCGAATAACGTCAATGGAATCAAGCGTAAGGGGATTGTTTCGTCTCCACCGTTCGCCTGACGAATAACTAAATTGTTTCCGCCAGCAGCATTTTTCCCATAGTGGGTGTACAGATACGCAAAAATTCCTCCACTAACCGGCAACAAGAATAACAGCCAGCGATGTGATTCACGATAAGCAGAAACCCATGCTAAGCTATTTAAAAAGAAGGCTGATAACGACCCCATAATCCCTCCGATTATCAATGCGATAATCATCCATTTCCCCATATAGATTCCTGTCAGAAGTAGTTTATTTTTTCTATCCATACTCTTTCTCTCCCCTTTTAAGCAAAATGAAAACGCCTACCAAACGAGAGGTTCTTCCCTTGTTTGGTAGGCGTCATCAATTTATTCCTCAAAATAAATATTTATCGGCGAACACCATCGCCCTCATAGACTATTTAACTGAATCTAATTTAGCATAAAGCCAATGATTAGACAATCGATATACCTCAAAATTTCTTCTAGAAAAAAACTGAACTTATTCTTTAGTCCATCAACTTTTTCAAAAAACAATTATACAGCGAACCACTCGGACCATTCACCCAAAATTTTAACACGCTTTTTCACTCCGTCTTCTGCTCTAAGAGAGTATGCAACCTGTATTGCACTTCGGGTATTCAACTCACGATGAGTAATCGCCCAATGGTTCCCGTTCTTTGGAGAATTTAAGGTTTCCATATTTGCCCAATACTCTCCATTTCCACTGATTTCATCCAAATCATGTATAACAATTGATTGTGTATAGTTTTTCGCCAAAGTTCCTTCGCTAAGCGAAATTCTATTGTCACGAATCGTCAAAATTCGCTTATTATTTGCGTAATCCTGAAAAGCAAAGGTGATACCATTATCCGTATTTTTTAAGGCAAACATTCGGGCAAACAGCTTATCATCCAATTGAAACCCTAATCCAAGATACCTCATATTTCCACTAGCCAGAGTTTTCGTATTCAAATTGAAATCTACTGTATAATCAATTGTCACACCATTTTCTACTTTCGCAGAAAGGTCAGTTAAATCTTTTGTAACTAGCCCTAGATCATGCCCTAAATTCGCTATTTGTGCATCACATGGCGTATCTACCGAAGAAGGCACATAGAGAAAATCAGCAACCTGTCTTTCTTGAGTGCCATGTCCATCAACAGGGCGATTAATCAGTCGGTTTCGAACAACCGTTTGTGCTGAACCGCCACCATCAAGCATGTATAAAAACTGAATTTTCCTTTCTTTTATCAGCATTTCAGCAACACTCACTGCATTCATGCCTGGCTGTTCTTTCATTCTCCCATTGCATGTAAAAAATCCTATTCGACCATTTTCATATTGATAAATCAGTTGCAATGGATTTATTACCTCTGGAGCTGTTACAATCGCATAATCATCCAGTATCTTTTTGTCAACCAGCTTTCCATCCAACACAAGAGGGCAAAACCCTATCAGCGATTCAGTCAAACCAAAATCTAACAATTCTTTCGCCGTTTTCTGTGGCTCATGGGCTGATAAATTTCCATTCCCATCAATGCCTAAATACCAACGATTCAAATTATTGGGTAATTTATCAAATACTACCTCTCCTTCATGAATATTTATCCCTCTTGGTTGTAATAACCCTGTTGAAGTAATTTGTGCTGTCGATGCGTTGGTAACTAAACTCGTTGCATTTCTTCCAGCAAACCCTCGAGCAGTTTCTCCACTGTTCATCCCAGGTTTATCATAAGCAAACCCCCGTTGCAATCTTTCATCCGTTTCAACTAAAAAATATTTTGTTCCGTTTTCAGCTTCAAACATTTGTACATCAATATTCTTAAATGGTTTTTCGTTACTACTACTCATTTATATTTCCTCATTTCTCTTTTGATAAAATGAGTATATAAGAATATGCTGTACCAAAACTCCCAAAAAACTGGCTTTTTCCTCTCACTTTACAAGAAAAAAACATTAGAATCTACTTTCCTAACAAAAAAAATTCAGAGCAAAAGAGGGGGTCTCTGCTCTGAATCGTATAAACTTTATTGGACAGGTTCTTTACTGAAACGCTGTTGCCACTTTCCTCTTACAGAAGCAAAAAGCGGTGTTGATGCTTCTTTGATTGCGCAATATTTGTCAACCATTGTAACAATGTAGCTTTCTTTGTATTTTGGCGGAGCAATCGTTGCCCCCCACATATGTTTGATGATGATATCACGTTCCAAATCAGACAGCTCAGTCAGCTTTTCTGCATTTTTCACGGCAATTCTCGGGTGCATGTATGCATGAGAACCTTCATCAAATTTTGTTGTACGCCAATCATAATAGAACAGGTCATGTAACAACCCTGCTCTTGCTGTCGCACGAGCATCACCATTCCATTTTTTAGCCAGCTTGTAACTGTAATAAGAAACACTGATGGAATGTTCTAAACGTGTTGAATTCATATGCTGAATATAATTCCCTAACCTTTGCACTTCCTCAGTTGCTAGTAAGTCTTCTACATAAGACATGTATTCTTTATCTTCAGTCCATTTTTCTGTCATAGATATGGGTGCCACCTTTTATAAGTAGTTAAGCGTTAAGCTTGTGAAAAGTATAGCACCCTTTTTTTAAAAATTCTAGATTTTTTATAGGACGTAAACAAAGCTTAATATTTGTAATCAAAGACGTTGACAGATACAATCATACCAATTTTCAAACAATTGTTATTTATTTTGCCAAAGCCATTTCAATGCTGCTTTTTCTACATTTTTCACAAACTCATCTTTAGCATCGCAGTATCCCTCAATATCTTCAGGATTCGCCGATGCAGCCAAAAATTTTACCTGCCCATATTCTTCAGCAATTTCCGGATGCACACGTAAATAATCCCGAAAAGCTACATGGCGTCCTAGCTCATAGAGACTATCATATTGATACGCATGAATATGATGGGTATGCTTATCGCCACCTTTCGGATAGTACCTACGCCTAGCCAGTCCATATTCTCCCCAGCTTTCATACCCCAATTTCAACATCTTCGCCTGATGCTCATCCAGTGCTTCAATATTGCTAACAACCAACGCCATATCTATGACCGGCTTCGCTGCCAATCCAGGCACCGACGTACTGCCAATATGCAACACCTCAATAACCAGCTCCTTTGGAAAATTCTCTAAAAGCTGCTTTCTCTCTTCTTCAAATTGCTTCGGCCACATGGGATCATACGAAACCACTTCAATCTTTCGAACCATACCTTTCCCTCCTAAAAAAATCGATTATTACAATATATCATGTAACACCAGAGGGAGCAATGGATTTTTACATTCTGATCACTTAATAAATCTGATTCTATCGGTTTCTGAGGGGAGCTGATCCCGTACGATCTGCCAAGTCCCATTCCGATAAACTTCATATTGTTCAAACAGAAAAGGAATACCTTTAGAAGTAGCAATGTCTTCACTATCCATGAGCTGAAAATGGAGATGGGGTGACGTCGAATTACCTGAGTGACCTACTTTTCCTAAATAGGTCCCCTTTTCAATTTCTTGATTCTCCGTCACAGCAATCGAATCTTTTTGTAAATGCGCAAAGGCCATATACCCTTGCTTTCCATATTCAATGACAATAAAATTCCCAGCAATTTTGCTATACGCATCCCTTTTTTCATTAAAGAAAAGAGCATTTTTTATCGCTATGATTGAATCGACTAACCAATGAACAATTCTTCGTTCACGAACCCCATCTTCCACCATAATCACCTTGCCATCACAAGGTGCATAAATAGGCTCTCCCCAACAATAACAATCTTTCAAAGGCACACCAAACAGTAAATATCGAATTGAACTAAGTTGATGGAAAGGTTTTGATTTCTTTTTATAATTAACCTGTAAAAAATCAACTGCATACCTCAAGCCCAATCGGTTTGTTCCATGGCTAGGTATTTGCTTTTTAGGCGTCGTCGGTGTTTGCCATTCTCCGCGCAAAGGAAATTCAATCACAACAGGCTTTCTATTCATTTCTTTCCTCCTCACGACTGCTCATAGTTCTCTTTGTAATAAACGCTGCTCAAATCATCAAAATACGTATCGATCTCCTCAATTACCTCACCATAATCAATACTGTCTCGATCAGTTCCTCTTATCTTTAGCAAAAGCTGCTCAGTAAAACCAATATTCCCCCAAAATATCAGTTCCTTGTATCGCTTAAGCGTTATCCCTTCACGAAATTTCGATTCATCGATTGACTGAAACAGTGTATCGTAGCACAACAGCTTCTCATCTTTTGCTTTTTCCTCTAGCTTCTCGTTAACTGCTTCAGATTTGGTTACTTCTGATTGTTCATTGAATTCAAAAATCCAAGGATAGGTTTTTCTCAACTCAATTTGCAAAACATATGATTGCCGTAATCTCTTAAAAAGATCCTTTTCAGAAAAATCCATTTTTTCCACATAGTTTTTATTGAGTTGATTCATACAGTAACCAACAAGGTATAGAAAAAACTCTTCCTTATTCTTCACATAATGAAACATCAGAGCTTTAGAGATTTCAGCTTCTTTTGCAATGATATTCGTAGATGCTTTGTCATATCCATTTCGCGCAAATTCTTTGAAACCAGCATTTATTAAGGACAATTTTCTATCTGCTTCTAAATTTTCTATCATTACTGACCTCCCTCCTTTTAATCAATATTATGGGAAAACCTACCTCATTGACCTATCAGGTAAATAAGATTATACACTCGTTTACCTAATAGGTCAACAAGTGCTTTATACTACACAGCAAAAACAGGACAATCATCATCGATTGTCCTGCTTTTTTGTCTAACTACAATTAGCAATTCAGAACTGCCTAAGCTACTTGTATGCCTGCTTCTGTTTATTTCTGTGACTGAAAGTGTGCCATTGCCTGTTTCACTTCTTCAATCGCTTCTGGCTTCAGATAAGAGAAAACCTTCTGATTGAACTCAGCGAAAAATTCAGGTGTCTGTCCGCCAGTGGCTGCTTTTTGAAAAGCATCTGCCAACACCAGCTTCATTTCCTCCATATGCTCCTCTTTGGAACGTTCCAGCATAAACTCATAGAATTTTACTTGACCTGCGTTCATTCTATTCCTCCATCCTTTTTCAATCCTTCTCTTAATACTATCTAATTACATTTCATCCGGTGCATGCAGACCTAGAAGACGTAGATCTTCCTTCAACAGAACGGTCAGAGCATAAACTAAGGCTAAACGTGATTCCTTCTGCTCATCGTCCACGAGAATCTTCACATGTGCATAATACTTATTAAAGGCTTGTGCCAGCTGAATTGCATGCTTCGCAATAACAGATGGTTCATATTTTTCTGCTGCTTGAAGTACTGTATCAGGAAATTTCTGCAACATCTTAACAATTTCCCAACTCTCTTTGTCATCTAAATGATAGTTAACTGATGCATCAGGAGTGAAGTTGCCTTTTCTTAAAATACTCATCGCACGAGCATGAGCATATTGAACATAAGGGCCTGTTTCGCCTTCAAATCGAACGACTTCATCCAGTACAAAGTCAAAGTTGTTCAAACGATCATTTTTCAAATCATGGAAAATAACCGCGCCGATCCCTACTTGCTTCGCTACTTCTTCACGATTTTCAAGTGATGGGTTCTTTTCAGCGATTTGTTGCTCCGCCGATTGAACAGCTTCATTCAGCACTTCTTCCAACAAAACGATTTTCCCTTTACGTGTGGAAAGCTTCTTCCCACCTTGTGTAATCAAGCCAAATGGAATATGGTGCATATCATCTGACCAGTCAAAGCCTAGCTTCGTCAATACAGCCTTCAATTGCTTGAAATGGACAGTCTGTTCATTTCCTACAACATACAAGGATTGAGCAAAGTTATAGGTTTTCTTACGGTAAAGAGCAGCAGCCAGATCTCTGGTAATGTACAATGTTGCTCCATCTGATTTACGAATTAATGCCGGATTCAAATCGTAATCAGTCAGATCAACGATTTCTGCTCCTTCATTTTGCTTCAGTAGGTGTTTTTCTTCGAGAAGAGTGATTACTTCATCCATCTTATCGTTGAAAAAGGCTTCCCCATTGAATGAATCAAAAGTAACACCCAACATATCATAGATTTTGTTGAATTCTGTCAAGGATTCATCTCTGAACCATTGCCAAAGCTGAGTCGATTCTTCGTCGCCCTCTTCCAGCTTCTTGAACCAAGCTCTTGCTTCGTCCTCCAGCTCAGGCGCTTCCTCTGCTTCTTCATGAAACTGTACATATAAACGCAAAAGCTCGGTAATTGGTTCTTTTTGAACAGCTTCTTCAGAACCCCATTTTTTATAGGCAACGATCAATTTCCCAAACTGTGTGCCCCAATCGCCTAGATGGTTGATTTTTACTGGTTGATAGCCAATTTTTTCAAAAATAAAAGCGATGGAATTTCCGATAACGGTTGAACGCAGATGCCCCATTGAAATTGGCTTAGCGATATTCGGAGAAGACATATCGATTGTCACATTGCTGTTGTTACCGATCGAAGCATCTCCATAATGATTTTTCTGTGTAACGATTTCTTTGATAACCGCACCACTGACTACTTCTTTATTCATGAAGAAGTTTAGGTATGGACCAACAACTTCGATTTTTTCAAAGGAAGAGGGATCGATTTTTTCTGCCAAGTCAGCCGCTATTTGCTGTGGCGCTTTTCGGAAAATCTTCGCCAGTGAGAATGCTGGAAATGCAACATCTCCGTGATCAGATGACTTAGGATTTTCTAGCAACTGTACGACTTGATCAAGGGACAAGTCATCCTTAACAACAGCATAAATTGCTTCTGCGACGATGTTTTTATTGTTCATAATTGACCTCCTAAAAATAATAATAAAAAAAAACGCCCCTAACCATCGATAATACGATGATTAGAGACGAGAAATTCCCGCGGTACCACTCTACTTATCTGCCAATTATCCAGCAGATCTGCTCAAATCTGATAACGGTCGATCGACCGGCCATTTAGGCTTCAACAAAGTGCGCTTCCCTCTACTCAATCATTTTCGGCTTCCACCCTCCCGAAATCGCTACGATGATTTTAAGTACGGTACTCTCTTTGCGTATTACTTATCTATCTTTCGTGAGTATATCAAAATTTTTCTGGTTTGACTAGTGATTCTGTAATTATTTCATTTTCCTCACTTCATTGTAATATAAAAAGTGCTCACTAGGAGGTATAACCTGTTTCAAGAAAGTCGCACCAATAGACTACTTATAGATTTTCTCTATAGTTGCGGCTAAAGCAATAAGCTAAAAACAAATCCAGTGAACAGATAGAAAAATACTACTGCTCTTTTCTATACGGGATCTCCCACTCATTTTCTGACGATACAATCCCCTGCTGCCCATAAACGGTAACATCTACAGCTGCTCCTTCTTCCAGAGAAAGACAGATTCTTTCTTTATCAATCGTAATATGCAACAAACTGCCTTGATACATAACTGAGAAATGACAATTACTCCATTTTTCCGGCAAGCGCGGTGTCAGCTCCAGAAAGTCTTCTCGAATCCGCAATCCGGCAAAACCAAAGACCAGGCCTAAATACGTACCACCCATATTGGCGGCATGAATGCCATCCTGCGTATTGTGGTGGGAATTTGTGATATCTATTTTGGATGATTCGTCGAAATAGTGATAGGCCTTCTCTACCTCTCCGATCTGATTCGCTACAATACTAAATATACAGGAGGACAAAGAAGAATCATGTGTCGTACGTTTTTCGTAATAGGCGTAGCCTCGTTTGAGTGCCTCTTCATCAAATGCTTGATCGTGCAGAAAATAAGCCAGTACTAAATCTGCCTGTTTACACACTTGGTGTCTGTACAAATAGAGCGGATGATAATGTAACAATAATGGAAATTTTTCTTTTGGTAATTCTTCGATTGGTAAAATCGGTTTTTCCAAGAAACTGTCATCCTGTGCATGGATCTGCAGTTCATCTGAATAGGGTAGATACATTGCATCCGCTGCTGCTTGATAGGCGGTCATTTCCTCATCTGTCACGCCAAGCTGTTCAATAAATAGCGCATTTTTTTCTTTTAACAATGGGTAGAGTTTTACCAGCCAACGCAATTGGTATTGAACAGACTGGTTGGTGTAGTAATTATTATTGACCACACATGTATATTCATCTGGTCCCGTCATGCAGTTAAGAACGAATCGTGTTCCTTCATAATGCCCAACATCTAGCCAAAGACGACTAGTTTCAATCAGAATTTCACCACCATAGTTCAACAAGCAGTCGATATCTCCCGTCGCATGATAATACTGGATGATTGAATAGGCAATGTCGCTATTGATATGGTATTGGGCTGTTCCTGAAGGATAATACCCGGAGGACTCTGTTCCGGAAATGGTCCGCCACGGGAATAGTGCACCTTGTTTATGTCCTAATGTTCGTGCATTTTCACGAGCTTTATCCAAAATCATATAGCGAAATTCAATCAATTTGCTGGCAATTTCAGGATAGGTTAAGGTAAAAAAGGGCATCATATAGATTTCCGTATCCCAAAAGTAATGGCCTTCGTATCCTTCTCCACTCAATCCCTTCGCTGCAATATTAGAAATACCATCTTTTCCAGCTGACTGAATCAAACTGTACAGGCTATAGTTTAGCGATTCATTGAGTAGCGGATCGCCGCCAACGGATAGCTCGGCCCGCTGCCAGAATTTTTGTAGATACTCTTCTTGTACTCGATACCACTCCATCAACGTTTTTTCGCGAACCTTAGCCAGCAGATCAGCACCAGCCTTTTCCAACTCATATCTTCTTGAATCTATGAAGAGGCTGTATTTGATTATACTCGCTGTTTCCCCCGACTTTATTTGACCATCATAGACAACAGAGATACTTTCACTTTCTTCAACTGCTCCTAGTTCTAACTGAGGGGAGGCTTCATGAAAAACGAGTGTTTGAACTGCGAGGTTTGATGTTTTTGTCACAGCAGTGATTTTGGAAACGGCCTGTTCTTCTTCATAAATCGTCTCTGCAACAGATAAATAGTCCTCGGTTTCCGCAGCCATCCTCGGGTCATCAGGGTTCACAAAATTATGTGCTGTCCCATGGTGCTCAGACACAATAGAGAGAGTTCCTTCAAAATCATGGGAGGTTATCTTTATCTCTATCGTAAACAATGGCAGCAACACAAAGGATGTCATTCTACGATAGCTGACAGTCACTTCCTTGCCTTGCTCATTCTTCCAGATAAATTGACGCGAAGCAGTTCCTTTTTCCATGTCCAATACACGGCACATCTCACGAACACCTTGGCTGAAAGCAGTCACTTCTTCACCATCAAGGTACAGATGCACGCTCTGAGTATCAGCCACATTCAAGATGACCTCTTTCTTGTTAGGAAATCCATACAGCTGTTCGGCCTGTTTCATTTCTGCAACATCATAAACACCATTGATATATTGCCCTCGGCTGGAAATATAGTCCATTGGATAGCCCTCTTCGAAATTACCACGAACGCCAATATAGCCGTTGGCTGTATGAAAAAGGGTTTCTTGAAGTCTCAACTCCTCGTTGGTTAGAGGAAAATCCTTCTTGATCATTTGCTTACTCATTTCTGTACACCTCTCTCTTCTTTGGTTTCAGTGTACCATTAGCCAGCCTTCGATTTCTTTCTAAATCTTCTTCTATTTATGTCGATTTCTTCTCTTCATTTGATATTCCTTTGGAGTCATTTGATAGGATTTTTTAAAACTATGAATATATGAATGAATACTGGTAAACCCATTATCAATTGCAATATCAGTGACTGTTTTATCCGTTAATTGAAGCTCATTGATCGATTTTCTCAAACGAAAATCAAGTAAATATTGATAAAAACTTCTTTTCATCGTCATAGTAAAGAGCTTAGAAAAATAAGACACCGAATATCCAGCTGTCGCAGCAGCCTGTTCTAGTGTTAGTGGTTGTTGATACGATTGCTCAATCAAGTCCAGTACCGTTGACAACCGTTCCTTAATCTCAAATAGTCGTGTTTCTTCTTCCACCGATACACGTGTCTCCCGATAGAGTTGCATGAGTAGCTTAAGTAGCAATGACACGATTTCCGCCTCATGATAGACCTCTTTCTGTTCATAAAGACGACCTATTTCTGTTATGTAGCCTATCAACTCAGCTTTATTTTTCTGAACCAAAACTGGATCGAATTTTCCTTTATCATGCTCCGGGAACCATGCTTGAATGAAATCAGAAGGAATCAGCAAGGTAATTCCATTCATTTCGTCATTTGATGCAACAGCAAATATCTGGTGGATTTCCCTACTATTAATCACTGTTAGATCCCCTTTTTCCATCACCTGTTTGTGTCCTTCTACTTCAAGACCAACTCTTCCTGACGCCACAAATAAGATTTCCACGCTTCGGTGCCAGTGGACGGGCGAAGTTAGTTCTGGTCCATTGAGCTGTTGGTTCCATATTTTTATCGGCAGCAGAGGGTTGTCACTCTGAACATATTCATGGATCGCCATTTTTTCACCTCTTGATCTATCATTCCAATTCTCTTAATAAGTATAACTTATTTGATTGAAAAATGTTTTATATCTCTAAATTTTTTGAAGCGAGTAAGCCGATCTGTATGCTTAAAAATTGAGTCATCCTTACTTTTATCTTGCACAATTTAAAACGCTTCCTTTTCCACTTGAAATCATTCAGTAAATGTTTTACAATATATTTACTAAATAATTTACTGGAGGTTTTTTTATGGAAGCACAGCTGCAGCAAAACTATACAACACAATTCGGCTCAGAAAATGGACAGGCATACTTCGCTCCCGGACGGATCAACTTAATTGGTGAGCACACCGATTACAATGGTGGCCATGTTTTTCCAGCAGCGATCACAATTGGCACTTATGGTATCGCTGAAAAAAGAGACGATCGCAAGATTCGCCTTTATTCTGAAAATTTTGCAGCATTGGGCATCATCGAATTTGATCTGGATGATTTATCTTACCAAAAAGAACATGATTGGACGAACTATCCCAAAGGCATGATTCGTTATCTGCTCGAACAAGGATTGCCGATCGATCATGGTATGAATATTCTATTTTATGGAACAATCCCTAACGGTGCCGGACTCTCCTCTTCTGCTTCCATTGAATTATTGACCGGAGTGATTTTAAAAGATTTGTTTGATTTAGATGTAGATATGCTGACGCTTGTAAAAACCGGAAAGCGTGTTGAAAATGAGTTTATTGGTGTCAATTCAGGTATTATGGATCAGTTTGCTATTGGTATGGGGAAAAAGGACCAAGCAATATTACTAGATACCAATACATTAAAATATGAACTGATACCTGCTGTTTTTGGTGATTATGTGGTTGCTATCATGAATACCAACAAACGAAGAGAACTGGCAGATTCCAAATATAACGAGCGACGAGCGGAATGCGAAGAAGCTTTACGCCGCTTGCAAACACAGTTAGACATCCATTCTCTTGGCGAATTGGATGAAGCAACCTTTGAAGAAAATCTACAGTTGATTGCTGATGAGACTTTGATCAAACGGGCAAGACATGCCGTGACTGAAAACCAACGAACGATGAAAGCGAAAAAAGCCTTGCAAAATGGTGATTTGACAGCTTTCGGTCAATTATTGAATGATTCCCATCGATCCCTTCAAATGGATTACGAGGTAACAGGTATTGAATTGGACAAGTTGGTCGAAGCTGCTCAAAAACAACCAGGTGTTCTTGGCGCGCGTATGACTGGTGCCGGTTTTGGTGGCTGTGCGATTGCGTTAGTAAAAGAAGATGCATTGGATACCTTTATAGACACCGTTGGAAAAGAGTACCAAGACGCGATAGGCTATGCCGCAGACTTCTATAAAGCACATATTGATGATGGGGCGAGAAAGCTATAATTCTATGATACACTAATTAAATAACCTTTAATTACATCTACCGAAGACAAGTTACGCTCTTCTTTTAGTAGATGAGGTTGTGACAGAAGTGGTCAGCTTCAAGCAATAAGGCGGAAATTCCGAAAATTGTCCCATAAATTTTTGCGAATTTTCGACTTATTGTCGAAAAAGCTGCTTCTGGAACACCGTTTATTCGGTTTAAAAGGGCTGAGGCATACTAATGTCTCAGCCCCAAACAATAACTATAAAATGAATGTGTAGGAGGAAAAAACATGACTGTTTTAGTTTTAGGCGGTGCCGGATACATTGGTTCCCATGCCGTACGTCAGTTGATTGAAAAAAAATACAGAGTTGTCGTTATTGATAATCTGTTGACCGGACATAGAAAAGCAGTACACCCTGATGCTGTATTTTACGAGGGAGACATCCGAGATAAAGTATTTATGGAACGTGTCTTCAAAAAAGAAGCCATCGACAGCGTGATTCATTTTGCTGCTAGCTCATTAGTCGGAGAATCAGTAGAAAAACCACTGAAATATTTCAATAATAATGTCTATGGGATGGAAATTCTTTTAGAGGTCATGGAAGCATATAATGTCAAAAAAATCGTTTTCTCCAGCACTGCCGCAACCTATGGAGAGCCTGATAAATCACCAATCGATGAAAGCTTTCCGACCAATCCCAAAAATCCTTACGGCGAAAGTAAGCTGATTATGGAAAAAATGATGAAGTGGTGTGATAATGCCTATGATATGCACTATGTTGCTTTGCGCTACTTCAACGTAGCTGGAGCTGCCGCTGATGCATCAATCGGCGAAGACCATACACCGGAAACACACCTAGTGCCAATTATTCTTCAAGTTGCTTTAGGCCAACGGGAACAGCTGTCTATCTTTGGTGATGACTACGAGACACCGGACGGTACGTGCATTCGAGACTATGTTCATGTAGAGGATTTGATCGCTGCCCATATTCTGGCATTAGAATATCTGGCTGCTGGAAATGAAAGTAATGTTTTCAACCTCGGAAGCAGTCAAGGGTTTTCCGTGAAAGAAATGCTAGATGCGGCTCGTGAAGTTACAGGAAAAGAAATCCCCGCAGTCATCGCTCCACGACGTGCCGGTGACCCAAGTACACTTGTTGCTTCCAGTGCAAAGGCGGCAGAAATATTAAAATGGCAACCTCGTTATACAAATATCAAAGAAATCATCGAAACAGCCTGGAACTGGCATACAAGTCATCCTAACGGCTATCAAGAACAGGAGTGAAACCATGTCAATCAGTCAGACAATCAAAGCTTTTGCTGATTTGGCTATTAAAAGCGGCGGCTGGAAAGAATTAGACCGCGTATACTTGGAAAACAGGATACTCGGGATGATCGGAGAAGATGCCCTTGATTCTACAGAGCAGCATGATACTGTTGCCGGGCTTGACCTCATTGATGCGCTGATGACACAAGCAAAGGACAACAACGTCATTGGCTCTCTACAAGCAGATTATGATATATTAGAGGCACAATTAACAGATTTACTGACGCCCTCTCCATCAGCTGTCAACGAACAGTTTTACCAGCTTTATAGCGACAGTCCTACAGCGGCAACCGATTACTTTTATCAATTATGCAAAAATAACAACTATATCAAAACGAAGGCAATCGCACAAAATATCGTATTTCCGACCGAAAGTGATTATGGGACTTTAGAAATTACGATCAATCTTTCCAGACCTGAGAAAGATCCTAAACAGATTGCAGCAGAAAGAAATAGCCTTTCGGTCGACTATCCGAAATGTCTTCTCTGCATGGAAAATGAAGGCTATAGAGGGCGAATCAATCATCCAGCTCGAACGAATCATCGAATCATTCGGATGTCTGTCAATGGTGAGCCTTGGGGATTCCAATACTCTCCCTATGCTTACTACAATGAGCATGCCATCATCTTATCCGAAGAACATCGCCCGATGAAAATCTCAAAAGAGACATTTCAACGATTGCTGAACATTACTGAGGTTCTCCCTCACTATTTCGTTGGTTCAAACGCGGATTTACCAATCGTTGGCGGTTCGATCCTTTCTCATGACCATTATCAGGGGGGACGTCATACCTTCGCTATGGCTGAAGCTGAAATTGAAGCCCCCTTTGTACTAAACGGATTCGAAACGATTCGTGCCGGTATCGTCAAATGGCCGATGTCCGTCATTCGCTTACAAGGAACACGTGTGGATGAACTGACTGAAGCAGCAGATTTGATCTTAGATAAATGGCGGAATTATTCTGATGAAACGGTTCAGGTCAGTGCCTACTCAGAGGATGGCACACCGCACCACACAGTCACACCTATCGCGCGTCGGAACGGTGAGCTGTTTGAACTTGATTTGGTGTTGCGTGATAACAATACCTCAGAGGAATATCCGGATGGTATTTTCCATCCTCATAAAGATGTCCACCACATCAAAAAAGAAAACATTGGATTGATTGAAGTGATGGGTCTTGCTGTACTGCCTCCTCGATTGGCCAATGAGCTAAAAGAGGTTGAACAGTTTTTGTTAGACCAAGAGCATGATATGGCTGATCACCACAAAGAATGGGCGGAGCAGCTAAAAGCAACACAGCCGATCACTGAAGAAACTGTTTCAACAATCATTCACGAGGCTGTCGGAAAAGTGTTTGAACGGGTATTGGTAGATGCTGGTGTCTTCAAACGAGATACGCAAGGACAGCAAGCATTTCAACGATTTATTGATTACTTACAGTAAAAGGGGGCGAAGCTTATCGCTACGATCAAAGATATTGCCCAACTCGCAGGCGTCTCTCCGGCCACAGTCTCTCGTGTATTAAATTATGATCAGGAGCTATCCGTAGGAGATGAGACAAAGAAAAAAATCTTTGAAACCGCCGAAGAGCTGAACTATACGAAGTTTAAAAAGAACCAGCCACTCGAGAAACAAACAATCCGACTGGTTCAATGGTTCAATGATCAAGAAGAGCTGGCAGATATCTATTACCTGTCCATTCGTCTTGGGATTGAGCATAAAGCAGAAGAGCTTGGCTATACATTATTCAAAGAGCCGCTAGATCAACTGACAGACAAAGCGGCAGATGGAACGATTGCTTTAGGAAAATTTGATCAAAAACAAATCGAGTCCCTTAGCAAACTCAAAGGAAAACTACTTTTCACTGATTTTGATGCCTCTGCCGTTGGATTCGATTCCTTAGTTATTGATTTTTCTCAAAGTGTTGACCTCGTTTTAGAACAGCTTTTGAAAGAGGGCCACCAGCAGATCGGTATTCTCACAGGGGTCGAACACACGAAGGGATCAGAACAACCTTTAGCCGATCCTCGTTACGACCTATTCAAGCAGAAAATGACTGAAATGAAACTTTTTAATGAAGAATTTGTTATCAAGGCTCCTTTTTCTGTTGAAAGTGGCTATCAAGAAATGTTGAACTTTCTTGATAGCGGACACCCTCTTCCTGATGCGCTTTTTGCTTCCAGCGATGCACTGGCGATCGGTGCGATGCGTGCATTACAAGAGCGAGGCATTCAAATTCCCAATGATTTATCTATCATCGGCTTTAATGATGTCAGTGTTGCCAAATATGTCTCTCCCCCACTATCAACAATCAAGGTCTACACCGAATGGATGGGGGAACTGGCGGTCAGTACAGTGGCAGAATTAATCAAAGAAGAAGCCCCTGTTCCTCGAAAAATCATGCTCGCAACAGAGCTGATCAATCGGTCATCAACTAAGAGAATCCGCTGACACACCTAGAAAATGACTAGCTTTTAACTCTGAAATAAAAATACAAAAAAAGACACGCTGATTGAGTCAAAAAATCAGCGTGTCTCTCTTGTATCTTTTCATTCAAAGCTTAATCCCGGTACGGCATTCAGATAGTAATCAGCTGTCCGTCCCTTCTGCAGCTCAATGTGTGCGGCTGCACCGATCATGGCCGCATTGTCTCCACATAATTTCAGCGGAGGAATAATCAACTGAACCTCTGGTAATTCCTCAGAAACCATCTTCGCCAAGGCGTCCCTCAACCCTCTATTCGCTGCGACCCCACCAGCAACAATCAATTGCTTCACAGGATATTCCCGACATGCTCGCAGTGTTTTAGCAGTCAGTACATCGATCACACTCGCCTGAAAGCTCGCTGCCAAATCTTTTTTATCCAACAGTTCCTCACGCTGCTCAGCATTATGAACAGTGTTGATAAATGAACTTTTCAAGCCGCTGAAACTGAAATCATAATTCTCTTCTTTCATCATCGCTCGAGGGAAATGGAACGTATCTTGTCCGAGATGAGCCAATTCATCGATTTCTTTTCCACTTGGGTACGCAAGTCCTAATACTCGACCAACCTTATCGTATGCTTCACCTGCCGCATCGTCACGAGTTTCTCCAATGATCTGGTAGGAGCCATCCTCTTTCATATAAACGAGCTCCGTATGCCCTCCACTTACCAAAAGGGCCATTAAAGGAAATTCCAGCGGCGCAACCAAACGTGCCGCATAAATATGTCCGGCCATATGATTCACCGGAATCAATGGTAAATCGTGCGCCCAAGCAAAAGCTTTGGCAGCTGAAACCCCGATCAGCAAGGCCCCAACCAGTCCCGGCCCATAGGTTACTGCTACTGCCGAAAGCGCATCAGCACTGACATTTGCTTCCTGTAAAGCCTCTTCGATACACAGAGTGATTTGCTCCACATGATGCCGACTGGCCACTTCAGGGACCACGCCGCCAAATCGACGATGACTCTTGATTTGAGAAGCAATGATGTTTGAAAGGATCTCACTGCCATTTCGTATCACTGCAACACTCGTTTCATCACAGCTGCTTTCAATAGCCAACAGCAGTTCATTTTCTTTTTCCATATTAGCGAGTCAATCCTTTCATTATCGATATAAATAAGTCTTTTTCATAGCGCTAGTTGCTCTATCAATAACTACTTTTTCAAGCTGTTAGTCAGCCAACTAAGCTTTCTTCATTTTATAAAATCAGTTCCATCACCCAACCATCCTCCTGCGGATGATGGTAGTACTTTTTTCGTTTATGAATACATTGGAAACCTAATTTTTCATACAAGGTTCGAGCGCCCTGATTCGATTCACGTACCTCCAAAAGCAGTCGTACAAACTCCTTTTTACGCCAGTAATTGATTGCTTCTTCCAACATCTGTCGCCCATATCCATACTGTTGACTGTCCTTATCAATCACAATATGAGAGATGTCCAGTTCATCTAACACCTGATAATAGCTGATAAAACCAAGCCAATGATTCTCCCTCATAAAAGTCAGGTAGTGACTATTCTCCTGAACGATATCTTGTCTGAACTGCTCCAACGACCACGGCGATCCATGCAAATAGCTTCGTTCACTAATTTGCCACAGCTTCTCTGCCCAGCCAGCATCTTGCTTATTCAGCTCGTTTATCATTGATCGTCATCCAAAAGTTTGATCATTTCCAATGCATCTTCCCCATCATCATAATACGCTTGGGTGATTTTGCTGGAAATAAAGCCGGCTTTTCGATACACACTCTGTGCATGTTTGTTGCTCAAGCGAACCTCCAGCGATACTCTCGTACAATTATGGCTTTCAGAAAATTCAAAGGCTTCATTTAAAAGGTATGTCCCGAGTCCTTTTCCTTGTCCTTTTGCTGCAACAGCAACATTTGTGATGTGTCCGTCGAAGTCAATGACTCGACAACCAATAAATCCAATCGTCTGCCCTTCCTTTTCAGCAAGGATATACAAATGCGGATTTTTAGAGCTGAGCTCTGATAAAAATGCCGATCTGGTCCAAGGTAATTCACCCTCGTACACCTCTCGTTCAATAGACAATAAATCTTTAATATCATCTGGTGTGATTTCTCTCAAAACATACGCATCATTGTCAATGGTAACGGATCGCTCTGTATAACTGGTCCACTTTTTCTTTTTCCCAAATAATTTCCGGATAGAATCAAATTTTTTCAACGTAGTTTTCATCTCCCAAAGCATGTTCTTTTAGCCAGTTCTCTTCTGCCTCCACTCTTTTTAAATAATGAGGGAGAAACGAATGAATCTCTTTTTCAGGTGTACCAACTGCGCCTAATTGAGCTAATACAGCACCAGATGGAATCTGCCATTGTGGTTGTTCATTGATCACTGCATTCGGTAATTTTTCTTCAATCAATGCTCGGAATTTTTCAACATCCTCGCCTACAAAATAAATAGAAGGATACGCCATTAAACGATCAAGCCACACCTCCATTGAAGTATGATGATCTGAAACGATTGTCTCCCATTGCTTTTGGTCTGTATTATAGTGATAGGCGCCCGTATACACATTATTTCTACGCGCATCAAACAGCGGAACGATCAAACTCTCTACATTTACACATCCGGCAGCCAATGTCAGCAGACTAGATACCCCTACAAGCTCCTTTTTGAGCGTATAAGCAAGTGTCTT
Source organism: Enterococcus sp. 9E7_DIV0242 (assembly GCF_002140975.2). Taxonomy (NCBI): domain Bacteria; kingdom Bacillati; phylum Bacillota; class Bacilli; order Lactobacillales; family Enterococcaceae; genus Enterococcus; species Candidatus Enterococcus clewellii. Next base: position 1,063,159 of record NZ_CP147247.1, read on the forward strand.
TGCTGTTGTCACGCCAATTCTAAGTCCTGTATATGAGCCCGGCCCCTGAGCAACGACGATTCGATCCAAGTCGGTCGGTTTCAACTGACTTGCTTTCATCAACTCTGTAACGGCAGGCATCAATGTCATACTATGATTTTTCTTTGTTGTACTTGTATATTCTCCAAGAATTCTATTTTCTTCCATAACAGCCACAGATAATGTCTGATTGGAGGTATCGATAGCTAAAATGCGCACAAAAAAACCAGCCTTTCCCTTTCTTTTGTCGACTTATTGTAGCACATTTTCATGCCAAGGTAAAAACCGAAAATCGTTTATTCTCTTCCTAGGGTAGTTTCCATCCTTAATTTCCTACCAAAGTATTATTCTTCCTATAAAAACCTATGGTATAATACGATTACATTCATTTAAAGGAGGAAATAAAATGGGTATTATCAAATCAGCTTTAGGCGCTGTGACTGGTGGAATTGGTCGGGCAGCGATAGATTCTGTATCTGGAGGCTTGGCAGATCAGTGGATCGAGGTCATCGAACCTGAGGAAATGTCAGCTACAACAGTGATGACTAAAGGGGTTTTTGTTAAGAGAGACGACAAACGCGGTTCAAATAAAAAGTCTACAACTGATGTGATTACAGATGGTTCTGTTATTCACGTCTATCCGAACATGATGATGATTCTTGTTGATGGTGGGAAAATCATCGATTATTCAGCAGAAGAAGGATACTATACAGTCAAAAATGACTCTGCTCCCTCTCTGTTCAATGGTAGTCTGAAAGATGCAGTTGCTGAAACCTTCAATCGGGTCAAATTCAGCGGAACAACGCCTCAAAAGCAACAGGTTTTCTATATCAATTTGCAGGAAATCAAAGGGCTCAAATTTGGCACAGCTACTCCAATCAACTATTTTGATAATTTTTATAATGCCGAGCTATTTCTTAGAGCACACGGAACCTATTCTGTAAAAATAACTGATCCATTACTATTCTTTACAAACGCTGTTCCACGTGACAAAAATCAGGTCGATATGAATGATATCAATGAGCAATATTTGGCAGAATTTCTGACCGCATTACAGGCTTCAATAAATAAAATGTCTGCCGATGGCGAACGAATTTCTTATGTTCCATCAAAAAGTATGGAGTTAAGCAGCTATCTATCAAATGTGTTGGATGACAGCTGGCGCTCTTTACGAGGAATCGAAATCGTCTCAGCGGCAGTTGCCAGCATTTCTTATACAGATGATTCAACGAAGCTGATCAATATGAGAAACCAAGGCGCTATGCTTGGCGACCCTAGCGTACGTGAAGGCTATGTCCAAGGTGCTATGGCACGTGGAATGGAAGAAGCTGGTAAAAACCCAGGTGGTGCAACAGCTGGATTTATGGGTGTTGGTATGGGCATGAATACCAGCGGCAACTTCTTCGGACAAGCATCACAGACGAACCAGCAGCAGATGCAGCAACAACAAGCACAGCAAAATCAAACTGCTGGTGCTGGCAGTGAGGACGGTTGGAAATGCCCGCAATGTGGCACAGAGAATCACGGTAAGTTCTGTTCAAACTGCGGAACATCTAAGCCAGAAGAAAACAAGCCAAAACTGGAAATGAAATGTGCAGATTGCGGTGAAGTCGTTGACCTATCTAACGGCATCCCTAAATTCTGTCCAAATTGCGGCAAACCATTCCAAGGTGTTCCTTTATAACCACTAAAACAACTGAAAAGAAAAGTCAGACCGCTTGCTCTTATTGATTTTCTGAATGAATAAGAGCAGCGCTCTTGAAGAAACCAAGTACCTACTGTCCACACTCTGTTTATTGGTACGTGTGAACCGTTCATACTTGTTTCTATTTTTTTATCGTGACTGTTCTTTTCCCATTTAATAGAAGGAGAAAAATAAAAAGATGGATAGTACCTTTACACACAAATGTCCCAATTGTAGCGGCCCTCTTCACTTTGATCCTAAAGATCAGAAGTTTCATTGCGAATACTGCTTGAGCATCTTTTCAGAGGAGCAGCTAACTGCTTTCGCTCAAGCTCAGAAAGAAGCGCATTTACAAGAAGAGCCTCAACCCACTACAGCGACTGAAGAAACTATGCAAGAAAGTACAATAGAACAATCCGCTTCCGGCGAGATGGAGGTTTTCCTCTGCTCAAGCTGTGGTGCAGAAATCGTAACTGACGCAACAACCGCAGCAACCTACTGTTATTTCTGTCACAACCCTGTGGTTCTATCAGGCAGGATCAGCGGCAAATTTTTACCAGACAAAGTTCTTCCTTTTGCGATCGAAAAAGAAGAAGCAGTCAAACAGTTTCTCGCTTGGACCAAGAAGAAATGGTTCATTCCAAAAGACTTTTTCAATAAAGCCCAAATCGAGAAGTTGACAGGTGTTTACTTTCCTTACTGGTCTGTTGATTCAGAAGTTAGTGGTGAGATGGATGCTGAAGGCGTGACGCTTCGTGTTTGGCGAACTGGTGATACTGAGTATACAGAAACCAAGCAATATGCTGTTCGTCGCAAGGGAAAAATTTCCTTTAAAGAACTGATCAAAAATGCCCTGTCTAAAAACGTTCAGCAAAAAATGGTTGAAGGGGTTCAACCTTTTGCTATGGACAAAGCAGTTGATTTCAAATCCCAATATCTGGCAGGCTTCCAAGCAGAAAAACGAGATATTGAGTTTGAAGCCTTGAAAAATGAAGTACAACAGGAACTTAAGAACTACTCCCAATCCTTGCTGGAAAACTCTGCAACTGGATACACCAGTCTTTCTAAGGTTCGAGCAAACATTACGATAGATGGACAAAAGCCAAACTATGTGTTATTGCCAATTTGGCTGGTGACTTACAATAATCGTTCCGGCGATGATAAAGTCTACTATTACGCGATGAATGGGCAAAGCGGTAAGGTCAATGGCGAACTGCCGATTAGTTATAAACGTCTGGGAATGATGGGCGGCATCATTTTTGCCGTACTTCTGGTTCTCTTCTTGATTGGGGGATACATGGTATGAGAAAACGATATGCCTTATTAGCCATTGCTTTGTTTAGCTTTCTTTTCGCTCTCCCTTCTCTAGCTTATGCTTCAGACAACACTGTAGATGATCAAGCCGGGTTGTTTTCTTCAAGTGAGATTCAGCAATTGAACGAAAAAGCAGCTGTAATTGAGAAGAAATCAAAAGCGCAGGTCTTCATTGTCACAACAGATAACAGTGACAAAGATCCGTATAAATTTGCAGATTATTATTTATTAGACACCATTGGTAAAGATGAGAATGGGATCATTTTCTATATTGATATGAACAATCGCGAGTTCGTCATTTCCAGATCCGGAAATATGATCGATTACCTGAATGATAAGCGAACAGAGAGTGCATTAGATGATATTGAATACTTTATGAGCGATCAAAATTATTTCGGTGCGGCGGATAGCTATCTGACTAGCGTCAGCACATTCTTTGATAAAGGTGTACCAAAAGGCCATTATCGGATTGATTCAGAAACTGGAAAGATAACTTATTACAAGTCACTGACTACTGGTGAGATCATTCTTTCTATTGTTGGAGCAGCATTAATTGCTGGTGGATTCGTCCTCTTCTCCATTTCAAGGTATAAATTGAAATTTGGTGGTGGATATAACTACCCAGTATATGAAAAATCTTCCTTGCAATTAACTGAGAAAGAAGATCGTTTTGTTAATTCCTTTGTCACGACCAGACACATTCCAAGAAATAATTCCGGCGGTGGAGGTTCTGGCGGCGGAAGCGGCGGAAGTACTACTCACACGACCGGCGGTGGAACATTCAGCAGTAGTGGTCGAGGATTTTAAGCAACTTTTCCTTAGTCAAAAACAGCGTTTGAGCTTCTGGCCCAAACGCTGTTTTTTAAATTTCCGGAAAGTTGGTCAATACATAGTCCTCGGCTTCTTTTGACCAGATGCCATCGGTCTTGCTGACGATTTCCGCCAATTCTTTATTTAGTTGAGTCAAGTCATTCAACTCAGTTCTTTCAAACTCTTTATGTGTATAAACCAGCTTCTTCCCGCCACCGATTTCAGGCTGTTTCAACGTTGTTTCTCCTACAGCATTCAGCCCTAAAATATGTGTGACAACATTGGCAACATGTACTTTCTTACTCTCAATAAGAGCAACGGCTTTTCTCATATCTTCTGTGTTGCCACCGGAGGTTCCTACATAATGTGTGAAGGAATAATGCAGATCGTAAAAATTAACAGGTGCCGAAAATTCTTTGTCTTGCGGTCCCGCGAAAAAGTTTAAGCAGCCATCAGGATTCAATAATGCTGAAGCGTCTGTCAATACTTGCGCAACAGGGATCATGACGAAAATATCATCAAATTTGCCATCAATTGCTTTTTGCAGACGTTCCACTTGGTTCGCTTCATCCTTTACGTTGATATACAAAACTTCAATACCATTTTGGCTTGGATATAATGTTTCTGCACGGCGCAGCTTGTCTTCGTTGACATCTGTTACGACAATTTTTTTCGGTTTCCGTTCACCATGAAGCGCATAATCAATAGCCAGCAAGCCCATAGGCCCTGTGCCCCCCATAATCAGTAAAGCCCCATCCTCTTTGATGCCCATTTCATGTTCATAGCTGTTTTCTATTAGATGAAAATTTGCCTCAAAGGCACCGATCACACAAGAAAGCGGCTCGATCAATGACCCTTCAAAATAAGTTTCCCCATTGTAGGGAATCAAGCAATCTTGCTCCATCACGTCTTTGGATAAAATGATATACGTGGCATCTCCCCCTGTATAAGCATAGGAATAACCTGGACAGTCTGGTCGATCCGTCAGCTGTAAATTTGCCTGAACGACATATTTCTCCCCTACCTTAAATTTGTCCTGCCATTTAGCACCAACTTCAAGGATTTCTCCACAAAACTCATGTCCAACAATAATCGGATTATCCGCAAGGTCATTCGGTGCTTTTTTATGATCCGCCCCTTGATTTGCCAGCTTCCACGTGGACATACAAATACTATCTGTAATAACAGAGGCTAAAATCTCGTCCTCCTTGATTGTAGGAAGCTCAAACTCTTCCAATCGTAAATCCTTTTTCCCGTATAATCGAACAGCTTTTGTCTTCATGATTTTCTGTATCCCCTTTTCTAATTTATCAAAGCCGATTACTGATCATTGCTCTTTCAGTAGCAACTCTTTCTTTCACGATTGCATCATGCCCTTAAGCTATTTTTACTGAAAAATTCCCAGACCATAGCCGGCAATCCCTACCGCAAATAGAATGAAAATCAACAGAATCGGACTAACCTTCTTCTTCAACAGCTTCATCATCAACAAAGTCAAACCAAGCGCCAACAAGCCCGGAACCAAATCATCCAAAATATTTTGAACCGTGGTGATAACCGTTGCACCATCCGCTCCCGGTGTTTCAGAAACGACTAGCGGAACATTGATCGTCGTCCATTTCGTAACTAATACTCCCATGATGAACAAGCCTAAAATCGTTGCCCCCTCTGTCAGCTTCTGTAATAGATTACCTGACAAATCCTGAACAATATCCAAGCCTTTTTTAAAGCCATAGGTCAGGCCAAACCATTTCATCGCCAAACGAACCAGATTGAATGCGACAAAGAAGAAAATCGGGCCAAGAACACTGCCATTCAGCGCTAATGAAGCGCCAACTGCAGCTGCGATCGGTCTTAATGTCCCCCAAACCAATGGATCGCCAACACCAGCCAAAGGCCCCATCAAACCGACCTTTAGACTATTGATTGTACCGTCATCGATTTCCGCACCACCGGCTCTTGCTTCTTCCATAGCAATCGTTACACCAATGACCGGTCCACAGACAGCCGGTGTTGTATTGAAAAATGTCAAATGACGCTTCAATGCTTCTGCTTGCTCTTCCTTCGTTTTATAAACTCTTTTGATCGTCGGAATCATATCCACACAAAATGCCAAGGCATGGATACGCTCGTAGTTGAAAGAAGCCTGTTGAAAATTTGAAAAAACGAAGGTTGTCATCAAGTCTTTTTTTGTAATCAATGATTGTGTCTGTTTTTCAGCTATTTCTGTTGTACTTACTGTCTCCATTTTGCTCCTCCTTAATCATCCAGCTCATCATCTGCTACAAATCCTGCAGTTGCCAGATTTCCTGTTTCTGATTCTAGTGGTTGCTTTTTAAAATTAGGATTCAACTGTACATAAATCAACGCTGTAATCAACCCGACCACACCAAATGAAAGTAGACTGAATTCCAAGTAACCACCTAATACAAATCCCAGATAGAAAAATGGCATCAAGTATTTGACACTCATCATATTTAAAACCATGGCATAACCGACTACAACGATAAAGCCTCCTGCAACGGCTAGACCACCTGTTACCACATCTGGAATCATCGACAGCATCGTATTGACCATTTCTGCACTAACAAACATTGCGACGATAGTAGCCGGAATTGCCACACGCAAGGCTTGGACAAATAACGCACTGAAATGAAGGAAAATAATTTTATTGAATGCCGCTTTTTCTGCTTCACGATCCGCCGCGTGCTGAAACGCGACCGTGATTGTTCGAGCAATAACTGTAAGTACTTGACCAGCTGCTGCAACCGGCAATGCAATCGCGATCCCGGCTTGAATGTCCTGCTGACCAACGACTACAAGAATCGTGGAAATAATACTGGCCAAGGCCGAATCGGGCGATTGAGCTGCACCAATATTCATCCAACCTAACGCAATTAACTCCAATGTCCCACCAAGAATAATACCTGTTGTCAAATCACCTAATATCAATCCAATAACTGTACAAGCAATCAACGGACGATGCGTTTGAAATTCATCTAAAACACTTCCCATACCTGAAATAGCCGAAAAAATAAAAATCAGTATAATCTGAATCACTGAAAGTTCCATTTATGCTCCTCCTTTTACACCACAGCTTCATTGAGCTTTGCTTCGAAATCCAGTTTAGAATCCGTTGCAACCACCCGACAATCCAGCTCCACACCCTGTTCCTTTAATTGCTTAAACGCTCGAATATCTTGATCGTTCACAGAAATTGCTTTCGTAATTTGAACTTTTCCAGTTTTGAACTGCATCCCACCTATGTTGATCGATTGCAACGGGACTCCTGCTTGCACCATTTCAAGAACCTCTGTCGGATTGGTAAATAGATAAAAAACTGTGTCTGTTGCATATTTAGGATTGTTATATACTTTGACAGCTTTTTCCACATCGACAATGTTCACTTTGATTCCCGGCGGTGCAGCTTGTTTGACCAATGTTTTACGAATCGTATCCTCATTCACTTCTTTACTGACGACAATGATCCTTTCTGCGCCTGCTTCCTTTGCCCAGACAGTTGCAACCTGTCCATGAATGAGACGATCATCAATTCTAGCTAATCTGATGTCCATTTATAACTCCTCCTCTTCCTCTATCAATTCTCCACTGAAGCATTGAACCGTTTGTGCTGCCAATTCTTTCATTTTGCATGCGATTTCATTTATTGATTCAGTCTCAATGAGACTGGCTGCTTCTAAGACAAGGGGCAGCGACATTCCTGAAATAACTTGAATCTCTCTCTCTTCTTTTAAAGCAATACTGCAGCTTGCATTATAGGGTGTCCCACAAAAAAGATCGGCCATGATCAAGGTAGGTTCATCGATAGCATTCAACGTTGACTTCAACTTGCTTTCAAGACTTTCCAATCCATCTTGTTTTTCAAATACAACAGGATGAAAGCGATTATTTTCCCCAAAGATCATTTCCAGAGAGTTTTTCATTTCTATTGCTAAAAATCCATGCGCAACTAAGATTATTTGAGCCATTTTTTTCTCCTATCCTCTGGTTTTTCCACCGGCAACATTGATTGTGACACCGCTGATATAGCTGGCTTTGTCAGAAATCAGATAAGCAACCGCATCAGCAATTTCGGTCAGTCGACCACTTCGACCTAACGGAATCGTGCTTGTTTGGCTATATCCTTTGCGAATATCCTCGACGGTCTTCCCTCTTGTGTACGCCAAAGCTGTTTCGTAGTTCAACGTTCTGAGTCCCGTTTCTTCCATGATTCCCGGTGCAATTCCGACAACACGTATGCCTTCTTTGCCAAGCTCTTTAGCCCATGATCGAGTAAAGCTATTGACAGCTGCCTTCGTAGCGGCATAGCAGCTCTGACCTTCCGAGCCTTCCAGACCAGCTTCTGATGACATATTGATAATTACACCGGATTTTTGCTTCAACATGATTTTTCCAACGAGCTGGCTAGCCAGATAAACCCCTTTTTGGTTGATATTTGTCATTCGTTCAAATAGTGCATCCGTCAGCTCGTACTCACTCTCGATTTCTTTGTCTGCCAATAAAGCAGGCGCATTGACTCCGGCATTATTTACCAAAGCATCGATTTTTCCGTATTTATTCATAGCAAAATTTACTAAGCCTTCAACAGATTCTCTGGATGTTACATCTGTTTGAACAAAATCCAGATTTGGATGTTTCAGCTTTCCTTCATTGATGTCACCATTTACAACGAATACACCAAGCTGACATAATTCTTCTGCAACTGCTGCGCCAATGCCTGATGAAGCACCTGTCACAATTACCACTTTATCTTTGATATTCAACCAATCCATCTCTCATTCAGCCTCTTTTCACATTTGATATTTCTAATTAACATTTGTGATATCACAAATTCATTATATGTATATGCTTTCACAATGTCAACAACTTTCTGCACATTTGTTTAATTATAATCACAAACGTTAAAAACCTCTAGTTGATCTATACAATCTGTACAAATCAACTAGAGGATAAAAAATTATGTGTACTTCCTATTTTTATTGAAATAATCAAAGGCGGTAACCGGATTTGAACCGATGCTAAAGGTTTTGCAGACCTCTGCCTTACCACTTGGCTATACCGCCATTTTTTAGAATCTCATAGAAAACAGCCCGTGTATTTCTACTACTGAATTCTATTATAACTCGCTTACTACTTCTTTATATTATCAGGTAATGCATGCAAGAAAATTCGGAAAACATTCGAATATGATTTTTGATTTGCCTTTCAGAGCATTTGAATCTTGGGTCAAACGACAAAAAAGCCTGGATTTCCAGACTTTTATATAACGCTTTTCGATAAAAAAGAATGAACAGCTTTTTCTGCGTGCTCAATCCAACGAAAGGATCTCACGAGCGGTTTCTTCGGTAGTAACCAAGGTTGTCAATATTTCCCCTTTTAATGCGGCATGAATACTCCGAACTTTTTCCTTTGACTCAGCAATGCCTATTCGCTGAGGAACTCTCTTTAACTGCTCCATCGACAAGCCAATGATTCGATCATCCAGAGTGCTTTTTACTGCAACACCTTCCTTATCGAAAAATCGAGAGAGCACATCTCCAACAATCCCTTTCGTCTCTAAATCTTTCGCCTCTTCCCCATAAAACCCCTGCCAAACATCATTGGCACTTAAGCTAGGACTTCCAATACCAAACACAGCAATCTCCAGTTCTTGCCAAAGCTTGGAGAGTTCCTGATTAAACGAATTTTTCATCAAAGCAGTTCGTAACTCAGCGGTTTCTGTGATTGCCGGCGAATCGATCATAAGAGCGGCACAGCTAAGCTTTTTGGAAGCGGCATAAGCAATCGTATTCACATGATATTCACTGGCTAACTTACCGGACGGTCCGCCTATCATTGGCAAGCAAAGAACATTTTTCAATTCCTTTGTGCTCATTTCTTCCACCATCGCCGCTAACGCATGTCCCCAGGAAAAACCAACTTTCATTCCATCTTGTACATAGTTTAGAAAGTAATCACCCGCAGCTTTTCCAAGAAAATGTTCCTTCTGCTGTCGACTCAGTTCAGAGGCAACTGGAATAACCACGGCTTTTTCTAAACCAAATCGTTGTTCTAAGGTTTGCTCCAACGAATAGCTAGCCGATTTATCATAATTGATCGTGATCTGAACCACGCCTTCCTCTCTGGAACGCTTCAGTAAACGGCTGATTGTTGTACGATGGATATTCAGCTCTTTGGCGATCTGGCTTTGATTTTTATCTTCCTGATAATACATCTCAGCAATTCTTATCAATAATTTTTCTTCATCCATAATTAGGCTCCTTTGTTATCTGAACAAACTATATCATACTATTCACATTCGTGAAAGAAGAATATCATTTGTACTTTATTTTTATAGTCGTCAACGATTCAATGGTGCAAAATTTTTTCCGAAAATACTTTACTTTGAAGCTACTTAATAGTTTATTATGAGGATATCAATTGATACGTAACTAAAGGAGCCTTTTTATGAATATTGCGCAATTTTCAAAAATCAGCGGTGTCCCTGTCAGTACGCTTCATTATTATGACAAGCTCGCTCTCTTTTCACCAGCTGAAAAAAATGACCAAAATGGGTATCGTGATTATACAGCTGAACAACTGTCTGAGTTGAATAAAATTTTGACTCTTAGAGATTCTGGGATCAAGTTAGATGCGATTAAAGCAATACTTTCGAAGCAACCAGATATCACTTATCTGTCTCAGATGCTTGAAGAGAATATCGCGCTACTCGAAGATGAAGTAATTGATCGAAGAAACCGCATCCAAAGAATACAAACCGATTTATTTTTATTGAAGAACGGAGGAATCCCACTAATGAATGAAATCATCATTAAACAGATTGAACCTATTCATGGTGTCAGTATACGACGCAGCTACAAGAAAAATGATCCTAATCAAACCTTCGATGCATTTTGTGAAGAAATTTGGCAGGAGCTTGAGGAGAAAATTCAAAAATATAACATTTCGTTGACAACACCTTGTATGACTCGCTACTTTGAAGGACTTTTCTTTGACCCATCCAGCTCGTTAATCGACCTTGAAATTATTGAGCCTGTCATAAAACCGATACCGCTTAAACACTCAGAGCCTCTTCAAATGATTACATTACCTGGGCAAACAGTGGTCAGTGCTATTCATCACGGCTCGTTGTCTGAGATTGGGGATACCTTTGACAAGATGATGGTTTGGCTCAAAACAAATCATTATGAAGTAAATGGACCTATCAGAGAAATTTATCATCGAGTGGAAACAGATCCTTTAGCTGATCAAGCAACACCTGTCACCGAACTGCAGATTCCGATTACAGACGGATAAACGGAGCTTGATCCGGATGTAGCTACATCCGGATCACTGTTTATCTAGTGTTTAAAGGCTGAGGCATACTTATGTCATAGCTGCCTTTACAGTTAAAATAAACTCTTTTCACATTTCTTCTCTAAACCATAAATTTTTTATGATAAGATATATTCATAATGTAAGCGAGTTGTTGTATATGGTATTTTCCCTTTGGCTGTTCTAATTTCACCATCATAGTATGTTGTTGGTTCTCTTAGCCAAAAATGAGAGAAAACTGAATGAAAGACGTTATTCACTACTCTTTGTTTGTTCATAATAGTTTTAGTCATCACCACTTTTCTTGGGATAATACGTCTATTTCTTTTCTCTCTTTCCAGACTCATCGAACCGTTTTTAGATTTAATTCGAAGGTTGGAGTAAGTACCATACCGCACTGCTTATATACAGATAACAAAATTAATGGTTATGCTCATCGCTTCGCAGAGATGGCCCTATTCCATTATTTAGTAGGAGGAGTCATGAAATTAGTAGAAATGTCTGAGATAGAGTTTCTCAGTTATATTGATGCTGCTATTGATAGCTACACCAAAGAGCTTATAAACAGCAAGCGTTTTCCCACAGAAAAGGAAGCAAATGATTTTGCTATGTGGGAATACAAAGAAGATATATTTAAAGAAGGGTACCATACAGAGCATACGTTTGTTTTCAATTTAGTTGCTGAAAAGAAAACTGTGGGGATTATTTGGATATTGATGGAGAATGGGATAGCATTTATTGGCGACTTTCTGGTTTACCCAGAATGCCAAGGTCAAGGTTTCGGCTCTAGTGCATTAAACCAAATTGAGTCAATTGCACAGTCGAAAGGGGCGACTGCTATTCGCTTGGGTGTGTTCAAGCATAATTCACTTGCCCAGAAACTCTATCGTAAAAACGGTTATGCCACTTATAAAGAGCGAGAAACAAATTATATTTTAGAAAAAGCGTTAAGATGATTAACCCCTTAATAATTTCAGGAGCCGCATTAAACTCATGTGCTTGCTCCTGATTTTTTTATGTAGTCAATAAATAGAATGAATTTTCTGAAAGTTTGTGCAATTATTTTCAAGCAAAATAAGTTTTTATTTTTTTTGATCGTGGTACTATAGTCAAAACTATTATCTTATGGAAAGCGAGGAAAGAATCATGAACAATCGAACGACGCTACTAGTTGCTAAAGATGAGCATTTGTATTTCTTTGATACGTTGTCTGATATCGATGTTATTGCTGGTCACCAACTGCTTCGCGCTCCTTGGGATAAAACAAACTGGGAAGAAAAATTGGCTCAGTATTCTCTGATTGTTTTCCTTGATTATGGCTTTGAACCGAAAATGGCTGAAGTCATTCGTCCCTACACACAAGCAAAGCTGGTTCTTTTTTTCTGGAACCACATGACCAAAGAAAAAATCCAACTGTTGTACAGAACGCAGGCTGAATCATATATCGATGCTTACTATACCTTCGATCCTTTGGAGGCACAGGAATTCCACTTAAATCATAATTCAACGTTTTATTCCAGACAAATGTTGCTTCCTGATAAAGAAATCAAACGAGACCTCTTCTTCGGTGCTTCGGATAACGGTCGAAAAGAAATGGCTCAATCGCTTTTGATGATTTTTAATTACCTAAAGCTTGATACGCATTACTTTATTCTAAATGGTCGAGGCAATGATCAAAAAGGCTATTTGTCCTATAAAGACTATTTGAGTTATGTCGCTGAAAGTAAAGGAATCTTGGAAATCATGCGTCCGGGGCAAACCGGCATTACACTGCGTTCCCTTGAATCTCTTTTCTTTAAGAAAAAATTAGTAACAACAAACAAAAAAATCCGTCACTATCATTTTTATAATCCGGAGAATATTTTTATTATCGGTGAAGAAGATTTTGCTCGCCTTCCTGAATTTCTAAATTCACCCTATCAAGATACAATGGACGATTTACTGGCGTTCTATAGTGAAGACCAATGGATGAAGCGATTCTTTGCAGATGATGCGAGCTCTTTTGGCGATCAGGAATATCGCTCTCAGATTTTCAATCATGATTACACAAGCGACAGACTATTCTCTGCTTAACACAAAAAATGAACGTTGCCGAAAATGGCAACGTTCATTTTTCATTTCTTTTCCGTGACCAGCTTCAGCTTGCCACGGCAGCTACCGCAGACATAACGGCTAACATTGATTCGTCGTTTTCTTCTGATCATTGAACCACAGCTCTGACATTGGTAAGAATGATAAGATGTTTCCTTGTCTATTAACGGTTGAACATAGCGACTGCCGCCAGTTTGAGCTAACAATTGCTTAAACTCTTTGTCTTTATGCTGATAGCCCCTCTTCTCCAAATGAAGATGATAGTGACATAGCTCATGTTTGATCACACCAATCAGTTCATCCAAGCCATACTTTTCAACGACCTTTGGATTAAAATCGATATCATGACTACCAAGGTGATAGCGCCCGCCTGTCGTTTTTAGCCGAGCATTATAATAGGCTCGATGAAGAAATGGCTTCCCAAAAAAACGTAGAGAGATATCTTCTACCAATAGCTGCAGCTGTTTCTCTGAAAGTAGATCAGCAGCTGTTATTGAAACAGACATGCTATTTCTTCTCTTTCACAGTTGGAAGCATAGTCAAACTGATTCGTCCTTTTTTCAAGTCGATGGCTTCTACCCAAACAGTGACTACATCACCAACTGCCACAACATCTGTTGGATGCTTGACAAAGCGATTGCTCAATTTAGATATATGCACCAGACCGTCCTGTTTTACGCCGATATCTACAAACGCACCAAAGTCAATAACATTACGAATTGTTCCTTGAAGCTCCATTCCTGGTTTTAAATCCTCCATAGAAAGGACGTCTTTTCGTAAAAGTGGTGCAGACATCTCATCTCGCATATCTCTTCCCGGCTGAGCCAAAGAAGATAGAATGTCTTTTAATGTCTCTGTGCCGACAGACAATTCTTCTTTCAGTTCTGTCAGCTTCAAGGCTTTGATTTTCTCTGTTGTTTCAGCAGTTCCCAGCTCTTTCAAGGCGACATCCGCTTTTTCTAAAACAGCTTTTGCCGTATCATAGCTTTCCGGATGGATACCTGTATTATCCAATACATTTTTTCCATCTGGAATACGCAAGAAGCCAATTGCTTGCTCATAAGCTTTCGGTCCTAAGCGGGGAACCTTCTTGATTTGGTTTCGTGCAGTGAACTCACCATTTTCATCTCGATAAGCAACAAGATTATGGGCAGTTGTTTTGTTCAATCCAGAGATATATTGCAATAGCTGTGGACTCGCTGTATTCACATCCACGCCGACTTGGTTTACTGCCGTTTCCACAACAAAGCTTAGCTGCTCAGCTAGTCTCTTCTGGGACACATCATGCTGATACTGGCCTACTCCGACAGCCTTTGGATCGATTTTAACTAACTCAGCTAATGGGTCTTGCAGTCTACGAGCAATGCTGACTGCGCTTCGCTCTTCAACTTGAAGATTCGGAAATTCTGTTCGTGCTACCTCACTGGCAGAGTAAACGGAAGCCCCCGCTTCATTAACAATCACGTAAAATACTTCCTGTGATAGCTGCTTCAACTGCTCAGAAACAAACTGCTCAGATTCACGACTCGCCGTGCCATTTCCAATCGCAACCATCTCTACACCATACTGCTCGATCAGCTTGCGTAATGCCGGTCCCGCTGCCGCTCTCTTTTCTCCGGAAGCTGGCTTATGCGGATAAATCACTTGGATTGCCAATACTTTTCCAGTTGGATCGACGATGGCCAATTTACAACCTGTACGGTACGCCGGGTCAAAGCCCAACACAACTTTTCCTTTCAAAGGTGGTTGTAATAATAAGTTACGCAAGTTTTCACCAAATATTTTTATTGCCTGCTCATCTGCCTGCTCCGTCAGCTCATTGCGGATTTCGCGCTCGATTGCCGGTCCTATGAATCGCTTATAGCTATCTTGATACGCTGCTTCAATGTAAGAAACAGAAATGGAGTGTTGTTTTTTGCCAATCAGCTGTCTGTTAAAATACTCTTGGATTTTCTGCTCATCAACCAATAAAGAGATTTTCAAAATGTCTTCTTTCTCTCCTCGATTCGTTGCTAGCACGCGGTGGGAAACCATCTTACCGACAGGCTCTGAAAAGTCATAGTACATGCCATAAACTTCTTTTTCGTCTTTCTCCGCATTTTTTACACTGCTGACATATTGGCCTTTATTAAAGGTGTAATCTCTGATCCATTTACGGAATTTCGCGTCATCACTGATTCGCTCCGCCAGAATTTCATGTGCCCCCAGCAATGCTTCTTCTGCTGAAGCTACTTCTTTTTCATCATTTATATACGTTTTGGCCTCAGCCAACACATCGCCTTTTTCAGGTAGTTCAGCCAGCCAGTCCGCTAATGGTTCCAGCCCCTTCTCTTTGGCAATCGTTGCTTTCGTCCGTCGTTTTTGCTTATATGGTCGATACAGATCTTCCACCTGCTGCATTTTGGTCGCAGACAAAATATCCTTTTTCAATTCATCTGTCAGTTTTCCTTGTTCAGCAATTAGACGTTGAACTTCTTCTTTTCGTTTTTCAAGGTTGCCCAGATAGGTATAGCGTTCTTCGATTTCTCTGATTTGCACCTCATCCAGACTACCGGTCATTTCTTTCCGATATCGTGCGATAAAAGGAACAGTATTCCCTTCGCCTAAAAGCGTCAATACTGTTGTAATCTGATTCGGGCGATACCCAGTTAATTCTTTTTGAAGCAGATTCACTACTTCCTGATTATAAATCTCAGCCATTTTTTCAACCTCTTTCTTTAGCATACCTGTCCATTTTAGCACAGTCTGCTCTTTTTTAGAAAAGCAAAATAAGGAAGTTTGGAAAAACTACAAAGGGACACTCTAAATTATTGCTAAACCTATGATATGCGATTGAAATAACAGGTAGCAAACTTGGAAACTACGTCTGAATTTTTAGATCATGACTGATACATGTAGTAGCAATTATAGGAGGAATTTTATAGTACACACCATCACAAAAGTGAGTTAGATATATACTTTTTTTCGTGCAAACATTTTTTAACTAACCCTTATGCTGAGAACTAATTTTCAGGTTCATTTTTTCTGTATTCTGAGTATGGTATACTTTAACCTACAATTTATGTTAGGGGACACTTTTATGAACAATTCAACACTTCTAAAACGATTCATTCAATCTGCTGCTGTTTTCTATCTCACGTTCTTCACTGCTCTCT
The DNA here is from genome assembly GCF_002140975.2 of Enterococcus sp. 9E7_DIV0242. Classification (NCBI taxonomy): domain Bacteria; kingdom Bacillati; phylum Bacillota; class Bacilli; order Lactobacillales; family Enterococcaceae; genus Enterococcus; species Candidatus Enterococcus clewellii. The sequence goes on from NZ_CP147247.1 coordinate 1,079,566, forward strand.
TAATCGGTCAATTTCTTTTACCTGAGGGCTTCTTAAGAGCTTACAATACTGGCGGAAACATCACTTTTTCTTCAGATATTTTTTTCAGTACGCTGCAGATTTTTCTGTTTAATTTGCTGTCTGTTTTAGCAATAGTTGTTGCTAACCTATTTTCAAAAAGGAAGACATCCGAACAAGAGTATACGGGTTCTGGCTTCCTTGTTCTTTTTGTACTATGAACAATTTTTGGATTGACTTTAGGGTCTAACTCGTTTGGGATAGTTAGAGATAATGCTGCTCTATCACAAAAATTATTAGATCTTTTTAGAGTGACCCAATATTCTGCATTATGGGAATTTTCAGCGTTGATTCTAATAAACAGTGCTACAATAGATAAAGGACTTCTTTTAACCACAGGGAAAAAGACTGAAGTACGGTCTTTTAGAAAAATAAGCTACTCTTCTTCTGAAATGAAGATTTTACTTCTTGCATTAATCTTCCTTCTTATAGGTGCTATCGTAGAAAGTCATTTATTAATAAAATAGTCATTTGATTATGAAAACGCACATATCGCTATATAAAAAGCTTGGAAAACAACGACGCAATCTGATGTCGTAGCTTTCCAAGCTTTCTTTTTTTCTAACCTGTTGTGAGTTACTAAGTTCCCGTTTGAATATACCTTTGTTATTAAGCTCAGCCTTTTGATCGAAATCGCACGATTCAAAGACTTAAAAATCCGGTTGCCAAGGTCCATTCATATTCTGGTATTCAATATCCTGTACAATTCCTGTCTTATCGAAGATAACGCCATGAACAGAACCACCAAAAACTGCACCGCCATCAATGCCGATCTTACCATCCGATAACCACAGGTCCGTTGTTTGCATATCACCATGCAACATCGGTGTGATTGTATGACCGAAAACGATTGTTTTTCCCGTATTATTCTTTCCTTGATGGAACGCGTCTCTAATCCAGATAAAATCATGTGGACTCGTATCATGCCAATCCTTTTTCAGTAAATCCACCCCAGCATGCACGAAGATATAGTCTTCCCATTCATAATATAGCGGGCGTTGAACCAGAAATTCCACTAATTCAGAATAACGACTGCGAATCATCATGGCGATTTCTGTTGGCGAATACTCTTCTGTTGCACCTTTGTGAAGCAGGCTCTCCATCGTTTCTTTGCCACCGTTTCTAACATAGCCCGGATACCAGTCCTCAGGATTTTGTAAGAACTGTAGAAAATATTCTTCATGGTTTCCGCGAAGATAAATTGCCCCATGTTCTTCAGCTAGTTTCTTGCCAAGTAAAAAGCAGTCCTTGCTCTTTTTCCCTCGATCGTTCAAATCACCAATCAAAACCAGTTGATGTTTTGTCTCATCATAAAAATCAACTAACTGCTGAAACAGCTCATATTCTCCATGGATATCACTGATGGCATAAACGTATTCTTTCATTTAAAACACCTCTATTCTTTCCAGCTTCTATTGCTATCAGTATACCTCACTTTTGAAAAAAAAATAAATGATGAATAAATAAAACAGGCACATTCGTTTCAGTTTTTACCGAATACAAATGCACCTGATACTGTTAGTTCTCGATCATAGGAAAAGCAATAAGCTCAAAAAGTTCCTCTGGAATTTCAAAATGGCCAAACCGAAGCTTTGAGCGATATTCCTGCCAAATTGGAAATCTATTAATAGAATCCAAAGAAAGTGGGCAAGTGACATCTAGAAAAGCGATATTCTTTCTATACGGGATAAATCCGGGAAACATCTCAACTGGATAAGCCTCACCAGTCAATACCTGACCAACTGCCATAAATTTCTGATAACGTTCATTGGTTTTCAATTTCTTTTTAGGCGCGTAATAAATCAACCAATCTCCCGCCTTCATTCTATTTAACGGTGCACCTTTTCCATGGCAGAGCTGGGCAAACCCACCAACAATACCTATTTCTACATGTTCCTTTGAGGCAACACCTATCCAATAGTTCATTTCATTCTCTACACTGCAACATTTTCTCTAAAAGTCATACCGGAAATTACTGTCGCCTGATCAAAACCAATCTCATAAACCTGTAATTGTTCGGCACCAGATTCAATGATTTCTGCATAAAACGGCATTTTAGCGACCCATGCTTCAGCCAGATCCTGTAAAGATTGCTCACTCGGCTTAGCGATCCCTTTCAACACACGAACATGGTCACTTTCATCCCCTTTGATTACGGTAGTAAACGAGACTTTTGGATTTTTTTGAAGCTCCGCTACCTTTTCATTTCCTTTGAAGGTTGAAAAGTAAACAACCTTTCGTTCTGGGTCATAAAGGAAGTTGACAATCCTTACATTTGGCTGTCCCTCTACACTTGTTGCTAACGCGATTTCCTGTTGCTGGGCCATCATTTCTTTAAACATATTTTCTGCATTCATTCTTATTCCTCCTACTAATGTAATTGCCTGTTACAAGATAATCTTATCAAAAGAACCTTGACAACTATTTGTCAGGGTTCTATGCTTTTAATAAAGAAATATCATTTTTTAGGATAAATCGTTTCATTACATAATAAGACCACTACACGAAAGGAGAACCTAGATGAAAAGTGAACGGCTATTGGCTATCACGATGATGCTTTTAGAACAAGAACAAATCAGCGCACCTAAACTCGCTGAACTATTTGAAGTCTCTGTTCGCACCATTTACAGAGATATCGAGTCGCTGAGTCAGGCGGGGATTCCGGTTGTTGCCTTTCCCGGAAGTAAAGGCGGTATTCGAATCATGGAAAATTATAAAATCGATCAACGGTTCTTCACAACCTCTGATTTAATTTCTCTTTTGACCAGTCTTAACAGCATGCATAAGCACATGAACAGCAAGCAAACTGCATACACTATAGAAAAGTTGAAAGCTCTAGTTCCAAAGAAAATGGAAAAAGAAGTCGCATTAAAAACGGATCAACTGATCATTGATCTCTCTCCTTGGATTCAAAACGGACAAGCTGGTGCTTCTATCGACTTGATCCAACAGGCACTTGATAATCAAAATGCTTTGTCTATCGACTATGAAAATCGAGCGGGCCAATATTCCAGTCGAGTGATCGAACCCTATCGGCTGATTTTAAAGGAAAGCAGCTGGTATACCCAAGCCTTTTGTTTAGAAAAACAAGAATTCCGGATTTTCAAAATATCCAGAATGAAGAACATCCAACAAACCAATCACCTCTCTGACCAACGAACACCTCCTCCAGTTACTTTTGGGAGAGATACCAGTGGGAGAACAGCATTTATCACCCTGTCATTGGAAGTCGATTACTCTGTGAAGGATCAGCTATCTGAGCGGTTCAATGATTTAGCGTTTATTCCACAAAAACATTCGGATCGTTACCTTGTTGAATTTCCTTACTTCATTCCTGATGAATTTGGCTATCATCTTCTTTTGGGATTTGGCACTCGCTGCAAATGCTTGGCACCTGACACTATCCGCGAAGAGCTGGTCAAAAGATTGAAAGAAATGCTAGATTTTTACGAAGTATAGGATACTGAGACTCGAAAATCAGCTTCCAGTTTAACGACTGATTGGTTGATTTTTTCTTCATGTAAAAATCTCCTCTATATTTTCAGTTTAATTATTCGTATAATAAATGAATAGGAGTTAGCAAGAAAAAACAGATGGTTGACATTTAAGGAGGGAAAGATATGAGAGAACCATTACAATTTGGAACACGAGAAGCGTTTAGAAGCTGGCTGGCCGACAATAGCCAAACCAGTGAAGGTGTTTGGTTGTTATTTGGAAAATCCAAGGAAGTTGTAACGCTCAAAGCCGGAGAAGCTTTAGAAGAAGCGCTTTGCTTTGGCTGGATTGATGGGTTGATGAAAAAGGTCGACGAGCATTCGTACATCAAATATTTCGCTGCTCGAAGAAAAGACAGCAAATGGTCTGTGAAAAACAAATCGCTTGTTGAGAAGCTGGAAAAAAATGGACAAATGACCGATTTAGGTCGAGCAAAGGTAACCGAAGCAAAGAAAAATGGGCAATGGGATAATGCGACCAAGCCCTCAGATATTACTAATGAGCAGATTGCCACTGTAGCTGACCTGCTTTTGGAAAATGAGCTAGCACATACCAATTTTCAAGCCATGTCTCCCTCTGTCAGAAAAACCTATACTCGAGCCTATCTTGATGCGAAAACAGATGCTGGTCGAGCAAAACGTCTGACTTGGATGATCGATCGTTTGGAAAAGAATCTAAAACCAATGTAACCTTTATAGAGAAAAAAGAACGACGCTTCTCCAGTGACAAAAGAGTCTGACTTTTAAAGGTCAGCTCAATCCTACTGCGAAGCTCCGTTCTTTTTTGTTAGATGGTTCCGTGCTCAAAACAGTCTATCTCACAGCCCCAACTGTTTTGTCATTACAGCAGTGTTTTCCTCCCCATAATCCCCACTTCCATATAGTGAAACAAAATCCGGTAGCAAAAACTCAAACATTGCTTTCTCGGACTGTTTAAATCCAGCTTTTTCATAAGAACGGATGGCCCTCTTATTTTTAGCTGACGGTGCAATAATCAGCTTTTTAATACTCAATGTTTCATTCAAGTATTCACCAAGCAACATCAACGCCTCCGTACCGTAGCCCTTTCCACAATTGGCCTCACTATTCATCCAAATATCCAGCTCTGCAAATGAGGGCTTCAAATGAAACGCAGAATAACTGATAAATCCGACAGGTACACCTTGAGCTATAATCATGTAGCCTCTGCCTTCGTTAGGCTTCTCACCAGTAAAATAATACTCTTCGTAATATTCTGCGCAAAATTCTTCATAGGTTGCTATTGTTTTTTCAGGATAATCCGGTGGCCCGGAATGAGCCCTTGTTGTTTCCGATTGAAAACACCAGTCATAGACGTCCTGCCTATCTGCCAAGGTTGCTGGAACCAGTCTGATCCTCTTTCCCTTTATCATTTTTTCTCTCCTTTCATTTACCAACATATGACCTCGAACATGGATCCGAACAGCTCATTCGACAACAAACTTCTGCTCTTACATATTTCATGTTATTCCGATCCTCGAGACAGGAAATATTTTGTTTCTCTTCTTTTCATTCATTATATCAAAAAAGCACTGCTGGATACTGCCTATCCGCTACAATGCTTTCTCTTTATTGACGTAACTTACTTCGGTAATTCTTTGATAGTTATTCATCCTTTAATAGTAGCCAGAATAACTGTTTTGTTGAGCGGCTAAGCCAAAGGTCTCTGCAAATAGTTTTGCTTTGGCATCAAATTCTATCTTTTTCTTTTCCAATTCCAATCTGGAAAGTGTACTCGTTTCTTTGATTACTTTTTTTGAGTTTTCAATAATTTCTTTCATATTCATTCCTCCTCATATCAAGAATAGGCTTCTTCTGACAATCTTTTTCCCATCCAAAAAAAATTGATATCATGCTTTTTGAACGGAAAAAGTAAAATACGGTAATCCCGTTTCATATAAAAAATACTGGCGTTTTTTCTCCCTGTTAAAATGATGACGGAATGCCCTTGTTCCATTGCATACGCTTCGCAATGATCCAATAACTGATTACCAACTCGTTTTCCTTGAAATTCAGGCGCTACTGCAACCTGACGAACTCTTGCAAAATTGAATGGATAAAGCTGAATAGAGGCCGTACCAATCACTTTTCCATCTTCGACAGCTACATAGGTTGTCCATTTTTTCTCTTGTTTCCTATTGATCTTGCTTCCCAACACCTGCTTACGAAGAGTCATTGCTTCATATGCATTCGGGCTGGATTCTTTTGCTAGTTGAATATTCATCCTCAGACCTCCATCCTTTGTATAGGGGCACACCACTTTTTCAGCAGCTCTTTTTACTCACGCTTACCAGTTATCCCACTCACTGTCTTCTCGTTTGTCAAAATGGTCAGAGCAATTATTCTTTTCTTTGCTGCCATCTGAATAGAACCCTTCGAAATCCTTACGATTAAAACCACCGCGACGATCAAACTGACGGCGCATAGCATGCTTCATTTCTCTCATCTCTCTTTTGAATTCTCTCCGTTCCTGTGCAGACATACTGTGATAGTCCTTGCCGGCGAATTCTTTCATGAACTGCTCACGGAAATCCTTCATTGATCCCAGCATTTCAAAAGGCAACTTAGGAAAATCAGAAAACTCGCAGAAATCTTCTCCCCAACCATTTTGTATCTTGTTCAACAGTTGATTCAACTCTGCTTGCTCTTCATCCGATAAACCAGCAAAAAATTCTTCTGAACGATCTTGCTTTTGTTTCATAGGGCTTGCTTTCGCACGGCCTTTTTCCGTGATAAACACTTGTTTGATTCGTTTATCATTCGGATCTTCTCGACGCTCGATTTCACCACGTTGCGCTAGTTTATTTAAAATTTCTGTCAACGAGCTAGGACGAATATCTAATAGCTCGGCCAAGACACCTTGAGTCATTCCATCTTCTTCAAGTAAAAGGTCCAATACCAGCTGTTGCGTAGGAGCTTTTTTCTTTAGCATCGCAGTATTGATCAATCGACTCCCTGCTGTTCCTACAATCGATAAATTTTTCAATAGCTCTTTCGTATAGTCGCTCATGATTGTTCCTACTTTCTCTATTTTTTTGCTTATTTACTCACTCCATTACTTAGGTACCTAAACTTTATATTCGAATTATAATTCGGTACCTAACTATTGTCAATAGAAATGAATAAAAAAAGTTTGTGTTTAACTTTTCTTATACTTTTTAAACAAAAAAAGACAGCAAAAAAGCGAGGTTGGGACAGAAGTGTTAAGCTTCAAGCAATAAGATGGAATTCACGAAAATTGCTTCACAAATTTTTGCTGAATTTCAGCTTATTGTCGAAGAAGTTGCTTCTGTTCCACCGTTTATTCGGGTTTAGATACAGAACAAGCGTAGGACTTGAGTTATGTCCCACGCTCACTATTCTCCTATTTCCCTAAAGACAAACGGATTTTATTTTTGATTTGCTCAGCAGTCAGTCCGTATGCTTTCTGAAGATACTCCGGCGTTCCAACTTGTCCAAATTGTTCATCTACGCCAATGCGCAACAATGGAATAGCGAAGTTCTCTTCTGCCAACACTTCAGCAACTGCACTACCTAAACCACCTGTAATCGAGTGATTTTCAATTGTCACGATGCTTCTTTTATTCTGTCCTTCTTCAATAATCAGCTGTCGGTCAAGCGGTTTGATCGTAAACATATCGATCACTTCACAGCTGATCCCCTCTTCTCCTAATTCTTCTGAAACTGTCAGTGCTTCTGAAACCAGCTGACCTGCTGCCAGAATCAAAACATCGTCTCCTTTTGTTAGGATATTTCCTTTTCCGAGCTGGAATGTTGTTCCTTCTGCATAGATATTCTGAACACTTTTCCTGTTTCCTCTCACGTAATGAATCCCTTGATGCTTACTGAATTCTTTGATGATCCACTTCATTTGAACGGCATCTGCTGCATCACAGACCACAGAATTAGGAATCGCTCGAAGCAGCGCCACGTCCTCCCAAGTCGTATGTGTCCCTCCGTTATGTCCGACAGCAAATCCAGGGTCCGAGCCATAAATATTTATCGTATTTTTTGAATAACCACCGGATAAAAACAGCTGATCAAACACTCGTCTGGTCGCAAATGGGCCAAAAGTATGAACAAAAGGGGTGTAACCAGCCAAGTTTAACCCGGCGGCAACTCCGACCATATTGGCCTCTGCGATCCCAACATTGATAAACCGCTTCGGATCAGCAGCAGCCAGCTTGTTCCAGCCGCTGGCTGCACCTAGATCTGCTTCTAATGCCACGACACGTTCATTTTCAGCCATCAGCTCCTCGATTGCTGAAACAACACAACCACGCAGCTCCGGTCCCATTTCTCTTTTTTCGTCTAGCTCAACCATTCCTTGTCATCTCCTTGATCTCCTCTTCCAGCTTAACCAGTGCTTTCTCAGCAGCTTGATTGACTTCTTCAGTGTTGAATTTCACAGAATGATTATCTGCCATCTGTTCGAAATACGGGATTCCTTGCCCTTTAGTGGCGTCCAAAATAATACAAACCGCTTGATTTGACATCAATTTACACTGTTGGATTGCCTGATTGATTGCTGATAAACTATCACCTTTGACTTTTTCTACGTGAAAACCAAAAGCCTTCATTTTCTCTGCTATGTCAAATGGATTCAATATATCCAGTGTTTTACCATCTAGCTGCTTTTTATTTTCATCAATGACTACCAGACAATTATCGAGTCTTGCGTGTGCGATATATTGAAACGCCTCCCAACACTGCCCTTCGTTCAACTCACCATCACCAACAATTAAATAAACATAATTGTTTTTCTGCGACAACTTTAAACCTGTAGCAATTCCAGCTGCTACAGAAGTTCCTTGTCCTAGCGAACCTGTTGTGGCATCAACACCCGGCGTTTTATTCCTGTCCGGATGAGAAGGTAAACTCGTCCCGCCTTCGTTAAGCGTTCGTAAATGAGCCCGATCAAAATATCCAGTATTAGCCAATGCACTATATAAAGCAACTCCGGCATGCCCCTTTGAGAGTACCAATCGATCTCGTTCCTCCCATAAAGGATTATTGGGATCAATAGCCATCTGTTTTCCATATAGCACTGCCAGCAATTCGACAATCGACAACGATCCGCCTAAATGCCCTTGTCCCATATGCTTGATAGATGCTAAGGTATCATATCTGATTTTTTTTGCTAGTAAATCCAGCTGTTGCCATTCCATTTCTGCCATCACACCTGTTGTCATTTTTGTACTCCTTCTCATACATTATTCTGAAGCTGCTTCTGTATTCTTTTTTCCGAAAAGAGTAAGACCTAGTAATACGGCCAAAACAGCAATGATTCCACCAATGACTAGCATCTGTCCACCATTATTCGCTAGATTCCCAAGGAAAATCCCTGTCACGCCATAATCAGTATCCGAGAAGGTCGACCCTTGAAACCCAAGATCTCCCATGACCGGCATAAGCAAGATTGGCATGAAGCTGATGATAATACCATGAATAAATGAACCAATAACAGCTCCTCTGACACCGCCTGTTGCATTGCCATATACACCCGCTGTAGCACCACAGAAAAAGTGCGGAACAACACCTGGGATAATCACTGTCGTACCAGTCATGACCATAATTGCCAGGCTGACGATCCCACCAACAAAGCTCGTTAAAAAGCCAATCAAAACAGCATTAGGAGCATAGGGAAAGACGATTGGACAATCCAAGGCTGGAATTGAATTCGGTACTAGCTTTTCAGATATTCCTTTGAACGCCGGAACGATTTCCGCAAGGATCAAGCGAACACCTGCTAGAATAACAAACACACCTGCCGCAAATGAGCCTGCCTGCTGTAAAGAATAAATGATGTAATTCATTCCACCACTCAGGTTTTCACTCACAAAGTCATTCCCGGCAAAGAGAGCGACAATCACATAAACAACTGCCATAGTCAGTGTAATACTTACTGTCGAATCTCTTAGGAAAGAAAGGCCCTTAGGAAAGTTGATGTCTTCTGTTGATTTTTCTTTATTCCCAACATACTTACCAATCAAGCCACTCAAAGCATAACCAAAATTCCCTGTGTGTCCCAACGCAACAGAATCATTTTTAGTAATTTGACGGGTAAACGGCTGAGCAATTGCCGGAAAAATCGTGTTTGCCAGCCCCAATGCCAGACCTCCAAACAAGACTAACATAATAGTGTTCATGCCGGTCACGCTCAAAATAACAGCTATCATGCAAGCCATATAAAGTGTCGCATGCCCAGTTAGATAAATGTACTTGTATCGGGTAATTCGTGCAATCAGGATATTGAATACCATCCCAGTCAACATAATAAGTGCTGTATATGTGCCGTATTTTGTCAATGCCAGAGCGACAATTGCTTCATTGTTTGGGACCACACCTTGCATATTGAAGGCTGCCTGAAACATCTCGCCAAACGGTGCCAATGAGCCTTCAATCACCCCTGCTCCAGCTGTGACGACCAAGAACCCAACAAAGGTCTTGATTCCCCCTTTCACCGTTGAAGCCAAATCCTTTTTCTGCAGTACATTCCCCAAAACTGCAATCAATGCAACCAGCAATGCCGGTGTACTGGCAATATCAATTAAAATATCTAAAATATTATCCATTTTTTTGTCCTCCTTTAATGTGCTATAGCAGTCCCTTTTCTCTACAAACTGTAGTCACTTTTTCCTTTAGCTCATCCATATCGATGATGCTGTTCAAGACAATGACTTCTCCTAAATGCGTCGCACTATCTGCTAGATCGCCACCGACAAAAAATACATCAGCCAACTCCGGTGTTGCACTCCCCATATCATAATGCGAAACCTCGACACCACTTACTCCAAGTTCGTTTAATACTGTATTGATATTCATTTCCACCATAAAGCTTGATCCTAATCCTGACCCACACACTGCTGCAAATTTCATTTTATTCCTCTCCTTCTGCTAAAATTTTTAGAATACTTGCTTTTGTATCTGCTTGAAGCAAGGCTTGCAATCGTTCTTTATTCGACAGAATTTTCGTCAAGCTTGCTAACGCCTTCAAATGCATTTCATTATCCACTGCTGCCAGACAAATGAACAGTTGAATCGGATGCTTCTCATCATCCATCAGTAAAATCGGTTTTTGTACCTTCAACAGGGACATCCCTAACTCTTTTACACCATCCTCCGGACGTGCATGGGGTAAAGCAACACCTTCTCCGATATGAATAAACGGTCCATGCTTCTTTACTTTATCAATCATCGCAGCCACATATCGTTGCTCTATTTTGTTCTTTTTCAACGGCTGAGCGGCATAATCGATTGCTTCCTCCCAGTTCATCGAAACATCTGATAATTGGATCATATCTTCTGTAAGTAACTCAGATAACATCGGTCGATCATCTTCCCTTCTCTTCATCTCTTTGTTCATTTTTTTCTGTACGATTTTATAAAGCTTTTCTTTTGTTACACCTGTTTTCAGTAAAACATGAGGAAACAGGATATCAATAATTTCATCTACGGAAGGGATCAAGGTTTTCTGAAAAAGAAACGCTTCCTGTACTTCTCTCATTAATATGTTTTTTTCCAATTGCGACATGATCGGATTAATCACATAGACCTTTTTCTCTGTCTTTATAGGAACACTGGAAAAAATCAAATCGATTTCTTCATGACTCTCTGTTTCACTATAGGCATCTAGCGTACTTATTTCAGAAAAATCAATTTGTGGAAACAGCTCTTGAAGCTCCGTTTTCATGATCATCGAAGAGCTGATCCCACTTGGACAAAGAATCAATCCTTTCAACTGCACATTCTGTTTCATAGACTTTCGGCTTCGAATTGCACCGCCAAACAATACGGTAAAGTACCCTGTTTCCTCCATTGGGATTTTTTTCTGCACAAGATTTTCTAATGGAAATAAGCTTCTCTTTGTGAGCTCGAATATTTCATGGTACTGTACAACAATTTCGTCAATCAATACATTATTCAACGGCAACCCGAACTTGATTCGAAAATAGGCCGGCACCAGATGATAAAATAAATCCAACAACAATTTTCTATACTCCTGAAATTCCACCGCCGCTAAACGCTCTACTTCATGAATGATTTTTCCAGAACACTCCAATAGAAACTCTAATGATGTATCTTGTATTTCTCCTTGAACAACAGTCATGAAAAGAACCGTAATGTAGAGCTTTTCCATCTCTTCATTTCGAATATCTGAAAATTCCAGCAGAAATTGTTCCGAAGCACGATAAGCAATCAAGGTCTTTACCATCTGTTGCTCCTCTTCCTCAAATCGTATTTCATGCCTGCTCATTCGACCAACCAAATAAGAAATAAAATAGACCATTTCATCAAACCTGCTTGGCACAAGAACCAAGCTATACTGTTGGATGGTCCGAGAAAAACGTTGGCGGATATCAATATAGTAGTCAAATGAAACAGTTAACAGTCCTTTGTACAGCAAGCGTTTTCCATTTGTACACGCCATAAGCTTACCTAATAACACATACGCCATTGTTCTAACCGCTGCTTCATCTCCTGCTAGAAAGAAGCCTTCCCGTCTTGAATACTCTAAAGAAATCGCGCGTCCTTCAAGAAACTTCCTTAGCTTTTTTACATCTGCTAAAATCGTATTTTTACTGACCATAAAGAATTCCTGAAAATAGAATACAGACAATTCTTCAAAGCCGCTGAAGGTCAGAAAATAGATCATTGCTTGTCGTTCTTGCTCGGAATAAATTAACTCCTCTTCTCTTTGACCAAAAATGAGCGCCAGCCAGTTTTTTGTTGATATCAAGGGTACCCTGACTGTATTTTCTGTAAGCTCGATCTCTTCATCCAGTATTTCCTTTGCTAAACAACTTAACTTATTCAATTCAGTGGAAAGTTCTTCTCTTTTCATGCCAGTTATTGCAGAGGCTTCTTCAAGAGATAGTAGCTGATTTTCTGACGACATAATATAACTAATTCTGTAATCCATCATTATCCTTCCTCCTCCTTTACTATATAATGTGCTGCTCTAAATGCACAGAACAATTGGGTACAACTACAATGTGCCTTTTTCATTTGACTAGACCGTTGAATAAAAAATAACACATAAAAATCCTGTTAAATCTTTTTTAATCCCAAATCGGTAATCCCTCCAAGTGTGAATACCCTTTCATTCTAATGTATTATAGCTACTCCTTCCTGCCATTTTCATCATCAAAACAATTCAAAATAAAAAAACAAGAGCTTAGGATTCGAATATCAGCCTAATCTCTTGTTTTGTGTCTATTGAATGAGCAAGCAAACCTTGTTCACTTTTCACCCATTATTTTCTTTTTTTACTTCCAAAAGCATCTTTCATTTTATCAAAAAAACCTTCTTCTTGCTGTTCATTGATTTCCTGACCACCTGCTTTAGCAAAGGCACGCAACGCTTCTCTTTGCTCCTCATTCAGGTTTTTCGGTGTAATCAATTTGACCTTCACGTGTTGATCGCCAGTAGCACCGCCTCTCAAACGAGGAGCTCCTTTACCTTTCAAACGGAAGTTTGTTGCAGTTTGCGTACCAGCAGGGATTTTCAGCTTCACATCCCCATGAACAGTTGGTACTTGAACCTCATCACCTAACGCTGCTTGTACAAAGCTTAATGGCAATTCATAATAGATTTCTGAACCGTCTCTATCGAAAATATTGCTTTCCTCGACATTGAAGACAACATACAGATCTCCATAAGGTCCACCATTCATTCCCGCTTCCCCTTGGTTAGCTAAACGCATTTGTTGGCCATCTTCCACACCCGCAGGAACATTGACTTTCACACGGTGTGCTTTCTTTTCGTGACCTGAACCATGACATGTTGGACAAGGATCTTTGATTTCTTTCCCTGTACCTCGACAAACATCACAGGTTTGACGACTCATTACACGACCAAGTGGCGTTTGACGTTCCACGTTGATCGATCCAGAACCATGACATTTATGGCAGGTTTCTGGCTGAGTACCTGGCTTGGCTCCATTACCATGACAAGTACCACAAACATCTTCACGTTTGTATTTGATTTCTTTTTCTATACCAAAAATCGCTTCTTCAAATTTCAACTGGATCGTATATTGCAAATCAGATCCTTGTCTAGGAGCAGTCGGATCAACTGTACGTCCGCCACCGCCGCCAAAAAATGAATCAAAGATATCTTCAAAACCACCAAAACCGCCACCGCCGCTGAATCCACCGCCGCCAAAACCACCAAAGCCGCCTGCACCGCCGCCATAGCTAGGATCTGTTCCAGCATGTCCATACTGATCATAGGCTGCTTTCTTCTGAGGGTCACTTAAGACCTCATAAGCTTCTGTCAGTTCCTTGAACTTCGTCTCAGCATCTGCATCCTTATTGATATCTGGATGGTATTTTTTGGAAAGCTTCCGATAAGCTTTTTTTATTTCATCATCTGAAGCACCTTTAGATAACCCCAGCACTTCATAGTAATCTCTCTTTGTAGCCATTGGCTTCCCTCCAACTTGTAATTCCATTAAGACTGAATCACTTGCTTCAATCTTTTTTGTCCTTTGAATGAACATTGTTCCAAAAGCAACATCTTACAACAAAAGTATCGTTGTAATCATAACACAATTCAGGTAAAACCTAAATACATTTATGTAAAAAACAAGGTCAAGAACCTCTTAAGGTCGCTTTTTATTCACTGATCAAGCCATACTGCATGACAAGAAAATGACGGGACAGAAGCAGCTATTACACTTCTGTCCCGCCCACTTTCCTAATCAGGACTTGTTCCTTTTTTAGGAATTAGTCTTCGTCTTTTTCGACTTCTTCAAAGTCAGCATCTACGACATCATCAGCTCCGCCTTGTGCTGCTTCAGGATTTTCTTGTGCTTGCTGCTGTGCTGCTTGTTCGTAAAGTTTTACAGAAAGGTTTTGAACGATTTCGTTCAATGCGTCACGTTTCGTCTTCATCAGCTCGATATCATTTGCTTCAACAGCGGCTTTCAATTCATCACGTGCTTCTTCTGCTTTTGTCACGTCTTCAGCATCTACTTTTCCTTCAAGCTCTTTCAATGTTTTATCAACAGTGAACAACAATGCATCTACGTCATTGCGAAGGTCAACTTCTTCTTTACGTTGTTTATCTGCTTCAGCATTTGCTTCCGCATCTTTAACCATGCGTTCGATCTCCTCATCAGATAAACCTGAAGATGATTTGATTGTGATTGTTTGTTCCTTTTGAGTACCTAAATCTTTAGCACGTACGTTTACAATACCGTTTTTATCGATATCGAAGCTTACTTCGATTTGAGGTACGCCACGTGGTGCTGGCGGAATATCTGTTAATTGGAATCTTCCTAATGTTTTATTGTCTGCTGCCATAGGACGTTCCCCTTGCAGGACATGGATATCTACTGCCGGCTGGTTATCCGCTGCTGTAGAGAATACTTGAGATTTACTTGTTGGGATTGTTGTATTACGATCGATCAATTTAGTAAAGACACTACCCATTGTTTCGATACCAAGTGATAATGGTGTTACGTCCAATAGTACAACGTCTTTCACATCACCTGTGATAACGCCCCCTTGGATTGCCGCACCCATTGCTACAACTTCATCCGGGTTTACTGATTTGTTTGGTTCTTTGTTTGTTTCCTTACGTACTGCTTCAACAACAGCAGGAATACGTGTAGAACCACCAACTAGGATTACTTCATCGATATCAGAAGCATTCAAATCAGCATCTTTCAACGCTTGACGAACTGGAATTTTTGTACGTTCTACAAGATCAGCTGTCAATTCATCAAATTTCGCACGAGTCAAGTTCATTTCTAAATGTAAAGGACCAGCGTCGCCAGCTGTGATAAACGGTAAGCTGATTTGTGTGCTTGTTACACCTGACAAATCTTTTTTCGCTTTTTCAGCAGCATCTTTCAGACGTTGCAAGGCCATCTTATCTTGACCAAGATCAATGCCGTTTTCTTTTTTGAACTCAGCAACCATGTAATCAATGATCTTGTTATCAAAATCATCCCCACCAAGGTTGTTATCGCCTGAAGTAGACAATACATCGAATACGCCGTCTCCTAATTCAAGGATCGATACGTCAAATGTACCACCACCCAAGTCAAATACAAGGATTTTTTCTTCTTTATCTGTTTTGTCTAGCCCATAAGCTAATGCTGCTGCAGTTGGCTCGTTGACGATACGTTCAACTTCCAAACCGGCAATTTTACCAGCATCTTTCGTTGCTTGACGTTGTGCATCATTGAAGTAAGCCGGTACTGTAATAACCGCTTTTTCAACTTTTTCTCCCAGATATTCTTCTGCAAAGCCTTTAAGATATTGTAAAACCATTGCAGAGATTTCTTGAGGTGTATATGTTTTTCCGTCTGCTTCTACTTTATAGCCAGCTTCACCCATGTAACGTTTGATAGATGAAACAGTATGAGGGTTTGTCACTGCCTGACGTTTTGCTACTTCCCCTACTTGAATTTCGCCATTTTTGAATGATACTACTGAAGGAGTTGTACGGTTTCCTTCCGGATTTGCAATAATTTTTGCTTCTCCGCCTTCTAAAACAGCTACTGCTGAGTTTGTTGTACCTAAGTCAATACCGATTATTTTACTCATGTTTATTATCTCCTGTCTTCTTTTTTTATAGTTTGTCTATCTAAATTTCTGCTATAAGCCATTCTATTGTGCTACAACGACCATGCTGGCACGTAAAATACGATCCTGTAATTTGTAGCCCTTTTGCAGAACTTCTACGATCGTATCTGATTCGACACCCTCGCCTGCAGGGACAGTTTGAACTGCCTGATGTAGATTAGGATCAAAAGCTGCACCGACAGCAGGAATTTCTTCAATTCCTTCTTCCTTCAATGCATTCAGCAAATTTTCATGAACCATAGAGATACCTTTTTTCAAGCTAGCTCCTTGTTCATCATCTACTTCGATTGCCATCGCGCGTTCCAAATTATCCATTGCCGGCAAAATCTTCTTCCCTAAATCCTGAGATCTATAGCGAACCAAAAGCTCACGTTCGTTTTTGAAACGATTGCTCATATTAGCGATTTCCGCTCGTGCACGTAAGAATTTATCTTCCATTTCATTCAATTCATTTTTCAGCGTATCCGTTTCTGACAGTGTTTCTGTCTCGTCCACGTTTTCTGTCTGATCCTGAATATCATCTTTTACTTCTTCTTGTTTTTCATTATCCAATCTTGCAACTTCCCTTCTCATTTCGTAGAATCATTTTTATCTTTAAGAATAGCACCAAGGCGTTATCCATCAAGAAATCTATAGTAAGAACCTAACTGTGATGCCAGTTCATTTCTGAATACATCGACCAGACTGAACATTTTAGAATAAGGCATACTGGTTGGTCCCAACAAAGCAATAGTTCCTTTCCCATGTCCGACAACTTCATAGGTTGCTGTGATCATGCTCATATTATCCAGCAGATCATTGCCAATTTCCGAACCAATTTTGAAGCTGATGGGTACAGCGGAGTCGCCTGAGATATCCAGCAGATGAGTCAGCTCTTCTGTGTTCTTCATAAATGAATAAACAGACTTCAACTGTTTGTTATCCAATCCGCCATCAAAATCCAACAGATTCAATCGACCGCTCACATATACTTTTTCTTCAAAAATGTGTCCCAGCATCGAATCAAATAAATTCATCATCCCTTCCGGTGTTTGGAAATATCTATGCAAGATCATAGGTATCTCTGTTCTCAATCGGTGATAAACAGTCAGCAAGGGTTGCCCCACTAACTTATCATTGATGATTTTGGTCATCTTTTCTAAGTCTTCGCTAGTAACAGATGTTGGTATAGCAAACACTTGATTTTCAACATTGCCTTTATCCGTTACAATAATAGCAATTATCTGCCGATCATTCAAAGGAACCATCCGAAATCCTGTTAGTTTTCTTTCTTTCACTTCCGGTCCCAACGAAAAAGCGGTATAGCTAGTCAACTCAGATAAAATTTTAGCTGATTGTTCGATGATGTCATTGATTTCACGAAATTCAGTACCAAATGATTGACGGATAAGATTCACTTCTCCGGAATCTACTTCCGCCGGTTTCAACAGATGATCTACATAGTAGCGATACCCCGCCATAGACGGAACTCTTCCAGAAGAAGAATGGGTCTTCAATAGCAGACCATGCTCCTCTAAAGCTTTCATCTCATTGCGAATCGTTGCAGAACTGGACTTGACTCCATCCTCCATCAATTTCTTCGAACCTACAGGTGTCCCTGTTGTTGTGTAATGTTGGATGATAAGTCTCAATATTTCGTTTTGTCTTTCTGTAAGCATAATTACCACCCTCCATTAGCACTCTTATCTAATGAGTGCTAACACAAGTATAAATATAGCAAGTCCTGTTAGAATTGTCAAGAAAAAAACAGTAATTTTAGCACTCTTTATAGTCGAGTGCTAAAAATTACTGTTTTAGCCTTTTTATTCATCTAGTAGGAAGGATTCAAAGACTTCGTTTCCTATATATAATCCCTTTTCAGTTAAGCTAAAATACTTTTCTGATTCTGCAAGCAACCCTTCTGCTTTCAATTTTTCAAGCACAGGACCATAGACCTGTGCAATAGTTGTTTGAAATTTTTCTTCAAATCGCTCTTTACTGACACCAGCCAATTTCCGCAAGCCTAGAAACATTTCTTCCTCGATTTGATTGGCTCTGGTCAATTGCTCTGTTTCCAGTACAGGTAGCTTGCCCTCTCTTAGCGGTTGCAGATAATGTTGAATCGGTCCAAAGTTGCGGTAACGAGCATCCCCAAGATAGCCACTTGCTCCTGCACCAAAACCATAATAATGTTCATTATTCCAATAAACCAGATTATGCTGACTCTCTTTTCCATCCAAAGCAAAGTTGCTTACTTCATATTGATGTCTGCCCGTTTTCGCCATTTGCTCGATAGTTGCTTCAAACATGCCAGCCTCAGTATCTTCATCTGGCAATTCCAAGCGCCCTTGTCGGACCCAGTTCATAAACATCGTCTTATTTTCAAGAATCAAAGAGTACAAGGAATAATGAGGCAAATCCAATTCAATTGCCTTTTGTAAGGTATCTTGAAAGCCCTCCACCGTTTGCCCGGGAAGTGCATAAATCAAATCAATACTAACATTTTCAAAATTTTCTTTTTCCAGAAAACGCATAGTCTCATAGACATCCGCTGCCGTATGCTTGCGACCGATTTTTTTCAGCAATCGATCATCAAATGTTTGCACACCCATTGATAAGCGATTGACGCCATAGTTCTTCATGACTTTCAGTTTATCCTGAGTTAAATCACCTGGATTTGCTTCTACAGTAAATTCTCGTTTGTCATCAAATGGCAATAGCTCTCTTACACCCGATAGCAAACGATCCAATTGAGCTGCATTTAGGGACGTTGGTGTTCCACCGCCTATATAAATAGTTTCCATCTGTTTTTCTGGATGCTTAGCTGTGGTTAGCTGAATCTCTTTCAACAGGGCTTCAATATATTCATCAACTGGCTGTCCTTCAAGAAAAACTTTATTAAAATCACAGTAAAAGCAGATATGCTCACAAAATGGGATGTGAATATAAGCAGAAACTTTGCTGTTTGTCATTTTGTTCGTTTCGATCATTTCATCATTTCCTTTGAGTTCAATAGGTAATTACCAAACCATATGTTTCTTGCTATAAGGTTTGTTGCTTGGGCGTATCTTTTTAGTCGGTCTATGGATAGCAGAATATAGCTATATAGAGCCCTGATATCCATTAGCCAGTTTAACATACTTTCATTTGATGGGGTAGAAAAAAAGAAACCTCTCATTTCTAACACTTCATGACAATATAAAAAGAAAAAACACCAATTCTTGATGCTTTTTCACTTACTTGCTTCATATAATAATAGTAGAAATGTCATTAACAACGAATCAAACCCGCTTATTGATTTTTAAAAATGCCCGTGATACTACTTTCCTGAAGTATATGACCAACCATAGCATCCAGAAGCTTTTTCTTCTTGGCATCGCTACTCAAATCAAGCATGGCATCCAAAATATAAACATTGAAACGATAGCGATGGCTATTTTTTATGATTTTGGGTGGTTTCGGTCCACGATACTCGTGCTTGCCATAAGCAATGCCTTGAATCGCGCCATGAAGAGAATCAACGATTTTTCCAGAAGGGATGTTCTCAGGAATGTCAGACATAACAGGAATATTCCAAATCAGCCAATGAGGAAAGGCCTTAATCATCGGAATATCTAAATCTTCCATAATAATCGCAATGGATCGAGCGTCGCTAGAAATATTTTGCAACGTTAATGGTGGTGACTGATCACTTCCGTAGCCAGTGTACTCCAAAGGCATCGTTCCAGTATCTACAAAAGCACTGCTTTTGATTATCAGATTTTCTTTTTTTGAACGCACCATAAATTCCTCCTTCTTTCATTCACTAAATTCCATCACATCATACTTATAACGAATCATTTATTCGCTAATAAAAGCAGCTTGTTTATCGTATTCGCTGTTCGAATCGTCACATGATTATTTACCGAAGAACTGGCAATTTTTGACCATCTGGTTTTGGTAAATGTCTTCCGAGGCGCTGACCAAAAAATAATATTCTTATGATGAGCAATCTTTTCATACTCTGGTTTTATTTCACCAACAGCCGCAAACACTTCTTCTGCTCGAATCGGCGGAATCAAA
Source organism: Enterococcus sp. 9E7_DIV0242 (assembly GCF_002140975.2). Taxonomy (NCBI): domain Bacteria; kingdom Bacillati; phylum Bacillota; class Bacilli; order Lactobacillales; family Enterococcaceae; genus Enterococcus; species Candidatus Enterococcus clewellii. The sequence continues at coordinate 1,099,775 of NZ_CP147247.1, forward strand.
AAAATGGCATAATGAATGATTTCCTTATTCGTATCTCCCCACCAATCTGGGGCATGAGTCAACGTCTCTGTCAAATCGTCTATAGGTACAACGGCAACAGGAATATCCAGCATAAAAGTATCTGTCATGATCGCTTCACAAATCGTGATCAACTCATCTATAGCATGACTTTCACTTGAGAAAGCTACATTTCCACTATTGATATAAGTAACAACATCACTAAACCCATTTTCTTCAAAGGCACGCTTCAGTATCGGCATTGCTACTTTATTTTTACCGCCAACGTTAATCCCACGTAAAAGTGCAACATATTTTCTCATTAGAAACACCTCTCTATAATCTACGTTTATCTATTAATAGTAACAAAAAACGCACTTATAGAATACCCTTTCAAAAAAATTTAATTTATATCAAGCAAACATATGTAGCTCAGTTTTTCAGCTTTTTTCTTATAGTCATTAAAGTTCATAGACATCTAGATTTCCACATCTGAATGCTGCGTATCTTTCAAATAAAGACTACTCAATTACTTTTGAGTAGCCTTTATTACTTTCCTATATTTAAATTTGTTTCCCTCTTAGAGTCAAGCTTGAAAAAAGAAAAAGTAAAACAATATTGTTCTTCGGACATGAATGTATTTAAACTATTGGCTCTGTTTCAAAACATTAGTTGCTTCTCAAATATGGTTTAGCTGTTTTATAGATTTGCTTTCCAGATTCCCCAAAAGCTATAGACAACTTATTATGAATATCACACAGCTTTTTCATATGAAGAATTCGAATTATTTCAGTTGAATGTTCCTTATATATTTTCGAAAACTGTTTGCTTAGTTTCTCATCCAATTCATTAGCTATCACAGTAGATTTTCTATTAATTGTTATCTTTACATCTCTTTTTTTCCAAAAGTTTATAAGACAATCAAAACCGTGATCTTCGCTAACAATAATATACTTTTGTTGTTTCTCATTTTCATTTTTTGCGATTAAATAACCTAAGTAACTACTTAATTGAAAATCCAATGCATTTTTTCCGGCAACTACCTTGAAGAAAACTATATTTGACGTTCCTATTGATGCCAGTGCATCCAAGCTGATTTTCGCATCTCTTGTATAAAAGATGGTAATGTAATCCTTTGATGTTATTTCTTGAAGCTTAGTCAGATGTCTTTCTGAAATATTTTCATAGTCAATTAAATAATGCATATTTTCTCCTTTTTTATTCTCTGAATCGTCTTGCTAAAAATCTTTTAAATTTAAGCCGCTGGTTAACTATTCTGAAAAGATATACAGTACCAATAATATCTTCATGTAGTTTTCTTGCAAAAAGTAATCACTGGCTAATTTTTCATAATGTTCATTTCTTTTGGAACAACGAACGTATCTCACTAAATACTGGCGTTTCATAGACAAATATCCTTACTAGGGTATTTGTTCCTGAATTTGGTTCATGCTTTTACATAAATTATCGTATCTATTCTTATTTTCTTTAAAAGAAAAATTCTTTAAATCAAATAAGTAATATTACTTTTCAATGTTGGCTAATCTCATTTAGGTTTTCTTTCCCTAATCTTTTATATTTTCTTAACAGTAAACAAAGCGGGTAACTGATTATCTGCGTAATTGCATTGATTTCAGCTACCCGTTTCATCTAACTATCCATTTTTACCGTTACAACTATCCCCGCATTTTAATGTTTTCTTATCAACAACATCTAACGTATCATATAAAGCAGTGAATTTTTTCCATACTCTGTTGGAAACGGAAGCTTCTCCAAGTAGGATCGTTTATATTCGCCTTCTATACAATCGATTACCTCTACACTGGTTTCGAACCACAAATCCTCTGTATGCTCTAAAAAGAAAAACAGTAATTGGCATTTTTCATCGATTCCCTGAAGGATTGAAAGGCTTTTTGAAAAATTATCTGCGTTAATTTTTTCTACTAGCTCTATTGCTTGTTCCTGTAGCTTTTCATAATATTTCCGTAGTGTATGGTCGATCTCCCCTGCATAAATGTTTGTCAATTCAAGTTCCCATGAAAAAGCCATTTTCTCACTCCTGATCCGTTACAAAGTCCCAATCATTGTTCCAATAGACCCATTTATCTCCACTACCGTCATTATATTTCACAGATATTTTATTTCTAATGTCGTCAATAGGGATATCTAGTTGTTTTGAATCCGTTGTTTTTTTCAACGGAACCGTATAGGATTTATATTTTTTTCCATCCATGTAAACAGTAAATTCAGTAACATTGGAGTAAAAGACCTTAAGGCGCTGATTTACAACTGATAGATAAACGGATTCACCCGTTTCTTTTTTCACTCCCGGTACAACAAGTACATCGTCTGTCGCTGATAATTTTTTATGATTATGCGCATCATTTGGGGGTCCAACGATAAATGGTTCCTCCAAAGTTGAATCGCCCACTACAGTTGCGGTTGTCGTGATCGCTTGACTATCCTCCTTAACAATGGCACTTAAACTAAAGGAGGCGATATTCCCAGGCTTCAACTCTGATTTCAAATAAACGTCAATCGTTTTTTCTGCGGCATTGTAGCTATAAGAATCGACCGATGCGTTATTCAGCAACCTATCAAAGCTATCATATTGAAGCTGATCCGACAGTGTTACGGTTACTTTCAAATTTTTCACAGGATCTCTGCCAGAATCTCTGTTGTCTCCACTTTTAACTGTTATCTCGTAAAGTAACTGATTTCCCTCGGTTAGAATTGGTACATCATCTTCATTACGATCAAAGCCTTCCGGAACCTCTATGGTAATTTCAGGTGTAGAAGGTGCTGCAGCTGTGACTTCAAAATATAAAGAGGGTGTAAAACGATCCTCTCCAACAGCATCGTGATACCCCGTATAGCTGTCATAACTGAGGGCAGATGGGTTGATATTCCCAAAAATTCCATTCGGTGCAGTTGTGTAGGTTTCCGGTACATCACCTATGATCCCTTCAATTTCTGCTATGTCCTTCGCAAAAATCTCAATAGTTTCTCCAACAAGAAGATACTCAGATAAATCAAAGACCCATTTCTTTTTTGAAGTGGACGATTCTGACGCTGCCTCACTGACTGAAGTGATTTCCTTATACAGTAAATTTCCAGAAGAATCCGTCAAAAATTGATTGTCCTTCTTCGCAAAAATAAATAATTTATCGACCATTCTCTGATCTCGTTCATCCCATAAATCGACGGTTCCAGTCAGTTGTTTTGTCGTGTCTGTTACTTTCCCTGCATCAGATGCCAGAGTTAGAGGTGGTGTGACATCTTGCACCACCACAGTCTCAACTTGAATATCTTCAGGAAGGCTATGGATATTCTGACTAGAGGTAGCATCATCTGAGCCACCTCGATAAGCAGCTGTCACGCGAACCTGATCGCCCGCGCTTAAAAAGCTACTGAGCTCCCAATCAAAGATCCCCCCTCTTGCTTCTTCGCCATAAATAGCCACACCAGGTAGGGTGTCATTTTTCCCTTTTGTCGGTACAATCGTCGTTTCTTTTTCCGTACCATCTGCAGCTAAGACTTGAATCTGAACCCAGACCTCTTCTTCCCAAGCATCCCGAGTCTCACTACTATCGTCCGAGTAAGGAACAGTCACATGTCCATAAATATGCTTATCTGCGTTGGTCGGGACTCTCAGTTCATCAACAACTGCTCGATAATTATTCCCGGTCATTCGCGTGTATTTGTCTGCCCCCTCATAATTGGTTGAATTGAATTGATTCGGAAATTCAGAATAGGCAATCGTACCAAAATTCCTTCCAGTCAGTTCATAGCCGATTTTACTCCAAAAAACATCCGGATTAGCATCTAAGTCAACACCATTCTTCTTTTTCCAAACAGAAAGACTTACTTTTTTTGAAGCAAAAATCTGATTTGTTCCAGAGCTTCCTGTAGAGAAGACCTGACCACCATTCACACGATTATTCCTGAAATCGTAAAAAATCGGCTCATCAACTTGGATATCTATCCTCGAAGCGCCCGCATGAACAACTCCTCGATTCTCAGCATAGGTCGTTCCTTCCATACGAAAAGTTGAATCTTTTCCGATCGTAAATTGAAAATTACCACTCAATGCTTCAATCGCCGGACCATTATCAGATTTTGCGTAGATCGTACTACTTGCATCCTCTACTTCAAAATAAGATACACCACCACTATCAACAGTAAACTGAATGGCTTGTTGTCCACCAGTATCTCCACCGTTTTGTGCACGATTTGTTCCTTCTTTGATAATATTTACTTTACCGCCTGATTTAGCGATAAAACTATTGTTTTTTCCGTAAAGCCTTACGGCTGCTGCAGCTCCTGAATGTTTGATGACATTCATCTCTGCCTTATTTGTGACAGAAAAGGTTTGCGCACCTACTAATCGAAAACGTAGGGTAGCACAATAATTGTGCGCTTCTCCATCTGCCTCCAGATTCAAAATACTACCTTCACCATCCAAATTGAAAATCCCATCTTTCACTTGATTGACAAAAGCAGAGGTCGTTTTAGGATTTTCCTTTGCCGCTTCAGAGCTAGATGCTTGCGCATAGGCACTCACTTTCGCCCCTCTCAACACCTCTGTTTTGGAATCTCTGCCATCTTTCGCACTTCCTTGTAAAGTGATCACACCACCATCAGAACCATAAAAAGTTCCTTTAGATGTCGCAACCAGCTCCGTTCCTTCATCAACAACAGAAAAGACGATTACATTGTTGTCCCCTTCTGTGTTTGCCCAAACAGCTTGCCGCAGTTCACTGGAAAGCTTGACCTTCGATCCCTGGTCTACCGTCAACGATGTCTCAACAGATGAAGTCCCTGGTAGTAAACGGATGATGGCGTGTGCAGCGGTAATCACGACATCTGCCCCATTCGTGATATGAACATTGGCTGCACAAATAACACCTTTCGAACTACTTAAGCTTGGAACCGTTTTATGGCTGTACCACCAAAAATAGCCCTGAATTTCAACATTACCACGAGGAACAGCAAGAAAATACGAGCCTGCTGTCCCTATCTGTTCATAGGAACCCTCAATATTCTCGAGTTTAACGGACCAATAGAGTGAAACTGAGGAACTCGAAGCAGAGATAAACCCATCCTTTTTCGCGGAATAATTGACAGAAAGGTTGACTAGTTCAAAGGTACAATCCACTTTTTTTGTATCGCCCAGAGTAAAAGCTGTACTTGCTGTTGTCGTTAACCCAAAGCCTTTTCCATCAATGGTCAGATTTCTTGTTATATTCGCCAATTTAGTACTGGTTGCAACAATATTCGCTGAAAACTCAATTCGCGAAATCGCAGTATTATTAACCGCTGCAATCAGCTCCTGATAGTTGCTTACAATAGCTGTTCCTGCTTGACCATCATCCAACAAGAGAAATTGCTCCACATTCGTTCTTGCTGTCAAGTCAACAAGCTGCGCTTTGCTGTCAGCAGGTACCAATCGACTTTTTTTCTTTGAAACAGATGCAGCTTCTTTCAACTCTTCTCCATCGTTTTCTGAAATAGTAATAGTATGCTTTTTAACTACCTTTCCATTTCGAACCACTTGAAAGGTCTGCTTTCCAGTTTCTAAAATCGGAACAGGAAGTGCTACTCGAACTTTTTTATTAGTCGGTTTGATTTTAAGTTGTACGCCGGTTTCTTCATCCGAGACTGCCTCAAGTTCGACCTCATCCGATTGAAAATCTTCCAGTGTTTCCATTGATACCGACATGGCATCGGTTGATTGAAAAAGAATGGTTTCCTCTTTTGGTTGATCAATGTCGATGTTCACAAAATAATGACTTTTCTCTTCATCATAGTCACTTGAGAGAATATATGTATTTTTCCCCAGATCACCCAAAAAATTTATAATAAGAAAAACCAGCAACCCCAGTGCAAACACGCTGCTGCCTACAACAGCAAGAAATTTTGGCTGAATAAAACGCTTATGAGACTTTTTCATCATTACCAACTCCATTATATCAAGATGAGGGGCGCTCTTTTTCAAAGCGTCCCTTTAGTGCAATAACTTCTTTTTCTTGGCCCCACCAGAATGCTCTTTTACTCTTGACTATAAGGAAGAGCAATAGCTTATAGTGCCATGTTCATTAGTCGATTCCTTTTCCAGTTTCTGCATAAGACACATAATACATTTGTAAAACGATACTAGCTGAAAAAGCATAACTGTCCTCTCCTACTGAATCTGGATTGCAGCGATAGGTCACTTGTTCGATTTTCGTAAAGCGGTTCATTGTTTCCAATGCTTTAACAAAATTCAATAGGTCCTGTTCTTCAGAAGCTAGAACATCGAACCCAACAGTCGTGTTTCGCAATTGCTTCGGGTCAGTTCCTTGTACTCCTTCCTCATTGTTGGGAAAAATTGTTTCATTTTCAAATGAAACATGTTGAAAGGATACATTTATTGATTCATCTAGTTGCTTCAAACGATCAAAATACTCTTGCAGCTGAATACCATTAGGAATGATTGGTTCATTCTTAACCAGATCCGATTCCAACAATGAAGGCAAATCTTTCACCGTTCTCAGTAATGCCTCTTCCTGAATGATTTCCTGCTTCACGGATTTCAGTTTCTGCGTCATTGTTCCCAGCTCTTTTCGACTTGGTTCGATAGCTAGAAACCAACCACCAACACTTAGCGATACACCTAGGATTAAAATCAACCCTGCAATGATAATATGTTTTCGGGTAAATAAAACTTTATTCATCCGTCGCCTCCTCTGCTTTGGCTACCATCGGCACTTCAGCTTTTTTTAGTCGAATCACAAAATCTGACTCTGTATAGTCATTGTCCCGATTCATCGCTACTGGTTGACAATCATATACCCACTCTATTCTTTCGATTCGCTCTTTAAAGCTCGGAGAATTGGTAAATAAGTCGCCTCTAAATTTTACTGCGATCGAAGGAAGAAGCTCAGTTCCATCATCTCCTACTAATAGTTGATTGTTTGCTTCTGTTTCATCCACCAGATAGATGTCATAATTGATGAGTGTGAGCGATAGCTCTCTAGCCGCTTCACCAACGGCAGTCATGATTGGCTCCATCAGCTTTTGCTCACCTTTTAGAACTTCGATAAACTCCTGCATATCCTTTGATTGCTCCTTTTGAAGCTCAGCAACATTATTTTCCAATCCGATCTTTTCTAGTTGAGACAGTTGGACTGCATTTGTATATGTCTTTACCTGTGTTTTAAAAAACAAATGGGCAATTAGAAAGGCAACGATCAAAATGGCATATAAGATTGCTGCCAGAACAATAATTACTTCCATTGCTCTGTTTTTTATAAATTTTTTCGGTAGTAAATTAATATTCATCCATCAAACCTCTTTCATCGACAGACCCGCAGATAACAAAAAGCGTTCCGGCAAACGTTTCTGATTGGCTAATCGTAGTGGGGACTGCAAGTCTTTTACCGGTAAGTCGTTGGTTGCCTGAATGATCTCAACCACTTCTTCCGAAAGCATCGGGTGACCACCCACGACATAAATCTGTACCAGTTCTTTTCCCGGAGATATTTCCGTTTCAAAGTAGCGAATGACATTATGGATCGTCATCCCTAGCTTTTCCAGCTCTTCTAGCTCGACAGATGGGTTGAATTCTGTTTTTACACTCTGATCTTTTTCGATATACCGCCAGTTCACTTGATTATATTCTTCATATTGCACATAGACAGGTACCAATTGTTCAAAAATCGTAATGGTTGCTGTACCAGAATCTAACTCTACTAATAAAAAGTTTTGTGCCCAGTTGATCCGTTTTTGCAACACACGTGTATAGGCTAAAGAGCTGCAGTCTACACCAATCAGCTGTCCTCCACTTCGTTGAATCAGATAACCTATTTCCTCCAAAATGGGTTCTGAAGTGATAACTACGGGAACTTTTCCATTGACTGCAAATCGGTTCCGCTGAATTTTCACCGCACGTCTGTCTTTCTTTTCCGGCTGCTGTTTGCTTCGCTTCTTCGGCAATTTCTTTTTGCTTTGCTGTTCTAGGATCAACAAATCAAAAATAGGGTTTTCAAATGGAAGCGCAATCGAATCGCCCAACTCAAAATACAAGAATTCCCGAATTTCTTTTTCATTTTTTAAATTGCCTAAAGGAATCTGTCGAATCAATAGCTTGCCGTTCATCACAGAAATGATAAATTCCGGGTTTCTCATATGTACTTCTGCAGCCACTTGCTGCAGCGTATGAATAAATTCTTCGGGATTTCTTACTTTCCCATCCTTGAAAATAGAACCATTAACCACTTTTTCGCCAAAAACAAATTGACCATTTTTTACTGTACAATACCTTAAAACATTCTTTTGTATATCAATGCCGATTGGCGTATGCTTTTTCTTTCCAAACATCTCACTACCTGCCTTTTTTCAAAATAAATGCACGATTCATTCAGTTACATCGCTGAAATCAAATACACGAGCATCGTACCAATTGCTATAAATGGGCCAAATGGAATAAACTTCTGTCTTTCTTTTTTATAAATAGACCAGATAACAGAAAAAATAAGTGCAAGAACTGCGGATAAAAATAATGATAGAAAAACTTGTAGCGGACCCACGAAAATTCCTAATACAGCAAAAAGCTTGATGTCCCCTCCACCCATGCCATTTTTACTAACTTCTCCTAAAATATACAGTGGAACAAAGCCAACGAGAAAACCAGCCAGCGGATACCACCAAAAATCATTTTGAAAAATGAGAGTTCTTTCTAATATGGCTGCAATAAAAAACGGCAGCAGTACTTTATTGGGAATGACCTGATACAACGCATCCGATACACTGATGATCAATAACAAAGAGAGCATTGTCCAGCCCACCAGTACCTCTGGTGATAGGTCGAAGACGAGCGCAGTAAGCATAAACAACAAACCAGAAAGCCCTTCAAAAACAGGGGCACTCACCCCTATTTTTGAAGCACAGTATTTGCATTTCCCTTTCAAGAAAACATATGAAACAATTGGAATCAGCTGCCACCAGGCTAGTTCTTGCTGACAGTTTTCACAATGAGAGCGTCCCAACAATGTCTCTTTTCTAGGAATACGAAACCCAGCAACCATGAAGAACGAGCCCAGACACATTCCTATGATAAATATATAACAATAAACGATTCTTGCAGGTATTGTATAACTCAATATATTCATAAAAAACTCCTTCTTCATAGTTGCTTGATTTTAAACTACTAGTTGAATTTCAATGAGTCACGTGTCAATGCATTAATCGTAGCTGATGTGCTACCAGCAGCAACTGCTGCAGAATTTGTCTTAGAACCAGCATTTACTTGATTGGCAGGTACTTCCATTGTTAATGTTCCACTTGCATCAACTGTAAACATGATTTTAGTAGTATCTACCCATGTAGAGCCAGGCGTTTCCAGATACTTATCATCAATAACATTTTTCAAGCTAAATGGTGCAGTAATTGGTGTTGATGGGCTAGACTGATATAATTTAGCCGCATTCATCGCTTGCTGAATATCTGCAACTGCAGCATCTTCTCTTGAGTTTTGAATCACATTGCCAATTGCTACTAAACCAATTCCTGAAATGATCGCTAAGATTACTACCGTTGCCAATAACTCGATTAGCGTCATCCCTCTTTCATCTTTTAATAGGCGACTCATTCTGCTTTCTTCTTGTAACACTAAAACTTCTGACATTTTTTTGTTCTCCTCCTGTTGTTTCCTTTTTTAAATATCTATATTAGCTGGGTGTCTAGGTTCCAGTTAATAGCCATTAAAATCACTAATTTACTTTGTAAGATCTGATCGAAGAATACATTCTTTGTTCTTTGATCTAATCAGTTTCTCTAAGTATCGATTACCCTTGAATGGATCCATATACTGAGAACATCGGAATCATGATCGCTGCTATGATAAAACCTACGATACCACTAATAATCAACATAACTAACGGCTCCATGATCGTCTTGATACGCACACTCATCTCATCAGCTTCAGCCTCAAAAATTTTACTGAGCTTTTCCAACATATCTTCAAGTGAGCCGGTATTCTCTCCGATTTTCACCATTTGTGTCGCTAATATAGGTACTGCCCAGTTCTGTGAGAACACATTACTCAGACGTCCCCCTTGCTCCACCTCTATTTCACACTGCATCGCCATATTTTGAATGAATTGATTATTGACGACTTCCTTACTCATAGATAGCGCAGTAACCATTGGGACAGAGCTTGACAGTAAAGAAGATAAGGTCGTCATAAAAACGGAAAAGTAGCTTTTTTGAATAAGCTCGCCAAAAATAGGAACCTTTAGCAAGAATGTATCGTACTGCAATCGAAATGCCGGATTCTTTTTTCCAAGAAACAGTCCCAACCAAATCAAAAAGATAACTAATACAATGATCAACCCTTTTGTTTGAAGAAACTCACTGATTTTCATCGTAATTTTGGTAATAGCCGGTAATTCTGCACCAAAGCTTTCAAACACACTCACAAACATTGGAACGATTGAAATCATCAGGAAAATCCCTACACCAACAGAAGCAATCAGCATGATAATTGGATAAATCATTGCAGTAATGATACTGTTGCGATTCGCAGAGCTTTTTTCGTAGTATTTGGCCATCTGTTGCAGATTCTTTTCTAATGAACCAGACATCTCTGCAACAGCAATAACATTCACCAACAAAGGTGGAAATGAGTTGGGATGTTTTCTATAGCTGTCTGACAACGTATGGCCAGCCTCAAGATCTAGCTTCACCTCAGTCAGTACTTTTTTAAAGGTTTTATCCTGTTGCTGTTCCTCCAACATACTCGCTGCCTCAAGAACCGTTATCCCCGCATTGATCAATGTCGAATACTGCTGCAAATAAGCAACAAGTACTTTCAAACTGGTTTTTGAAAAAATAGCCAGCTCTTTATTTGCCACGGTTTCTTTTTGTTCGACTAACGAGATTGGCTTTATGTGCTTTTTCTTCAATAGATTTCCGGCTTCTATTACAGAGTTTGCACGAATACTGCCGCGAGATTTTTCACCTGTGTAAGTCATTCCTTGATAAGTAAACAATGCCACTAGAAATCACTTCCTTCTTCAAGATAGCTCGCTGCAACGTCTGCATCGACACGCCCCGATTGAATCAGTCGGGTAATCGAATTGCTCATCGTGTGCATCCCGTCATTTTTTCCCATTTGCAGCATATTGTTGATTTGATGGGTTTTCCCCGAACGAATAATACTAGCAATCCCCTTTTTGTTGACCAACATCTCTGTGGCAGCAACTCGCCCTTTCCCATCACGCGTTGGCAACAGCCGTTGCGATAAAATACCCACTAACGCACCTGCTAGCTGCGTCCGTACTTGCGACTGCTGCTCCGATGGAAATACATCAACAATCCGTTCAATCGTCGAAGGTGCGCTGGACGTGTGTAAGGTCCCTAACACTAAATGACCGGTTTCGGCAGCTGTCAAAGCAATTGAAATCGTCTCAAAATCCCGCATTTCTCCAACCAGAATTACATCCGGATCTTGTCGAAGTGCTGCCCGTAAACCATTGGAAAAGGATTCCGTGTCACGTCCGACTTCTCTTTGAGAAATGATACTTTTCTTATGTTTATGCACATACTCGACGGGGTCTTCCAACGTCAGTACATGCGTCTTTTTCGAATCATTGAGATAATCCAGCATAGCTGCCAAAGTTGTTGATTTCCCTGAACCAGTAGGCCCTGTTACTAGGAACAACCCTTGGCTTTTGTGAATCATTCGACGTAGCACATCTGGTACCCCTAACGAATCAAGTGTGGGGATATCAATTGGAATTTGCCTAAGAGCAATTGCTACTGCATCAAGCTGCTTGAAAATATTCACCCGAAAACGGCTGACATCTTTCAGTTCATATGCCAAGTCAACTTCACCGGCTCGATTAAATTCTTCCCATTGCTTTTCGGTACAAATACTCTTGCCCATGGCAGCAATCCGATCCGAGGTTAACATGGGAGTTCCCTCGATTGGCTGCAACCCACCATGTAATCGATACATGGGTGGAATGTTTTCAATTAAGTGAATATCCGATACCTTCAGCTCTACCGCACGTTTCAGCCAGCTATCAAGCTCCTGTTTTGGTGTTGTTCGTTCGGTATATGACTCTTTTCGTCGACGATCTTCCGAAGGCTCTGCTGATTCCGTGCGACGTGGACGATAGGATTGACGTGGACTCAAAAAATCGTCCAACTCCTTATCCCGATATCTTTTGGAACGTCTTTTTTCCTCTTCTCTCATTACTCTTTGTCCCCATTCATAAAATCTACTATTCTTCTACAGCCACTTTTAATACTTCATCAATCGTGGTATAGCCAGCCATTACCTTCGCCAATCCGTCGTTGATTAGAAATTTCATGCCTAGTTTCTGAACATATTCCTGCAGCTCATCATTTGTAGCCTGTCTAGTGATCATCCGTCTCATTTCCGGAGTGACGACCAATAACTCTTGGACGGCCATTCTCCCTTGATACCCGGTGTACCCACATTTTGCACAACCGGCACCTTTAGCTAAACGTGTAGCATGCAAGTTATACTCTTCTAAAAATGCCGCTTCTCTACTGGTAATACGTTCCTCTGTTTTACAGCTAGAACAAATTGTTCGCACCAGCCGTTGCGCCAATACACCAGCTAAGGAATTCGCAACCAGAAAAGAATCTACCCCCATATCTACTAAGCGATTGACTGTGCTGACAGAATCATTGGTATGCAGTGTAGATAAAACCAAATGCCCAGTCATAGAAGCTCGTATGGCAATCTCAGCGGTCTCCCCATCACGGATTTCACCGACCATAACAATATTCGGATCCTGTCGCAAAATGGACCGTAAGCCACTGGCAAAAGATAGTCCGATACTGCTATTTACTGCTACCTGATTGATTCCTTCTAACTGATATTCCACCGGATCTTCTACTGTGATGATATTGACATTCGGCTGATTCAGTTCTCCTAAAGCAGCATAAAGTGTGGATGATTTCCCGGAACCAGTTGGTCCTGTAACCAGAAGGATGCCATGGGGCTGTTTTAAGAGCTTACGAAAATCTGCCAGCATCTTTGGATCAAACTTAAAATCTTCCAGTTTTCGAATACCAATAGAACGGTCCAAAACCCGAATAACGATTTTTTCGCCATGAATTGTTGGCAACACCGATACCCGCAAATCAATAATTTTATGTCCGTTCTTCAACATAGCACGCCCATCCTGTGGTACGCGGGTCTCTGTGATATCTAAAGAAGAAATGATCTTCACTCTGGAAGTAACTGCTGATTGGACATTTTTAGGGAGTATCTTTAATTCTTTCATTTCTCCATCTGTTCGAATACGAACAGCTAGATATTTTTCCTGCGGATCAAAATGGATATCACTTGCTCGTCGGTCAATAGCATCTTGAAGCAACGTACTCACTAGCTTGATGATTGGTGAATCATCATTACCAGATTCATGTATCGCTGTCCCAGTCAGCTCCGGCATATCTGCTTCAAACAAGCCATCAATGTTGATATCAGAAGGATAATCACGCACAATTAATTGTTGAATGTCTGCTTCATTAGCCTTGACCGGCTCAATCAATAATCCCGTGATCAAGCGCAGTTCGTTTAGTACTGCATAGTCCCCAGGGTTGCCCATCGCAACAGTCAACCGATTCCTCTGCCTCTTTACAGGAAATACACTATATTCCTTCGCAAAGCTTCTTGGAATGAGTTCTAACAGTTGTTTGTCCAAAGTCATCTTGAAAATATCCAGAGGCTGACTTACCGATACTCGCTTTTCTCTGCTACTTTTGTCTGGTTTATACTTATATCTTCCGCTTAATCGCTCTTCGTCCCTCAACCAGCTTCCTCCTTTCTGGAATGTCGCCTAATTAAAAGCAATTTGTTCGTTATGGTCAATGCTCTTTCCACGCTTAATAGTCAATTGTTTTTATATAATCAAATGTTCTTGAAATCACTTGGATCGCATCCTTATTTGAGGTGTTCACAGGCATTACGATAACTACCTGACCATCACTGGCAGCTTGGGCATCTACAAAACTGTTGACCACCTCAATAGGTATACTTTTGCTGCGTAAATCCGTTTCAAGCTCTAACGCATCTCCGCGATTGAATGGTTGAATAATCAACTTACCATTCAACTGACTTCGACTGACACTGTAGTCAATAAAGCTTGTGTCAAACAACGCTAACTCCGGTAATGTTTTCAAGGAAAGGTACGACCCTTTTTGAATGTCCAAATTGAATGGCTCAACTCCTGTATAATCCAGCTCCATGCATGCGCCATTTTTTATGGTGATACTATTCCAGGATTCCTTGTCTTTATAAAATCCTGAGAAGGTTGCCCCGCCATCCTCTGTCAATGCTTTTCTCCGCTCAGTTTTTGGTGAATCAATAAAGCTCTTTCCAGAAACGGTCAGCTTCGTATCAGAACCATCCAATGTGAGCTTAGAAGGAGTATTAGGATGCGTAAACTCGCCGCTTTCTTGAAAATAAGAGAAGCCCTCTTCTCCTGTTCCACTAGATAACATCGCATTGGTCAATAAAAAGTTGCCTGCCACTGATACATTTCGATGATCCTCTAACTCTGAATGAAGGCTGGCATTCTCACTTACCGGACCTGAATATAGGTTGCTGCTCGCTACAACCAGCGAACCTTTCAAAAAGTCATTCCACATGCTATCTTTTGGATTCTTTTTTCCAGACTCTGTTGCGTAATTAGCAAAAGAGAAGGTTTCAGACCCGGATATTTTTCCTATAGCAACGTCCCCTTTGGCAAAGAGCACACCTTCAGACGATACATTTTCTTTCTTTACAACATTGGTATTGTTCAATAGCAAGTTACCGGTATCAAACTGCCCTACATCTAAAATCAATCGAGATTGTGCTTTTGGCAAATCAATAAGCGTCCCGATCTTAGCCGTGATATGTCCCACTTGTAAATAATTCACAAGTGGTGCTGTATCCGTTGAATTACGCAGCACGAACAGATTGTCCGTTTCAAGCTGACTGCCAGAGGTTCCTTTAGCAGTTACGCCATTTTCCAAGAAAAAGGAACCGGCAAACGTAACATCACGAATCGTTTTATCTCCATTGGAAAAGTCCAAGTAAGAGCCATCCTGCACATCCATAACTAGTCCGTTGACTGCACCAAATCTGAAAGCCGAATAGTTGTTATAGGACGCATAATCAAATAATTGTCTGTCCGTCTGATACCGATAGATTCGATCAAACTTCCTCATCCATTCATCCGCTGAAATTGCCTGTGCACTATTAGGAAGATAGTACGAATAGAAAACATTGCGCCAAACATCCAATGCCAGGATTTCTTCATTCACATCAGCTTCATCCCACTGTATCTCATAGTTATACTCACACTTTGCAGTCGTGGTAGATTGGCTTCCATTCTTTTCTTCTGTAGTCTCTACCTTGATTGGAAAAACTAGTGCCACATTGGTAACTTTATCCAGAGAGACTGTTGACTTTTTCCAGCCATAATTCCCTAATTCTGTATCTAAGACATACGGCAGTACTTTTGTCACTTGAAGCTCGCTACTACTGAAGGATACGCGGTAAGAAAACTGTTGATCACTTCCTATGTCTTCAGCGGTCAACTCGAAATCATTCACCCAACTCTTCACTAGATTTCTAATGATTACTTCATCCGTTCCAAAATTGATCCCTGCTCCTAGCTCCGCTAGCTCTGTCTCCATTTTCTTTTTGATCTTATTGCTGGCCTCTTGTAGGGCATATTCCTCAACATCCTTTACTCGCTTGAATGTATCTACTTGTTCCACTTGGAAGAAAACTGTTCTGGCCAGAATAAAAATAGCACCAATGATTAGATTGACTAGCACGATTGCACCTAATGCGTATAACAGTGCATAGCCGGATTCATTTTTACCATCTTCCATTTCCCGGAACCTCCCCACTTGCCTTTTCATCATCTCTATAAGTCAATACAAATTTTCTGCTGTACACAATGCTGTCCTCATTTTCCTGCAGCAACTCCTCAATCGCCCAAAGCCCAGTTTCCGATGTATAATAACCATCGAAGGCAATATCCTTTTTATAAAAGAGGATCACGCCACTGGTTTGAATGCTGAATGTGTCACGATAATTGGGTGTAGCATAAATTGTTTTCGTTTGTTCGTTTTCATTTTTCTGCTGAATCAATTTGATTTTGATAGTCTTATCTTTTACTTGATAGCCTTGTGCTCGCTGATTTGTTGTATCTAAAATATCTGAAAGATAAAGTGGGTTCTGTCCCTGTGCCAGTGGTTGGATTTCTGCTAAACGATCTTCCGAAAGAGCCTTCACAATATGTGCATCTACCCAATTGCTGCTATTGAACTTGCCACGGTAGCCCGCCTTTTCATAAATGTTTTCGATCGTGCTGATACTTTCCATCTGTGCAACCATTCCATTTGCGGTTTGCTGGATAGCCACCTGTTGCCCTTGTACCTCTGAAGTTTTGGCAATACTAAACAATACCCCACCGAATAATAGAGAAGCTAAGCCAAAAAGAATGATTGCACCAAGCAGCTCGACCAAAGATAAGCCACGCTCGTTATTTAGCAACTTTTTCACTGTTCTCCTCCTATGATTCAGCAACCCAATTGATATAGGTTTCTGTTAATAGATTGCCCTTTATTCTGTCATAGACCTGAATCGTTAGTCCTACACCATCTGTTCGTGGATTATATGCCTGTATCCCTTCTTTTCGACGCACGACTACTTTCACTAAATAGTCAGTTTCTTCACCGGAACGATCGATATACTGTCCTAAATAAAGTTGGTTCTCACTGCTTCGTAATGCTTCCGGTAAAAATTCTGGCTCCGTCAGTCGATACTTGATTTTTTGAATAAATACACCACGTTCAGAATCGTTAACAGGCACTTCAAGTTCTCCATATTTGGCTCGACCGATCCCTGAATCTTTTTGAATCCCGGAATTATCTAAGATCAGATGCTCTCTCCGCTCCGTCTGCTCTGCTGTTAATGCACTAGATGTTTCAACAAATACAAACGTGTTCAAATTCGCGACATCCTGTATCTGCGCTTTATATAGCAGCCACTCCTTCACATCTTCCCGAGCAAAAATTGCTTCTTCCTTTTTCGTATTAAGCTGAATCGCTTGGTTATTTTGATAAATCAATGACGCAATAAAAAGGAAGCACACCCCTAAAATGACAATCGCAAAAAGAACTTCTAACAATGAAAATCCGTGCTCATCTAAACACATTCTTTTCAGCTTTTCTCCATATATTCTTTTTACAGAATAACGCTTATGCTTTTTCATCATGATCCATCTCGAACCTTTCGGGCTTGCTAGCACTGCTCATTTGACATACCTTGCTACTCATCTTCAGCCACCGGGGACATCCCCACTCCTTTTATCGGAGTAGAAATATTTTGATTGCCATGAATCTCTTTTACAGGTTGTTTAAAGATGGATAATTTCTCTTCTACCCAGCTCCTGATCGTATAGGTTTTCTTTTCTTTTTTCTCTGTTGTACTTGCAGTTGTAGACTCTGTTTCTTTTTCAAAACTGTAGCTTGTCGCTGATTTTTTCCCTTTAGCGGCAGTTGAAGACTCAACTGTCTTTGATTCAGTCTTTTTAGTGGCCGAAGCCTTTGTTCCCGGTTTAACGTCATACTGCGTTAAATCATAGGCTTCGATCAGTGCATTCAATTTACTACCATACTGAGTATCCGTTGCATAACGACCTGTTAAGAAGGCTGTCACGTCTTTATAGTTCTCAGTAGTTGATTTCCACGTTTTTTTGTAAAAATCTTTATTTCCATCGATCCCATTTTTCAATAGTTTGGCATAATCCTCCAATGACTCTTTGTAGCTTGGGTATTTTCTAAAGCTGGCAGTGATCGTATATAGACTGCCGCTGCCGTTATCTTCTTGTGTCGAAAAACTCACACTTTTTCCGTTAAAGCTGCCCTTCACCCCAAACAAATTGTAATTGGGTGGACTTGAGAGACTGCTGCTGCCAGAGCCGGTCTCCAATATTGCCTGACTGATCATAACAGATGCATATAGCTCATTTTCCCATGCAATCTCCTGTGCAAACGCACTGATTGAAGCAATGAACTCTCCTGTGCTTTGGTTTTTTACCACTGAAAATTGGTAGTTTTCTTCGACAGTCTCCGTTTCAGCTATACCTGGGAAATGTTCCGCCATTTCTTCCGTAAAGGCTGCTGCTTTTTCTTCCTGAGCAGACTCAGCCTGTTGTCCGACAATAACTTGCCCTGTAAGCCCTGGCGAACTAATCTCTGGCTGTGGCTGCTCGTCACTACTTTCAGTTGGAATGATAGGAGTTGAACTCTCACTGCTCTCTGTACTTGAGTACCCTGTATCAGTATCCTCAGTTGTAGCTGATGAGTTATATTCCACCGAGCTTTCACTCGTTGTTTCATCTAAAGACATATCTAACGAAGAACTATCTAAATAGTATTCTTGCTCTGCTCTTTCAGTTGTCTCGTTTAATGATTCATCCGTATCATTTGATTGCTCCATCGCCATTAACTGCCCCGGATTTACCTTTATCGCTACTGCAAGGACGCTACTGCATAGCAACAGACCTACTATATATTTTGTCTTTCTAGTCATAAAATGATTGCTCTCCCCTCAAATATTGCTGTCGTTCTCTGCTTACTCTTATTCTGGTCGCTTGCGCTTCCTTCCAGATATACCGTTGATAATGACAAGCATTCATTCGGAAAAAAATCATCAGCATCACAAGTAGCATCAATAATATTAAATGAGCGAGTGTCATCTTCTCTTGAAAATCAGTAAAATAGCAAAAGAAAAAGGCGATACCGAAGATGAGTAACAGGACACAAGAAGCAATAAAATGAATCCTATATAACAAGGTATAGCGCCTAAAATCTGAATTACGCTTGTGCATAGTAAAAGAACACTCTCCTTCTTGTTTTTTGATCACATGCTGTCTTATTACTGATAAAAAGACGATGTATACATAGTAACCTTTATATTGACAGAATTTTCAAATAATTGAACTCGGTCAAAAACCTATATGGTCCCTTACATTCCGCATATCAACTAAGAACACCTATCTGTAAACGATCATTCTATTTCTATATCTAACATATACCCTTTTGCCCAAACCGTACGAACGATGTCTGAACTACTAGAATTGGTACTCTTCTTAATTTTTCTTCTTAAGTAACAGACCAAATTAGCCAGACGTGCGCGATAAGAGTCCACTTCTTCTTCCTGCCAAATAAAATTTTTAAGCTCTTCATAGCCAAATACTTTTCCGCGTTCACTACCAAGGATAACAAGCAAGCGATATTCCAGCTTAGTCAAGGGAATCTCTATACTATCTGCAATCCGAATACTTCGATTTTCTTCGTAAATATGGAGTAACTCGGTCGGTTGTTCCTTCGACTGAATCGCGTTGTTTGTTGCCTTTCCATCATGATGACTAACGCTATTATGTATAATGAGTTCAAGCTCTGTCGGTGTGCAGTCATTAGAAATATTTCCATGCATACCTAACTTTAAATAGACTAAACGATTAAGCTCTACGATTCGATTTGAAAAAGTCCAAATAAAAGCGTTCGTTTTTTCTTTTATTTGAAAAACCAAATTACAGATTTCCCAAAGAACAACTTCACTTTCTTCTTGAAAATGAAGGATTACCGCATCCACTTCATCTCCCGCATCAAGCAACTCTTCTGGTTCCATCAGATGAACATCGTACTGGTTTGCTCGCAATTCATTTATATACCTATCATCTATCTTTCCATTAATGTTGACTATACTAACTGTGTACATCCAAGTCACCTCTATCCATTTCTCTATTTAATTACTTCAAAAATAGTTACGAACTTCCAAAAACTCTATAATTTTTCTTGAAGACTTCCTCTTTCTTAAATTGCTCTTGTTTACTTTCCTGCTTTTTTTCTGGCTGAATAGCCTGTGCATCAATTATTTTTCTTAAAAAATAATTTTCTCCTTGCAGCAAGTCAAAATAAGCGGCTTTGCTGACTAAGCTGTTGTAATCTGGTTGCGCTATTTTGACATAAGGGGAGCGAAACCACGGAGATTGATTGATGAGTACACGCATATCGATCGCACGGCATTCGTCCATCACCATATAAATATCACTGTCAAAGATCATTTCCTTTAACGGTCTTAAATGTTCTTCTTTGTACACCGTTGCATTTTCAAAAGCAGAAGTTTCGGCAGCTTGCTTGACGAGTTCTTTATTAATTTCCCACAGTTTTTCCAAGTACCTCGCTTTTTGTTTCAAGTAAGAATACTCTCGTAAACTAATTTGTAAAAATTTCGAGTTTTTTTTCTCTTCTGATTTTTGTAGATAACTGATGCTAGAATCAATGACTGTCTGTTCTAACTTTTCTATTAGAAGCTCCAGCCTTTCATTCGCAATACGCATCCGTTCTTTCGTATAATTGCTTCGTTTTGCTTCTTCTTTATAAACCAATAACTGGTTTTCCAAGCTAGCTGTTTCATCTGAAAACTGGAGCTGCTTTGGCCGTACTTCTTTTTGGAAAGACTGTTTTTCTTCCGTTCTATGTACTGACTGAAAATCGAGTAATTTCTTTACTGCAATTTGCTGTTCTATTTCGCGACACAGTACTTTTACTGCTTCTTTTATTGGAAAAAATAATTGCTGTTGAATACTGGCTTGTAGCTGTATATCAAAGGGGAATCCCTCTTCTCGATAAACAATGGGAACAAACTCAATGTAATACCTTTGTCGCCCATGCTTTTTCACTTCTCTTTTACAGCTCACCCAGGCAAACTGAGGGAGCAGAACTGCCAATTCCTGCAGAACCCGCTCCCATTTTAATTCCCCTGATATTATTGAAATCTCCATATGGCAGACAGCTGTCATGACCTCAAACATTGCTTTAAAGCGCGCATTGACCTGTTCGTACTCACACTTCCCCTTGAGCTGCCTTCCCAAATGAAGTTTTTCACAAATTAAACAAACTTCTTCCAACGTTTCTCGTTTATAAAGAAGCTCGTCTGTTAACGGGGCTGATGTCGGGTAAATGGTCACTTGCAGTTCTTTTCTCTTCATTAGTGAATTTCCCTCCCCGTATTTCTAGCTGGCCAACTCTTTCTGCACTCGCGATTAGTCTATCAAAAGTGTGATTGGATTCTTTTTTCATTTCTACCAATCTTTCACGATATTTCTCGGCTTCCTGCTTAACCATGTGTAGTTCCATTGCAGATTCTGCCAAAACTTTTCGAGCATCGGCTTCAGCTGTTTCACGAATTTGTTCGCCTTCCCATTGCGCTCGGGCAATAACTTCGCGCTGTTGTTCCTTCGTCTCAATAATAATATTTGCCAAATCATTTTTTAAGACATCCTGTTGTTGAAGCTGCTTTTGCAACTCACTGATTTGTTGATTTTGATCAATAATCTTATTTTCATAGGTCCGCTTCACAGAATCCACCTGATTGTCTTGCTTTCTCACCTGTTGTTTGCGATCTGCAAGCTCATCTTCCAACTGCTCTATATGATTCTTGTATTCTCTTAAAACTGCATCGGAGTCACTTCTTATTTGAGCGATTTCATCCTCTAATTGTCTTCTTAGCTCAATAGAAGCTGTTTCAGCAACGTTTTCTTTTTCAGCTAATAAATTTGTGACTTTATAAAGTTCCTCTTGCTTTTCTTCTAGCTGATCTGTCAATCGCTCAACAGTTTCTTCCAAATGATCGATCTCGTGCTTCAATTCTTCCTCTTCACGGCGAGAATCCAACGGATCTTCATAGCGCTGATAGCCCTCTCGCTCTTTCTTTTTTTTAGCAGTCATTTGTGGGCGATCATTGTATTCTTCTTCCTCATAATCCGTGTATTCATCATAATCTTCTTCATCTTCATAAATGTACACTTCATCGTACTCCTGATCGTCTTTACGTTTTCCTAATCCAAACATGTCTATCACTGCTCCAATCCAGTACTTATTTTATTTTTTCTTCATTTCTGCAAATCAGACATTTAGCAACTTTGATTCAATAAATTTTTAAATAAGTTCTTTGATACATTCCCAGTTCAATTAGTTGACAACTTTCTTAATTCAACTAAAATTGAGAAAAAAGTTCGTACCGTCAATGGTAGCAAGTGATTCGAAGAAAATTGACCACTTTTCTGACGTGCTATAATGACTCGTAAAACATTGTATCCAAGGTTGCCATCGCTACTCTTCTGGTTTCCATTAGCGAGTCTGTATAAGTATCTAACGTCATTTTTACTGACTGATGGCCAAGTATCTTGCTTAAACTGGCTATGTCGATATCTTTCTCTATACATCTAGTTGCGAAGGTATGTCTTAAAATATGAAATTTTACATTGTCCAAACCAGCAGCTTTCAGATTTTTTTTGAAATGGTTTGTAATGGTACGTGGCTCCAACAAACCTTGACCATTCCCAATCACATACTCTGAGGTTGCTTCTTTGCTTTTTTCAAGCAAATAATTTTTTAAATTATAGGCCAAAGGAATTTGCCGAATCGAGTAGCTCGATTTAGGACTACCTTCAATTACTTTCGTTTTAGATAGCTGTGATGACTCATCAAGTACTCTTGACACCGTTCGCTGGACATAAATCAACTCATTGTCAAAATCGATATCAGACCATCGCAAACCGCTGATTTCTCCAATCCTCATTCCTGAGTAGAGAGAAAGGATGACTGGTGAACAGCCTCTTTCATGAAACGCCACGATCTCCAAACGCTTTTGTTGGGCGATCGTCAATGCATGAACCTCCCTTTTTCTCATCTTTGGTAATTCAACGAAATCACAGGGATTCTCTGAGATATACGCATGCTTTTTTGCATCATTCAATGATTTTTTTACAATATTAAAGACATTTTTGATCGACCCAGCAGTTAATTCCTTCTGTAATCCATAGATAAAATTCTGTATATCCTTTGTCTGTAGCTTCGTAAGTGGATAATTTCCCAAGCGAGGTAGAATATGTTTTTTGATTAAACGGTAATAATTTGAATATGTTGTTGGTTTTACTTTGTTTTTTACTTGCGTGGTTGCCCAATACTGTAGCCAATCCGCAAAAGAACCATAATATGGATTAAGAGGCCCACTTTTTTCCAATCTCTTTGCTTTTACTTGAATCAGTTTTTCTTTTACTTCTGTATATTTCTTTCCATAAACAGAGCCGTAGACGATTTTCCCGCTGGTTGTCCGCATCTTAATATAACGTCCTTCCCAGCGTCCATCTTTTCTTTTATAAATATTTTCACCCTTTTTCGCCAAAATAATCGCGTCCTTTCTCCATATTCGTTTGACAATCTTTTTGACGGCTTATTCCATAATTTTCACATCATTTCTGCATTTTATTTGAATTTCGTTTCTTTTTTTAGATCGAAGTAAGCATAAAAAAATATTTATGAGATTTTCTTGACATAAAATAAACGGATTGTTAGAATGATATTGTCATAAGATGAGCAAATCATGAAAACCAATAAAAATAAACTGTCAATTCAATATTTTTTATTTCTCAATTTTAGTTGAATTAAGAAAGTATATAGCTATATTTTTTTGCTATTTTCAACTAATAATCTAACACAAAATTCTCATACAACATAATTAAAATAACATACTGAATCTAATAATTGTTAAAAAATTCGAAATTCATCAAAAGAAAATAGATATTTTTTATTTTCTATTTCAATTTCTTTTTTGCTGTAAAAGATACTTTATTTTTTGAATATCACGAAAAAATAACACGAGCCGTCAGACGATTTTTTCGCAAAGTTTTTTCAGCTAAGAATACCAAATAAATACGACCCAGACTTTCCTTAATTTTAGGAAAATCCGGGTCGTATTTATTTGCTTGTATAAGTCTGAAATAACAAAATGCTCAGACTATTTAATTACCATAAAATCGTAAGAGGTTGGACACGATTTATCTTGCCGCTTCCATAGAAACTGTCGAAGTGGTCATTTCTGCTTGCGTTTCTTCCTTTTGCAAAATCCACGTTAAGATGAACGACAGGACCGTCGATACAAGCATCATAATGATTCCTGCAGCGATGTTAGCTGTCCCTTTGTCTCCTGAAAACCCTAGTATTGCCATCAAGCTATTTTGTGGAACATATAAAGTCACATGCATGATTCCGGCAAAACAACCAGCTACTCCTGCACTGATACAAGCTGCAATCAACGGCTTCTTGAATTTCATTGTTACACCATACAGTGCCGGCTCTGTAATCCCCATGATGGCAGAGATTCCGGCTGCAGTCGCCACAGTTTTCAGACTCTTATCCTTTGACTTCAAAGCCACAGCTAGGGTCGCTCCCCCTTGGGCAAGATTCGCGCAAACCTGAGCAACAAGAATCAGTGACTCTGTCCCTGTTGCAGCAAAAGAAGCAACAAAAATCGGCGTCAAGGCATGATGCATCCCTGTCATAACGATGAATGGCATGGCAGCCGCCAACAAAGCCACCATGATGAAGCCAAGCTGCCCTTGCATCAGCTCGATAAACCAAGCCAGTCCTTTTCCTGCATAGTTACCCAATGGACCAATGACGATCAATGCCAAAGGTGCCGAAATCAATAGAACAAGCGTTGGGTTCAAAAGAATTTTTAGTGCTTTTGGTGTGAGCTTGTCTACGCCCTTTTCAATGTATGACATCGCCCATATCGTCAGAAGAGCGGGAATCACCGAAGCGGCGTAGCTGATACCTTGAATTGGCATACCAATAAAAGAAATTGATTCTCCTGAAGTCACCCACGAAGTAAAGTTCGGGTGTAGAAAAATGCCGACCACAACAACTGCTATAGAAGTATTGACTTTAAACTTACGAGAAGCAAAAACGGCCAAGAGAATCGGCATAAAATAAAATGCGCCATCTCCAATAAAATCTAATACGCGATAGGTCGATGATTCGTTTGACAACCAGTGAAACGTCGTTCCTAGAGAAAGAATAACCTTAATCATTCCGGCTGCGGTCAATGCCGGAATCATCGGTGTCATACAGCCAGTGATTGTATCAACTACTTTATCTAAAACAGAGGCGGAGGTCGATGCTGACTTTTCTTGTTCCACTTCCTGATCCCCGTTAACGATCCCCTCTTCAAGAACTGCCTGAAAAACGGTAGCAACGTGGCTGCCAATAATGACTTGATATTGGGTCGGTGTTGGATTCACACCAACAACACCCTCAATCGTTTTCAGCTGTTGCTCGTCCACTCGCTGGTCATCCACCAATGAAAATCTAAGTCTCGTAGCACAGTGAACCACAGAATAAATATTTTCGCTGCCCCCAAGTGCAGCAATGATCGTTCTTGCCAATTCTTTATTTTTACTCATTTTAAATCGCTCCTTTTGCGAATGTTTGCAGTTGCTTTACTATTAGTCAAATACGGTGGTTCCTTTTGATTCAATGACATCTTTATAAAAATAATAGCTGGTCTTTTTATAGCGTTTGCCAGATCCATGCCCATTGTCATCCTGATCTACATATACGACACCATAGCGTTTACTGATTCGTCCCTCGCTAACACTTGGTAAATCAATGATTCCCCACATCATATATCCCATTAACTCAACACCGTCTTCTCTTATCGCAAGGATCATGTTTTTAATATGTTCCTTCAGGTAATCCACACGATAGGGGTCGTCGATCGTTCCATCTAAAAAGGTGTCCTGAGTGCCAAAACCATTTTCTACAATAAAAAGTGGTTTGTGGTATCTTTCATAGAGCTGATTCAAGGTGATCCTTAAGCCGACAGGGTCATTCTGCCAGACACTTTTACTTTCAGGTAAATAGGGATTTCTCAGCGTTACAAAACCATTGGTTGCAACAGTCTCTTTTCCCTCTGTTTCAGCCGCTGTACAGGCACTTGAATAGTAACTAAATGAAACAAAATCAACAGTATTTCTCTTTAATAATAGTTGTTCTTCGTGTGTGATATGCACCTGTATCCCTTGCTTTTCAAAGAAATGGGCCGTATGCGCCGGGTAGCTGCCAAAGACTTGAACGTCTGAGAACATCAAGTTTTCCTGTTCATGCTTCAACGCCGCAAAAACATCCGCCGGGCTACAAGTGTAGGCATAGGTTTTTCCAGCCGCCAACATCGCACCAAATTGATTAGCCCCATTTATTTTTTTACCAGCTTGGATCGTCAACGCATTTGCCAGCAATTGATGATGTCCTGCTTGATACTGCAAAGAACGGTTATCCTGGTCCTCTTCAAACAGTAAACCACCGCCAATAAAGGGGATATGCAGAACCATATTCATCTCATTAAACGGAATCCAATACTTGATTCTGCCATCAAAATAAGCCATGATCGTTTTTGTATAATGAACATAGTAATCGATCACTTCCCTTGCTGCCCAACCATTATATGCTTCCACAAGATGGAGTGGGATTTCAAAGTGGCTCAAAGTTACAATCGGCTCGATATTGTATTTTTCCAACTCCTGTAATAATCGATCATAGTAGTCCAACCCAGCTTGATTTGGTGCTCCCTCATTTCCTTTTGGAAAAATGCGCGACCATGAAATCGAAAAGCGAAAACTATTAATACCCAATTCGCTCAATAACTTGATATCTTCCCCATACGTGTTGTAAAAGTCGATACCGATTCTACCTGGATAAACTTCTTGTGTACGTGTTGTCAGAATGTTCTCTTTTCGATTCTTAAAAACCGGCTTCAATCGCTCCTCATTCAAAGGCAACTGATCAAAATTAGATGGACCTCTCCCATCACTCGTATAATTCCCTTCACATTGTGCTGCTGAAACCGCTCCACCCCAAAAAAATTCATTTGTCATTTCCATAGTCTTAATACCTCTCAAAAATAGCTATTTTTTTTATGATATTCTCTTTTCATTTGTTTCGTTCGTCGACGATACAATCATAATAACGGATTATCAACCGTTTTCATTCCCATAAAATTGTCTTATTATTCTCAAATATTGCGCTTTACTCTCATTAGAAAGCACACTTTCTTACATGATTTTTTCACTAAAAAAACTGAACAGCCGGTTTCTCAAACGGCTGTTCAGCTTCTTCCTAACTATTCATTTCATGATTTAACCAGTTATTTATAAATGCCAACTGTTCCTCCGTATGAAACCAATGCTCCCCTTGTTCCATCACAGTCAGCTTACAGTGAAATTTCTCGGAAAACTGCTCCACTAACGCACGTTCAGTTAAATCATCCTTATCCCCATACAAGATTGCAGTTGGATTTGTCCAGTCATCGATTGGCTGCTGCTGCGCGAAGATTAAATATTCCCATGACAATTCCTGTCCAAAATCGGTTTGAATGATTTGCTCCTGTTCCAACCTTTCTTCTGAAACATTTGACCAACGCATCATATTTTCTATCAACTGCTTCATATCCAAAATTGGAGAAACAAACAGGCTTTGCTCAAGCTTTTTATCCGCAAATGCAAGCATGCTAAACCATGCTCCAATACTATTTGCTCTCAAGCTGATTTGATCCCATTGCGCTTGCATATACATCCAAACTTTTTGAAGCTCAGGGACCACGATCCATGGAACAAAGCCTCTCTCACTCTTTCTCTGACCATGCTCAGGCAGATCAACGCTTAATACTTGCCATCCCTTAGCTGTTGCTTTTTCTGCCAATCGCTCTGCTTCTTCCTTGTACCCATTTTGGCCATGAACGAATAAAAATACTTTACTAGACTTCGCTCCATAAATGATTGCCGGCACCTGATCTATCTCAACGATTTTCTTTTCCATCATCGCTCATTCCATCTCCTTGGTTTTAGTACTACTACTCAAAACAGACCTCTCTGTCTCTCACAAATTAGTAGGATGTACTGGTTATTACTCACTATTTTTCGCTCTGTTCCTCTCTTCATCGTGCTGTTCCTGTCCTCCGTATACTATTCTTATTGAATCCCCATTCTTTTTCGATAATCTAAAGGAGGCAATGTCATGGAACGCTTAAACAAACGATAGAAGGTTTTATCACTCTCGAAGCCCACCTCTGAAATAATCTCAGAAACATTTTTATCACTATTGATTAACAGCCATTTCGCTTTGTCTATACGATAATCATTCAAAAAAGTAATAAACGTTTTTCCTGTATTTTTCTTAAAAAAACGCGTGAAGTAAAAAGGACTGTAGCCGACCTTGGCCGCAGCATCTTGAAGGGTGATATGCTGTTGATAGTGTCCCTCAACGTAACGAAAAACCATATCCAGCTTTTCAAGAATTTCATTATTTTTGATGCCATTGATTTCCTGAATCACTTTATTTTTCCCTTTTGGCAGTTCTCTAATACACAACACTGCCAGTTGAAAAATGGCTGACTTGATCGCATATTGATACCCCTTTTTCTGCTCTTGATTCTCAAGATAAACCGCTTCTAATATTTTTCGTACCTTCTTTTGATGGGATTCCTGCCATTGTGTGCTTAAAGGTAAAATGTTCGGGAAGCTATGGGAAATATCTGCCTGCTCCACACTCACTGAGGAAAAAAAGCTGAAATCAAATTGATAAACCAAGCGCTCGCTTCCCGGAGAAGCCAACACATAATGGATATCACCACTATTAATAAATACGATTCCCCCTTCAGATAGCATGTAGGGTTCATCGTTGATTCCTAATGTGATTGTTCCTTTCGTCACGTAAATCAGTTCCAGCTCACGATGCCAATGAGGCGTCGTTAAAATATCGCCGTCATTCACCAACACCCGAAATGGAAACTCTTTATCTAATTTCGGCATCTCCAAATAAATCGCCATTATTCTAGCCTCCAATCGTACTAACCCACTTCTCACTCGATTATTTTAATCTACAGTGCTTTTCCTATATATTCTTCGAAATGTAGCAGATTGTCAAATCGATTGTTATTTGTAAATCAAAAAGCACCGCCAAATAGTTCTCTGAAATATTCCAATTGAGATTGTTCGTTTCCTCCTCCTTTGATACAATCAAAGCAAATAAGAAATGAACGGTTGGGAAGGTGAAGATTATAGTCGACGAGCTGAAAGAACTATTTCGAGAAAAGCATCATACTTATAAACAAAAATACAATCTTCGTTTAGAGCTAACAAAAGATTTTAGTCGTGGCGCGATTCGTGCAATCAATGACATTTATTGGCTGCCAAAAGCGATTGTGGAAGACATTTTTTTGAAGAAGATACTCTGACAATAGGAGTCATAATACCTGAATATGGAAAAGTAACTCGTTTTCAAAAATTTTTAAAGAGAAATAAAATCCGACATATCGACTATTTTATTACCGATGCCTTCAACGACTATTATGAAGGGACGACCGGCATTTTGCTGCTGACCATCGAGCGCAAGGATCTTTATCTGAATAAATTGATCACCGCCTGTCTTTACTCCGATTTTTACGGGGTAAATCCGTTGGTCCCTCGAATCAGTGAACGTATTTTTATCTATAATCCAACAAAAAAATATTATTTCACCTCTACGATGATCGTGGTTGTGACATTTGGTCCCCTGACAAAGAAACAGCAGCATTCTATTATCAGAACTATCAGAAGCATATCTTAGCGTATGACAGAGAAGAAATCGCTAGCTGGTTCACTGAAGAATAGATATTTTCTATCTAAAAAGACCTGATTGCTGCTTTTTTGCAGCGATCAGGTCCATTTTTTATAGTAAACAATCTGTTATTCCTATCTTGAAAAGTGGGCTACTCCGCAAAAAATCTATTCAGAGTGTCCCTCAAAATAAGTTGCCGTATCCACCTCATCCTGTTTCAGTTGCTCAATCAGCTTCGCAGCGCCTTCAAATTTCACCTGATCTCGAAGATAGTGATTCCAACGAACAATCGTCTGTTCCCCATAAATATCTCTCTTGAAATCAAGAATA
Source organism: Enterococcus sp. 9E7_DIV0242 (assembly GCF_002140975.2). Taxonomy (NCBI): domain Bacteria; kingdom Bacillati; phylum Bacillota; class Bacilli; order Lactobacillales; family Enterococcaceae; genus Enterococcus; species Candidatus Enterococcus clewellii. Next base: position 1,129,628 of record NZ_CP147247.1, read on the forward strand.
TAAACCTCGACCGTCAACTCACGGCCTTCACCGAAGGTATCGTTATGTCCAATCGAGCCCATGCCGATATACCACTTTTCACCAATTTTGATTTGAACAGCATAAACACCGATCCTTGGTAAACGAACGGTACTTTTCACTCGGATATTGGCTGTTGGGAAACCAAGCTCACGCCCCCGTGCATCGCCATGAACCACGGTACCCTCTGTTTCATAGACATAGCCAAGAAGCTCCGTCACTTCTTCCATATTTCCGCTATCCATCATTTCACGAATTCTCGTGGAGCTGATTTTTTCTCCATCCATTTCTTCTTTTTGAACAGTCACGATTTCAAATCTGCTCTGTGCATATTCCGGAAAATGGGCCACATCAGCAATATCTTTGGGTCCATACGTATAGTCAAATCCTGAAACTGCTACTTTTCCGTGCAAAGCAACAATATATTGATCGACGAAATCCTGTGGTGGAAGCTTCGCAAAATCAGAAGTAAAATCAATAATATAGAGAATATCAACACCCAGATCTGCCATATGTTCTTCTTTTTGCTTCAGACTAGTTAAATATTTCATCGCATGCGGTTCGATTTTCTGAAAAACAATGGATGGATGATGATTGAACGTCATTACTGCCAGCTTTAATCCCTTTTCCTTTGCAAGCTTTTTCCCTGTTTCAATTACTTTTTTATGGCCTTGATGAACCCCATCAAAAAAACCTAAAACCATTACTACATCATCCGCTGGTATTTGTGCTGGATCATAGGGATGACGAATGGAAATAATTTTCATCATGCAAAACTTCTTTCTATTAGTTATTTCTAAGTACTTTACTTGGTTTCAACACTCCTGATTTTTCCGGATGCTGCTGATAGAGACTGACAACCAATCCCTGATAATATAATGCAATCAAACTTTCTAACGGTTCAGACAAGCCCAATTCTTTTTGTGACAGAAAAACACCATTTTTAACCCGGCTGTACTGCTCATCAGTCAAATCAAACTTAGGAAAACCTGACACCGCAACTTCGATTGGCAATAAGACATCTTTGATCGCTTCTTGTTCCATCTTTTCTGCAACCTCAGCCAAGGTCACACACTGCTCCTTATTTAGACCGCCGCTGCCTGTTCGAACCAACTCAGACATGTGGGCAGGTACACCCAATACCTTTCCGGTATCAACAGATAACGTACGGACATAGGTTCCTTTGCCGCAGACGACCTTGAAGCTCCAGCTTTGCGTTCCTTGCTCCATATCAAAAACAGGCTGACTGGTTCGCTCAAACGAGTAGATCATCGCCGTTCTTTGTGGTCGTTCAACTTCTTCACCATTTCTGGCATATTCATAAAGTCGCTTTCCATTGACCTTAACAGCCGAGAACATTGGTGGAACCTGAGTAATTTCCCCCGTCATCTGTGCCATCGCCTGATCGATTTCTTCTAAAGAAAACGGCTGGCTCAGCTTTTCTTGTTCAACGATTTCGCCGCTAACATCTTCAGTAGTCGTCGAAAAACCTAAAGTTATTTCGCCTTCATAGGTTTTCCCTGAATCTACCATATACTCAATTACTTTCGTTCCTTTGCCAATGCAAATCGGCAGCACACCGGAAACATCTGGGTCTAAGGTGCCCCCATGACCAATTTTTTTTGTATGTAATATTTTACGTAATTTAAAGACACAGTCGTGACTGGTCATTCCTTTTTCTTTCCATAAAGGCAGGATTCCGTCCATCTCTTTTCCTCCATTTTCATACTAACTTGGTTATTATAGCACAGAACCCGAAGAGAAACATTCTGGAAAATCACTCAGATTCTTTGGAGCCCGTCAAAAAAAGCCAACTATTTTCTTAACAATTTTAGCAGATAGATTCTCTAAATCAGAAAAAGTCTGGGACATCTGCCAATTGACAATATCCCAGACCTACACAGATGGTTCATCAGGTCATAGCCCCAATGCAATCCTCCAAGTTCTATTGATTCGAGTTTTTCTTCGATTTTCTTGCAGTACGCGTTTGCTGTCTACGTTCTACTTTACGCTTCTGCTTGTTGTTGTCCGCAATCGCCCAGTTGATCTTTTTCTTGTATCCCGGTTTGATTTTCTTCTTTTTCTTCTTCATCAAACCAATCAATGTCGGATCAAGCTCATCCTTCGATTTCGTCCGCTTTGTTCGACGGTTACGATCATAGGTTTCTACGATCTCTCCATCTTTGATTTCCTTCGGATAGAACTTAACACCCAACTGCTCGATTTGAGAAATCATCAAATCATCTGCGGGATCATAAAGTGTGATTGCTGTTCCATCCAAGCCATTTCTTCCAGTTCGACCGACACGATGAATGAAGAAATCCAGTTCAGCAGGAATTTCCGCATTGATGACATGAGACACACCTTCAATATCGATTCCTCGTGCAGCTAAATCTGTCGCAACAACATATTGATACTCCAAATTCTGCACCTGACGCATCACTCGTTTACGTTCTCTTGGTGTGATATCTCCATGAATCTTTGCAACTTTCAAGCCTTGCTTCTTCAGATATTCTGTAATTTCATCTACTCGTTGTTTTGTATTCGCAAAAACAATAGCCAAATAGGGATGACCAATTGTCAACAGCTGATAAATCAGACGATTTTTATCTTTTCCTTTTGTTGAAATCAACCAATTACCAATCGATTCAGAAATGATTGTCTTTGGCTTGATATGCTCGACGACTGGATTCTCCATATATTTCTTAAGAAACGGTTTTAGTTTCTCAGGAATAGTTGCGGAAAATACCAACATTTGCAGATGTGCAGGCAATCGCCCGGCAATCTGATCCACTTCCTCCAAGAAGCCCATATCCAACGTCATATCTGCTTCATCGACAACAAAAAAAGCTGCTGTATGAACCTTTAGCGCCTGTTCATTAATCAAATCCAAAATACGTCCCGGTGTTCCTATTACTACGTGGGGCTGCTGTTTTTCAAGCTTGCCGATCTGACGTTTCTTATCTGTTCCACCAACAAAGTTCGATACCCGTATTTCAGGCTGACTGAACTGTGCAATTTGACTGGCTTCTCGATAAATCTGATCTGCCAACTCCCTACTTGGTGCCGTAATGACCAAACTGACTTCATCTACTGTTGGGTCGATTTTATCCATCAATGGCAATAAAAAGGTATGTGTCTTTCCACTACCAGTCTGTGACTGACCAATCACGCTTTTTCCCTTTTTAATTACGGGAATCAACTTTTCCTGCACCTCTGTTGGCGTTTTAAATCCTTTATCTTCGATCGCCTTCATAATAAAAGGCTGAAATTGAAACTGTTCAAACGAACTCATTTGCCCACCTCTTTTCTCTCTTGTATATAAGTCCTCAAGCATTATAACATAAAATAGCGTCTTACTCCTCGCTTTTTTCAAACTTTTCCTTTACTTCAATTGTACTGACTGTATAGGTATGACTTGCTTTTTCGTAAAACAATCTCCTCCTCTTACGTAAGACTGAATAGCCAATATTGATTACAAACAATGTATTTAGGAGGAAACAGAAAATCGTCAAAATCAAACTGACAATTTGCAGCCAGCGGTTAGTTGAGTTCAGCCAGTTCGCTGCGTAGGCTAAAAAAGCAGAGGTAAGACCGAAAATATAATAGAAATAGCCATATCGTAAAAACAACGCTCGAAACCGAAGCTTCGATTGCCCTTCTTCTACAACTCTGATTCGAACAAATTTTTTCCCTAGAGTCTGTCCATTTGTCCAAGTAGGAATCACCATAAAAACGAAGAAAACAGTTAAAAAGAAAAACCACCTACTATCAAAAACGTGCGATTGATCATCCCATGCCCGAAATTGCGGAACAAAGCGAAGCGGAATCTCAATCATGAATGTTACCAACCAAATCATTATCCAGTCGATCATAAAAGCCGTAAAACGACGAAAAATCGTAACATCCTGCCCTTTTCTATACGCTGCCTCATCAATATCGGTCCTGGTAGGTAGTAGAAAGGTAAGAACTGGCGTAACCGCATAACCGATCATCGCTCCCAGTGTATTATTGATTAAATCATTCACATCTGCTAGTCGATAAGGTCGAGGATAAATGAAGTACAATCCGCTAAGCTGTGTCAGCTCAAAAAAGAGCGATAATAGAAATCCGGATAAAACAACTTTCTTGAATGATAACTTGAAATAATACCTCAGATAAATACCAAATGGCACCAATAACAATATATTGAACAGAGGTTCTAAAACCACTCCTTGCTTAAGTGCAGGTATATACGTACTCGAATCTCCTAAAACAAGTGTCGTGTCCTTCAGAAAACGAACCACCGTATAAAAAGGACGCAGTTCTATAATTTGACTCGTATAATTGGCTACGTCTGCACGAGGCGGCAACGGTAAAATAATCAGAAAATAGGCACATAGTAAATAGAACACAAAGGAATACAGAATAATGGCTCTACGAAACAAAAATGTCCCATATTTTCGGTAATCGTAAAGAATAAAAATAAATGAAATGGCAAACGCTAAAAATGGAAAAACAATAATTGCTGTTCTGATTGGTCCTTCATATGCGCTCATGCTCACCCTCCGTTTCTAATAAAATAAAACCAGCAAAATCAATGACCCTAAAGCTATCTAACTAAGAGAATCAGCTGCTCTTCAGAAATCTTTCTCTTTGTCAGCTTTTTCATCGCCAACTCCTCTCCTCAGTCTAGTAGAAAAACTGAAATTTGTCATTTCAAGTGATCAACAAATAGAAAGTAATTTTTGAAAAATAGACCATTTACAGGTATGATAAAGGAGTAGTTATTTTTTGAAGAACTGCCCTGTCTATACGCTATCTTCTATGCAAGGAGGGAAAAACATGCTTAATGGTTATTTTGCTTTTGGTGTTCCGCTATTTTTAATTATTCTCTACCTTATTTTTGAATGGATCAGAAAAAAATCACAGGTTCAATATTATATAGGATTTGTTCTATTGCTGATTGCTTCCTTCATGACCGTTTTCAGCTTTCAAGTGCTCCAAGAATTCTGGTCAGCCGATGCACGACTAGATCTACAGCTTAATTACTCTCCAGATATTTTATGGATTCCTCTAATTGCCGGAATTCTGCTTGTTATCTTAAACTGTTGGCGCGGAATCAAACGGATTTATCAATTCCAGCAAGAAAGAAAGCAGCAGCACATAGAAAAATAAAAAGAAATCCGTGACTGGATTTCTTTTGGTTCTATAATATTTTGTGTTGGTGGAAATTCCTAAAGGAAAAACCACCAGCACTTTTTTGAGTGGTCAAACACAAAAAAGGAACAACAAACTGATAAAATGAAATCGTCTAAAACCACAAATCATCAGAAAGGTTGTTCCTCTATGGATAAGAATACCAGATTATTGCTTGGACTAACAGATAAACATCTCTCCTTTGGAGAGGATTGGCTTGAATACAGTCATTCAAAAGGTGTTAAGGCTCAGGTCATCAAAGCAACACTTACGTATATACCTACACATTGTAGAAACTGTGGCATTAAAAATCAAGGACAGATCATCAAAAACGGTTACCATCGGACATATACTCAATTACCTGTTTTTAATGGTCGCTTGACATTATTGGAGCTGAAACGTTCACGCTTTCGTTGTCATGAGTGTCACGCTACTTTTCATGCTCAAACAGAGTTAGTTGAAGAGCATCATCATTTATCGAAGCAGCTCTGTCTCCAAATCATGCTTGATTTAAAGAAAAATGTTTCTAGGAAAGAGATTGCCCAAAAACATTTCGTTTCAGACGTGACGGTTCTTCGCTTAATGGAAGAGCTAGCTACTTCTTATTCTCCAAACTGGCGATTTCTTCCAAAAATTTTATGTATTGATGAATTCAAATCAATGAAATCTTGTGAAGGAGCCATGAGTTTTATTTGTGTTAATGGAGAAACCAACAAGATTCTTGAAGTCCTTGAAGACCGACGGTTAACACACTTAACCCGACACTTTATGCGTTACACAAAAGAAGCTCGAGAAAACGTAAAGTACCTGGTCATGGACATGAATGCGAGCTATGATCAATTACTCAAGTCTGTGTTTCCAAATGCCCAACTCGTCACTGACCGATTCCACATTGTCCAACAGATGAATCGAGCGTTAAATCAACTGCGGATAAAGACAATGAATGCCTTTCGGCATTCCTCACCGCTAGAACAGAAGCAATATCGTCGACTCAAACGGTATTGGAAGTTACTCTTAAAAGATTCCTCTGAGCTTGATAGTCAACATCGTCCCTATCATTCACTGTTCAAACGTCCATTAACTCAAACAGATATTGTCGATGAATTACTCAGCTATGATTCAACCTTGCGCATTGCTTACGATACTGTTCAGTTTCTCAAATATGCCTTTACTCATCGAGACGCCAAGCGTTTCTTTGAAGAACTTGATACACTAGATCCCCGACTGCCTTTCTGGTTCAAAAAGAAATTGAGATTCTTCAAGAAGCACAGACAAGGAATTACCAATGCTTTCAGTTTTTCTTTTTCTAATGGCATTACAGAAGGGTTGAACAACAAGATTAAGGTAATCAAACGAGTGGCTTATGGCTACCGCAATTTCTATCATTTTCGTTCACGTATTTACATTGTTCAAGGTCTTGTTTTTTCTCAAGATTAAAAGGGGGCTCACAACCAATATCTCTGCAGCTATAAAGGTAAATCGGGAATTAGTAGCTGTTATCCAAGTACATGTACAGCTACTTTGACTCGATTTAGGAATGGAATTGGCGCTTTTTGCCAAGTCGCTTCCGGCCAGCTGCCCAGATAATTGGCAGAAGTCCTCCTATTTCTAAAAAAGAACTTGAAACAAAACCAGAATGTCTCTGATTTTTATTCCAAGTTCTACGATTTTATTCAGTTTTTTGTCCTACCAACACAAATTGACATAGAACCTTTCTTTTTTTGTCTTATGCTTTTTTAACAAATTCTGATTTTAGCTTCATTGGGCCAAATCCATCAACCTTACAGTCGATGTTGTGTCCATCACTACTTTCAACCAAACGGATATTTTTGACTTTCGTTCCTTGTTTGATTGCACCACTTGCACCCTTGACCTTCAAATCTTTGATAACAGTTACTGTATCGCCATCAGCTAACAGATTCCCGTTAGAGTCCTTAACCGCTGAGTTATCCTCCTCTACGGCATCTCCTGGTGTCCATTCGTGCCCACATTCCGGACAAATCATCATTCCCCGATCTTCATATGTATACGTTGATCCGCATTCCGGACAATTTGGTAAAGTTTCCATGTTCGTTCTCCTTTATAGTTTAATGATAGAAACAGCCAAGTAATTGTCTGTTTCTTTGATTCTGGTGGTCCGATATCCAGCATCTCTAGAGGGTCTAGTAACAGAATGCTGGTTCTCCTTTATAGTTTAATGATAGAAACAGCCAAGTAATTGTCTGTTTCTTTGATTCTGGTGGTCCGATATCCAGCATCTCTAGAGGGTCTAGTAACAGAATGCTGGTTCTCCTTTATTGTTTAATGATAGAAACAGTCAGGTAATTGTCTGTTTCTTTGATTCTAGTGGTCCGATATCCAGCATTTCTAGAGGGTCTAGTAACAGAATGCTGGTTCTCCTTTATTGTTTAATGATAGAAACAGTCAGGTAATTGTCTGTTTCTTTGATTCTAGTGGTCCGATATCCAGCATTTCTAGAGGGTCTAGTAACAGAATGCTGGTTCTCCTTTATAGTTTAATGATAGAAACAGTCAAGTAATTGTCTGTTTCTTTGATTCTAGTGGTCCGATATCCAGCATCTCTAGAGGGTCTAGTAACAGAATGCTAGTTCTCCTTTATTGTTTAATGATAGAAACAGTCAAGTAATTGTCTGTTTCTTTGATTCTGGTGGTCCGATATCCAGCATTTCTAGAGGGTCTAGTAACAGAATGCTGGTTCTCCTTTATTGTTTAATGATAGAAACAGCCAAGTAACCGTCTATTTCTTTGATTCTAGTGGTTCGATAGCCAATGCTTTTCCAAGTAGACGCATTTGCCTCGAGTACTCGCAGAGGCAATAAAACTAGATATAGTGTAATGCTTTGTCTCGAGGATCGCAGTTTTATGAGAACCGCAGAGACACTTGTCTTACACAGTTTAATAGTAGGATACTAGTTTCCCTGTATTTTATGGCAACATCTTTTTTATTTTAGCGTATTTCATTCAAAAAGAAAAGAGGGTTTGGTTCTTTACAAATGAATAAAAAAAGAAGTGATCAGCGGAATTTCTCAAGGCCATCACTTCTATACTTTTTCTTCTATTCATTTATTCCAATTAGATTATTCCACGACTTCTTGAATAAAATTCTGGCAGGCTTGTTGGATTTCTGCATAAATTTCACGCACCTCATCCATATCTCTGGCGTTTGCCCCACTTGCCAACGGATGTCCGCCGCCATGATGACGCTTAGCAATTTCATTGATCACAGGACCTTTGGAACGCAAACGTACCCGGTAATATCCTTCTGGTTGCTGAACGAACAGCCCCCAAGCCAACACTTCGTCAATCGTACCTGGCAACGGAACAACTGAAGCTGTTTCTGAATCAACAATCCCGTACTCCGTAAGCATCTCATGAGAAATCAGCACTTTTCCGGCGCCGTCTGCATCTACCTCAAGATTTTGGTAGACATACCCAGCCAGCTTAGCCACAGACATTGATATTTGTTCCAGCTCTCGATTCAACGCAGTTGCATCGAAATCACAGCCTCGTAATACTGCCGCAACCTCTAGTGTATGGGAAGTCGTAGCCGGGTACAGAAATCTACCTGTATCGCCAACAATCCCCCCGTACAGTAATCTTGCTGCGTTATCTGTAAGAGTCAGCTCATCCTCGAACATCAAATAAAAATCCATAATCATCTCACTACAGCTACTAGCCTTAGTATTTACCCAGACCAAATCACCGTATGGTTCATCATTTGGGTGATGATCGATTTTGATCAGTTTTTCCCCTAGAGCATAACGGTTATCACTAATACGGGGAGAGTTCGCAGTGTCTGTAACAATAACCAATGCCCCCTGATAAACGCTGTCCTCTACCTCTTCCATTAGTGCCAGAAATTCCAAGCCCTCTACCGGACCACCGACCTGATAGATATTCTTTTCCGGAAAGCTTGCGCGAAGAATTTCCGCTAATCCAACTTGAGAGCCAAGAGCATCTGGATCTGGTCGTTGATGACGATGAATAATAATTGTTTCATATTTTTTAATCATTGAGAGAATATCATTTCTCACACTCATTCTTTCTTCCTCCTACGAACGCTCCATTACTTGACAGACAACAATGGCTTTCGCTACCAAAGCATTTTCCAAGTAAATTTCCACATCTAATTTTGCGGAACGTCTTCCCAGTTCCAAAATTCTTGGACGAATATCCAAGTCGCTTTCTAATTGAATCAAGCGTAAATAATAAAGATTTACCTGTTCAATCAATACATTTCTCTTTTGATTCACAATCATCGTCCGCTGTGTCACATTCGAAACAATTTCACTCAATACACCAAAAGAAATCGTCCCTACACCATTGACCATCTGTGGTGTCACATGGAAGGTAAAGGATGGTGTTTCTAGCTTTCCTTTTTCCTGACCTTGGTCCTCTGAAATAATGACCTCTCCGGAAATTTGATCAGAAATGGTATCTGCAATCTGTGTTTGTCGCTGCACGAGCTGCATGGCTTTCATGACGTCCTGCCGTGAAACCAAGCCAACTAAAGAAAAATCATCTTCCACAACGGGCATGACTTCCAGTCCATCCCAAATCATTTGATGGCTGACACTGGCAACACTCATTGTTTTTTTTACAACGATCGGTTCTTTGGTCATCACCTTATCAATAGTCGTCACATCGTTCTTGCCAATAACATCCTTTGCTGTAATGATTCCCACCAGGCGCATATTTTTATTTACAACCGGAAAACGGGAATGAGAGGTCTCCTCAGACATTTTCTGATAATCCGCAATAGTATTTGTACTACTCAAATAATTCGTCTTATCAAGGGTTGTATAGATGTCGCTAACTAACATAATATCCTTTTTAATCAACTGGTCGCTCAACGCGCGGTTGATCATAGTGGCTACAGTAAACGTATCATAGGTCGTACGCAAAACAGGCATTTCCAGCTCATCTGCCAGCTTTTCAATTTCTTCGTCTGTATCAAACCCTCCGGTGATCAAAACTGCTGCACCATTTTCCAGCGCAAGCTTCTGCACTTCATGTCGATTTCCGACAATCATCAATGAGCCCGGCGTGATATAGCGAACCATAGCTTTCTTAGTCATGGCACCAATAACGAATTTATTTAACACCTTATCTAATCCGGAAGAACCGCCTAAGACATCCCCTTCAATAATTCGGACAACCTCGCCAAATGTTAGTTTTTCTATATGTTTTTTTAATTTGCGTTCGATTCGAATCGTTCCTACACGTTGGATCGTAGAGACCAGTCCGATATTCTCGGCATCCTTGATTGCTCTATATGCCGTACCTTCGCTAACTCCTAAATTCTTTGCAATGCTTCTAACTGAAATCCTATCCCCAATCGGCAGGCTTTCAATATGCTGTAAGATTTGATCATGTTTTGTTGCCATAGTAGCCTCCTATAGTTCTATACTGTCACCAACCAGCATGACTTTACCTGTCCCTGTTCTCAATCGATCAACAAAAGCTGACGCATCCTGACGAATCAAATCGAATGTGTTGTAATGAATCGGCACTACTGTTTTCGCTTGAATATACTCAGCCGCAATCCCAGCTTCTTCTGGTCCCATAGTAAAATTATCGCCAATTGGAAGAAATGCCATATCGATATCATAAAAAACATTCAATAATTTCATATCTGTAAACAATGCTGTATCTCCTGCGTGATAAATCGTCTTACCCTCTGCTTGAAAAATGATTCCCGCCGGTTCGCCCATATAAAGTGTCTCACCTTGATAATCATAGCCAGAGCTGTGCAAGGCCGGAACCAGCTGAACCCGACCGAAAGAAAAATCATGCTTACCACCAAGGTTCATCCCATGGCTTGAAATCCCCTGTTTCTCAACAAAGTTCGCAATCTCGACTATCCCAACGACCAACGCCTCATTCTTTTTGGCGATTGACACGGTGTCACCTACATGATCATCATGACCATGTGTTACAAGAATCACATCTGTTTTTACTTTCTCAGCGATCAAATCACTGACTGGATTTCCAGTAATAAATGGATCGATCAAAAGATTCGTTCCATCTGCTAATTGTATTTCTATACATGAATGTCCATGGTATATCAGCTTCATTATTCTGCCTCCTTGTTCAACCAAAAACATCAACTAAACGGATTCCTGTTCATCTCTTCTTTGTAAATTATAGCAGAAAAGAGCAAATTTTAGTACAGTTTTTGATTTACAGTATAACAGTTGCTTCCTAAGCAAAAAAATAAACAACCACGCTCGCGTAAATTCCGCTCGTGTGGTTGTCTATTTTACTTATTGAAAATACATTATCATTCCGCTTCAATTCGTTCAAATATATGAATCGGTGACGAGGTCATACATTCTGCTAAAAGCTGAGAGACTTCCTCTGGTGATTGCTCTGCACCTTCTCGAATCCATTTCTTCACTATAGCGATTGCTCCAGAAAAGACAAACTCCAATTGAAAATCCTCAGAAACAGAGAGTTGCTTTTTTATTTTCCCTCTAACTACATCTGTATAGACTTTCTCAAGTCGTTCAATAAAGTGTGTATCACCATTTTCTCCTAAAAAAATCTGTGCAACTTCTTTTCGTTCATATAAAAAGTTCATTAACTGCAGACACGCACTACGAAATAATTCTTCCAAGGATACGGACTGATGCACTTGCTTCTCTATAAGCGAAACACCAATGTATTTTGTAACGATCGTCTCAAAATTCTGATAAATGTCTTCTTGGACTTCTTCCAACACCGCATACTTATCAGGATAATGTAAATAGAAGGTGCCACGATTTATTTCAGCTTCTCGTGCCAGCTGTGCCACTGTCATCTTCTCAAAACCATTGTCCCTCATCAATCTCATAAAAACAGCGATGATATGCTCTTTCGTTTGTTCAGTTTTCGTTGACATAGGGCCTCCTTAAATTTTCTTATCCATTCAGCTATGATTCCTTGAATAAGTAAGAAAAGCGATTCGTTGATTTTCTTCATGATAAAGTAAGAAAGACAAGAAATCAACAGTGTGTTGAGAAAAAGGATTTTTATTTAGCTGATTTGTTAATACTGGCGTTGCGTGCTTTCATTTTCTTGCAGTCTGATTTCATACTATTGAGACCGACCGATGCCTCCCCTACCTGCTTCCTCTGTGTTATAATTTAATCAAACATATGAAGAAGGTGCGTTTAAATGAACATTAGCCTAAATTTATTCCTAGCTTTCCTATTGCTCGCCTATCCAACCTTTGCACTACCTAGCATTTTTCGCTCAAAAAAAGAAAAAGGGAAATATTTTTCTGATTCAAGACTTATCATTTCAAAATATCAAGGAAATGGAAACAGCTTGAATATGCATAATATTTTTGGCTTCTTTTTGACTCTCATTCTAGGTCTAACATTTCTGGTTACAAGCTTGATTGCTTTACTCCCATAATTTCTCTTCTCCATGATTCTAGCTCATGTAAATTAACCCACTTCTGAATATACAAACAAATGTACTTAAAAAGTACCTCTCAATTAAATTGATGGAAATGAAATGTGTTAGACTCAGTAATGAATTGTCTACTGAAAAAAATGAGGAATAACCTTAACAGAATAATTGACAACGAAGTTTGTATTCTTATTGAAAAAAGCTACTATTTTTGTTCTTTCCTTAAATAAAATAAAAAACCACCACATCGGGTAATGTGGTGGAAATGAAGGTTGTTATTTACTCTTGGTAGGAGTAAGTATGAAAAACCAATTCGGGATAATTGGCATACACCCATTTTAGTACAGATTGAAACAGCAAACATGAGGAAGCTCTATGGATTTATTAAAATTTCCATGAGAAAACCTGAATTATCCCCTATTTACCGCTAATCATATCATTTCAAACATTCACCTCCTTGTGCTACACTTTTTATATATAAATCCTGCTAAATAACGAAGAGATAAAATGTTTTTCTTAGCCATTCGTATATTCTTCTTTTGAAGAACCCATTTAACAGGAAATATAGACAGAAAACGTTTCACTATAGGAGGAATTGATTATGCCAGATAATGGAAAAACTCGTTTCAATGAATTATTCTCAGATGAAATTCAAGGTCCTTTTGTCACGTTTGTTTTGAATACCCATGTTGCTCATCAAGATATCAGTAAAGATATTCTTGCTTTCAAAAACCTTGCCAAAGCAGCGAAAATAAGATTCGAAAAACGATTCGCTGATTTTGACTGGGCACCTTTTCAGAAAAAAATCAACGATCTGGAAGCTGATGCAGCCTTCTGGAGAAACACAACGAAAAGCATTACCATTATTTTTACACAGGACGAAACATTCTTATATAGATTGAATGTGCCAGTGGATAATCAGTATTATGTGGGCAAAAAACCTTATCTACTTGGTATCATCAAAGATCAGCAGTTTACTTACGATTACTATCTCCTGGCTCTTAATAGAGACTCCATGTCATTGTATCTTGTCGAAGGTCCAAACGTAACTGCAGTGACACTTCCAGAGGATGCACCAACTGATTTAGTCAGTGCGCTTGGAGATGAACTAACTGGCGGGAACTTAAACTATACGACTGGCTCAGGTTCCGGCTATAACGGTTCAGGAAAAGAAGGCGTTACCTATCATGGTGTCAGTACCAAGGATGAAGAAGTGGAAATTGATTGGGTCAACTATTATCAAGCGATCGATGCCTACTTCAAGGATACCTTTGAAAATCCTAAAAAATTACCGATTTTCCTTTATGCATTGCCTGAAAATCAAACAATGTTCAAAAAAATAGCAAAAAATCCTTATCTGAATACAAATGTAGCAGTATCAGCCTCACCTGCTCAAGTCTCTATCAAAGAAATAAAATTAGGGGCTGAAAAAATCAGTCAAGAATTAGAAAAATTGGAAACTGACTCTTATAACGAACTGTTGGATAAAAAATTCGTTGATCAGCTCGTTGACATTGTCCCTGCTGCAAGTGAAGGACGACTGTCTCACTTTTTTATCGCTACATCGAATTTTGTCAATGAAACAACTGAGATGTCATCTTTAGAATTTGATCGGAGAAAGCTGCTAAATAATACTGCTTACGCCGTGATTCAAACAGGAGGCAAAGTGTTCGTCCTTGACCAACAGGCGGCCCCCGACGAAAAATCATTAGCAGGCATTTTAAGATACTGATAGTTTTAATACAAATCGAAAAAAACACAAAGCCGATGGATTCATTCAATCAGCTTTGTGTTTTTTTCGATTGCGTTCATCCCTAAACGACTATTTCAGCTACCTAAAGAATCATTTTTGATATTCAAAAGCCCAGCATTCTATGATAAAGTTAAAGAACACAATTTGGCAAAATACTTGCTAAGTAAAAAGGATTGTTAGAACAGACAGAAGCGACTGAATTTATTTTCATGAGTTTTTGCTGTTAAAGGTTGAAAGGGGTAAGAAGTAAAATGAATAACTCAAACAAATATAGTAGGAAAGAGCCTAAACCACCAAATTTTTTCATCGGAATGGGCCTTCTGGCAATTGGCCTGTTTCTGTTTTTTAATCAGCTGACAGTCAGCTCTTCATGGTTCAGTTACAGCATGTTCCGAGTCGGTGGTTTTGGTGTATCTAACGGTTGGACAGTCATCCCATTGGTTATTGGTATTGTTATGATTTTCAACAACACCAAATCGATCATCGGTAAAATTTTAGCGATACTCGGGATAGCTCTCATTATTGTCAGTATTGTTACAACGGTTCACATTCGCTTATCCAGAACCTCACTATTTTCTTATATATTGATGCTTACCTTCATCATCGGTGGCGCTAACCTTATGTTTAAGTCACTGACGTTAAAACGAAAATAAAAAGGATCCATAAAATAGACGTACCCACAATACTTATCCAAGCATTGTGGGCACTTTTTTGATTAAGTTCATTAAAATACTTTGTTAGTTAGAAAATCGGGTAAAACTATCTATTAGCGGTCAGCTGATCACTCTCATCTAAACAATCTGAACCCTTCCTACTTTCAAATCTATGCAGCTCCAAGACTGCGCCTTCGGAATAGATTTCTTAAAGATGATCACTGCTCCGCTTTCATATTCAAACGCTTAATGTATAAATAGTATAACATAGATTTTTTTGATATAAAGAATATTTATTTACACTAATGAAAAAATTAATAATTGGTCTATTTACTATGCAAATGAGAAAATTTATGTTATAGTAATAAATGTAGTTTTTGTTCGGTAATATATGTGTAGTTGTTTCATTGTTATAGTAAACATCCTCCACATTTTCACCTTTCAAGTAATTGCAAAATAATTTTTTGAAACATAAGGAGGATTTTCTATCATGGAAACAGGTACAGTAAAATGGTTTAACTCAGACAAAGGTTTTGGATTTATCACTGCTGAAAACGGAAACGACGTATTCGTTCATTTCTCAGCTATCCAAGGCGACGGATTCAAAACTTTAGAAGAAGGTCAAGCAGTTACTTTCGACATCGAAGACGGACAACGCGGACCTCAAGCAACTAACGTAAACAAAGCTTAATTCAAATTAAACTTTTAGCCTGACTTCGGTCAGGCTTTTTTTTTGCTAAGAAACTATAAATTAGCCTCGTCCTTCTTTTCCTATCCTAATGCTCATCCTTTTTCTCTTCTACCTCCAAACCATGCCCCCTCACTTAACTAAACACTTGATAACCCCACTAGTTAAGCGGACAATCTAAGGAACTAGTACTAGATACCATATCTTTTTTTACTTTAAATAGGTCATGTTATACTAAAATTACAATGAATATTGGAGGAAGTGAGATGATAAAATCGTTCAGAGGTGGGTTAGATCTTCACCACGATGATGTATTACAGTTACGGGGAATCGATGCCTATAAAGAGGTGGAAGCAATCCATCCGAAAAAAGTATATATTCCTGTCCAGCAACACATCGGTGACGCTTCAGAAGTAATTGTTACAGTTGGCGAAAAAGTAGCAATCGGACAAACGATAGCAACAACGGGAGATGGTTTAGGAGCCCATATCCATGCGAGTGTTTCAGGAAAAGTCACTGCTATTAGAAATATCGACCAAGGGCAAGGCGATGAAGTACGCTGTGTCATAATCAAAAACGATTTTCAAGAAACTTATATGGAAAACGCCCCTCTTTTAACGCATACGCCTACCAAGAAAATGATTGTTGACCTTGTAGAAGCAGCAGGAGTAGTCGGTCTGGGTGGGGCTACTTTTCCCAGTCATGTCAAACTGAACCCTAAAGAAACGATTCACACGTGCATTTTTAATGGAGCAGAATGTGAACCTTTGTTGATGGCAGATGCAGCCTTAATGGCTACACAAGGTGAAAAGCTGTTGAAAGGATGTCAGCTTGTTTTAAAAGCTACAGGTGCAGATGAAGGCATCATTGTCATTGAAGATGATAAACAGGAAGCAATCTCAATAATGACTGAGTGGTGCAAAGATACATCAAATCTCAACGTATTAGAAGTTCCATCTATTTACCCGCAGGGAAGCACCGAGTTATTGTTTAAGGCTGTATCAGGCTTAGAAGAGCCAGTTGGTGGTTCTACTAGAGACTTGGGTTATCTAGTCATCAATGTTGCTACGACCGTCGCCGTTTATGAAGCAGTCGCATTCGGTGCCCCTTTAAGTCATCGGATTTGTTCGGTAGTTGGAGATGTAAAAAAGCAAAAGAATGTCTATTTTCCGATAGGAACAACTGTGAACGACATGATTGAATTTTGTGGTGGGTTTGATGGTCGTCCTTCCAAGGTCATTACGGGTGGGTTTATGATGGGACAAACAGTCGATACCCTAGATGCCTCTTTAACAAAAGCTGCCAATGGCCTGATCGTAATCAATGAAACACATGACAGAGACAGCACGCCAAGTCCATGTATCAATTGTGCCCGATGTGTCAATGTCTGTCCCATTGGGTTATTGCCACATCAGTTGGAGAAGAACTACTTGAAGAAAAATTGGAAACGAATGAAAAAATTATATGCGGATCGCTGTATCAATTGCGGATGCTGCACCTATATTTGTCCAGCGCGTCGACATCTGGCAGAGCATATTGTTGCCGGACAGAAAGTTATTAAAGAAAGGTAGTGAGGACAATGAAACCTAATCAATCACTCGAGTCGATTCGCAGTAAACGGTACCCAATGATGGAAGCTTCTCCGCATTTATTGTTTCAGGAAAAAACTGAACATCTTATGAATCTGGTTTTGCTTGCACTCCTGCCAAGCATCGTTGCTTCCATCCTCTTCTATGGTCTGCCCTCTCTTTTACTGTATATCATTACGCTTATTACGTGTATCTTATCAGAATTCATTTGGTTTAAGCTACGAAATCAATCTATACCAAAAGATCGCTCTGTCTTAGTGACGGCGGTCTTATTAGCAATGAGTTTACCGCCAAGTGTTCCGTTATGGTACCCCATAGTAGGCGGAAGTATCGCAATCCTATTATCTAAGGAGCTTTTCGGAGGTATCGGACGAAATCTATTGAATCCTGCTTTAGCAGGAAGAGCTGTACTACGCTTGCTTTTTGTTCAGGAAATGTCCGCAAATGTGCTGCCACAGCCGTTGTTCTCTACAAGCGGATTAGATGTCGTTTCTTCTGCGACCCCCTTGATGACTGCAGAATCTGGACAGAGTTTGTCAAAGACTCAAATGCTTGATAGCCTTATAGGATTGATTCCCGGAAAAAATGCTGAGACAGCAGCCCTTTTGTTACTGCTAGGAGGCTTGTTTCTTCTTTATAAAAAAGTGATTACATGGCAGATTCCTTTTTCCATGCTCGGAACGATCGCTATTTTGGCTTTCATCGCAGGAGACGGGAACCTGACTATTGCTTTTGCTCATCTATTCGGCGGAGCTACAATGTTAGGCGTATTCTTTATGGCGACAGATTACAGTACCTCCCCCACCACGTCAAAAGGACAGATCCTATATGGTGTTTGTTGCGGTGCTCTATTGATGGCTTGGCGCCTGTTTACTTCTATGCCGGAAGGAATGACCTTTATTCTATTGATCATGAACTGCTTTGTTCCATTGATCGACTACCTAATCATCCCAAAAGCCTATGGGCAACCTATAAAACAAAAACAGAACTAATGTGACTTTGTGTTGGGCGAAAGCAATACTATTGTATTTGATATTTTCTTCTTGATAAACACTAAAAGGCAACAGAAAAGAGTGGTTCTACCTGTGAGATGCAGATAGAACCATCACTCATTTTCATTGCCTTTTTATTCTATATTTCGCTGTTCTTTTGAATAAGTCCAACAAGTAATTCGCCAAATTCTGAACATTTCAGCTTTTCTGCCTGTTCCATCTGATCAGCAAAATCTTGCGTGACCGTTTTATTTCGAATTGCTTCTGCAATACTCTCTGTAATGAGAGTTGCCGCTTCTCCCCAGCCTAAATAATCAAAGAGCAACGCTCCCGACAACAACAAAGAGGAAGGGTTCAACTGATCCAATCCGGCGTACTCCGGTGCAGTTCCATGTGTTGCTTCAAAAATAGCATGACCAGATTGCAGATTCATATTGGCCCCTGGCGCAATTCCTATACCGCCTACCTGAGCAGCTAAGGCATCCGAGATATAATCGCCATTCAGATTCAAGGTTGCAATAACATCATACTGCTCCGGATGAATCAAAATCTCCTGCAGGAATATATCAGCAATTCGATCCTTAATAATCACTTTTCCCTCTTGTTCAGCCTTTGCCAATGCCTGATCCGCTTTAGCAGCGCCTACCTCTTTTTTGATTGACAAGTAAGTTGACCAAGTAAAGACATGCTCACCAAATTCCTGTTCAGCCAGGTCATAGCCCCATTGCTTGAAACCACCCTCTGTAAACTTCATGATATTTCCTTTATGAACAAGCGTGACTGATTTTCTTTTTTGATCGATAGCTTGTTGGATTGCTGCCCGAACTAGTCTTTGAGTCCCATCTTTTGACACTGGTTTTATCCCAATAGCAGAGGTCTCTGGAAAACGGATTTTCTCGCTTCCAAGCTCATTTTTCAAAAATGAAATAAGCTTCTGTGCTTCTTCACTTTCTGCCGGAAACTCGATGCCAGCATAAATATCTTCTGTGTTTTCTCGAAATATCTGCATGTCTGTCCGTTCCGGATGCTTCAAAGGAGACGGCACACCTTCAAAATAACGAACAGGACGATAACAAATATATAGGTCCAGCTCTTGACGTAAGGTCACATTCAGAGAACGAAAGCCACCACCAATTGGCGTTGTCAATGGACCTTTGATTGCGACTAAATGCGTGCGAATTGTTTCAAGTGTTTCCTCAGGCAGCCAGCTCCCAGTTTCATTGAACGCTTTCTCACCAGCCAAAATCTCTTTCCACATAACCCGCCGTTTCCCCTGATAAGCCTTCTCTACAGCAGCATCAAACACTTTTCTGCTGGCTGCCCATATTTCGGGACCAATCCCATCGCCTTCAATAAATGGGATGATCGGTTGCTCCGGCACCTGTATTTTTCCATCTTTCATTGTAAGCTGTCCTTCTTGATTCAAGCTTCCATTCCCCCCTGCTCCCTTGATTTGACCGGGTACTGTTCATGCTTCTCTCCCACATAAAGAGATCTTGGTCGAATCAAACAATCTTCATTTTTTTGCTCATAAATGTGACCTAACCACCCGGAAACCCTACTCATCGCAAATAGCAAGGTGAATAAATCACTGTCTATACCAAGGCAATGATAAACGGTAGCTGAATAGAAATCGACATTAGGGATCAACCCCTTTTTCTCTTTCAAGTATTGTTCGATCTGGCAAGAAAGGAAGTACCACTGTTGCTTACCAGTCGTTGTCGTTAGCTCCTGCGCCATACGTTTTAAATGTTTTTTCCGCGGATCTTCTATTTTGTAAACACGATGACCAAAGCCCATGACCTTCTCTTTACGATCCATTTTCTGATCAAGATACTCTTCAACCGGTATTTCTCCTTCATCAATCTCGCGAAGCATATCGAACACTTTTTCATTGGCTCCACCATGAAGTGGGCCTTTCAAAGAGCCGATTGCCGCTGTGATGCAAGAATAAACATCGGATAGCGTAGACGCACAGACACGCGCTGTAAAGGTGCTAGCATTAAAATCATGGTCTGCATGGAGAACAAGCGAACGATTCATTGCCTTTACCTGTTCTTCATCAGGCATTTCTCCCGTCAGCATATACAGAAAATTCGCTGCGATAGGCGTCCCGTCTTGTTTAGGAGGAATTGGATCAAGTCCTCGTCGTAGTCGTGCGTAAGCAGCAATAATCGTTGGCATCTTCGCTTGGATCGCGATACTCTGGCTATAAATGGCTTCACGATCTGTTTCCTCTGCATCCGGATCAAAAACCCCCAGAAGAGAAATCGTTGAACGAAGTACACTCATCGGATGAAGGTTCTCACGGGTCTGAATCTTCAAGCTGGTAATGATTGTGTCTGAAACCGGCATCTGCGCATAAAGAACCTGTTGAAAAGCTGCCAGCTCTTCCAAGCTAGGTACTTGTAAATACCACAGCAAATAAATAACTTCTTCAAAAGGAATTTCTTTCTCGATCAATTCATCAATATTATATCCGGCAAACAACAGTTGGTTATCTACGATCGCGCTGATTTTTGTTTCAGAAACGATCACGCCGTCCAGTCCTTTATGAACCTTCATTTGTGTTCCTCCCTTACCTTTGATTGCTTGCAGCTTCTCTGAAAAGTTTTTTTCGAATAACCATCGGTAGAATTCCACCGTGTCGATAATAGCTGATATCCACAGCTGAATCAAAACGGACGATTGCTGAAAACTCGATGATTTCTCCCGTTTCCTTATGTGCATGTACAACAACCTCGTCACCCACAGCAACATCATCTTTCAACAAAATATCAAATCGTTCTGTGCCATTTAAGCCCAATGTATCCGAATCTTCCCCAGCTTTATATTGCAACGGGACAATCCCCATCATCACCAAGTTAGAGCGATGAATACGCTCATAGCTTTTAGCTATCACTGCTTGAACACCTAATAGTTGGACTCCTTTAGCCGCCCAATCACGAGACGAACCCATGCCGTAATCTTCTCCGGCAAGAATAATCGTTCCCATTCCCTGCTCTTTATAGTTCATAGCTGCATCATAAATCGACAAGGTGTCTCCTGTCGGAAAATACTTCGTGTAGCCTCCTTCAATTTCCGGAACCAGCTGATTTCGGATACGAATGTTGGCTAAGGTTCCTCGCATCATTACTTCATGATGCCCTCGTCTGGAACCGTAAGAATTAAAGTCACGTACTGCTGCTCCATGCTCCGTCAAATAACAGCCGGCTGGGCTAGTCCTCTGAATAATCCCTGCTGGTGAAATATGATCTGTCGTCACAGAATCTCCAAACTTCGCAAGAACGGACAACCCTGCCAATCCTTTAATAGGATTTATTTCAATGCCCATTCCATCCAAGTAAGGTGGATTAGCAATATAAGTAGAGCTACCTTCCCATTCATATAATGGTGTCGGTTCAGAATGAAAGTTGTTCCATTCTTCATTGGCATCAAACACTTCCTGATAATGTGTTTGGAACAACTCCGGTGTTACCCATGAATCGACATACTCGCGAATTTCTTCTTCCTCCGGCCAAATATCTTTCAGAAATACCGGACTGCCCGTTTGGTCATAGCCCAGCGGCTCAGTGATCAAATCAATATCCGTTGTTCCAGCAAGTGCATAGAGAACAACTAAAGGCGGAGAAGCCAAATAGTTCGCTTTAACCAACGGATGAATTCTTCCTTCAAAATTTCGATTCCCACTTAATACACCGGATAACAGCAACTCTTCTTTTTCCATGACTGCTTCAATTTCTTCTCTCAGACTTCCGGAATTACCAATACAAGTCGTGCAGCCATAACCAACCACATAAAACCCAAGCTGCTCCAGATAAGGCAATAAGCCTGCATCCTCTAAGTAAGCTGTAACAACCTTTGATCCAGGGGCAAGTGAAGCTTTGACAAACTTAGGAACAGTCAACCCTTTTTCAACAGCCTTTTTCGCAACCAATCCGGCACTTAGCATGACATGAGGATTTGACGTATTTGTACAAGATGTGATTGCTGCAATCGCAACTGCACCATCTTTTAAATCATACGTTTCACCATCCAATGTTACGCGAATCGCTTCTTCTTTTTTCTCAATCGCATTTGAATCAAGAAGTGTGTTTGCTGATTTAAATGTTCGTTCAAAGGATTCTTTCATTTGTGCTAACGGAATGAGGTCTTGTGGTCTCTTTGGACCGGCCAGATTCGGCTGGATATCACTTAAATCGATTTCTACCGTTTTTGAATAACCGATAGCATCTTCCGGGGAATAATAGAGATGATTTTCTTTCAGGTAGGCTTGTGTTACCGCAATAGCTTCCGGTTCTCTTCCAGTCAGCTTCAAATAGCGAATTGTTTCATCGTCAACTGGGAAAAAACCACAGGTAGCGCCATACTCTGGGGCCATATTGGCAATCGTTGCACGATCTGCCAATGACAAAGATTGAAGACCTTCGCCCAAAAATTCAACAAATTTTCCAACAACCTTGGTCTCTCTCAATACTTGTGTGACCTTTAGGGCTAAGTCAGTCGCAGTCGCACCTTTTGCCAGCTGATTGACCAAACGAACACCAATCACTTCAGGTACAGGGAAGTAAGAAGGCTCTCCCAACATACACGCCTCTGCTTCTATGCCACCGACACCCCAGCCAAGAACGCCGAGGCCATTGACCATTGTCGTATGTGAGTCTGTTCCCACTAAAGTGTCTGGGTATACATCTATTGTTTGTTCATCGATTTTTTTCTGAATCACTACATCCGCCAGATACTCAATGTTTACTTGATGAACAATGCCTGTTGCCGGAGGTACCACCCGATAGTTATCAAAAGCAGTCT
Organism: Enterococcus sp. 9E7_DIV0242; assembly: GCF_002140975.2. Lineage (NCBI taxonomy): Bacteria > Bacillati > Bacillota > Bacilli > Lactobacillales > Enterococcaceae > Enterococcus > Candidatus Enterococcus clewellii. The sequence goes on from NZ_CP147247.1 coordinate 1,152,726, forward strand.
GTGCCCAATTCAAAAATTTGTAGCGCTCTTGATTTCTCTGGAATTCCATTTTCATATTGCGCTCTAACGCATATTTATTTCCGGCTACATCTACTTGTACAGAATGATCGATGACCAGATCAACTGGGATTTCAGGATTGATGTTCTGAGGATCGCCGCCAAAGGCTGCATAAGTCTCACGTAGAGAAGCCAAATCAACAACGACAGGTACACCAGTAAAATCCTGTAAAATGACACGTGCCGGCTTGAAAGGTACCTCTCCGCTCACTGGTTTCTCTGGATTCCAAAAGGCTAACGAACGAATGTGATCGTCCGTAATCTCAAAATCATTTTTCTGGCGAATCAATCCTTCCAGCAATACTCGAATACTATATGGTAGCTTCGAAAGGGTAATGCCATATTCATCTTCCAACGAAGCCAATGAATCATAGCGATACTTTCTACCATTCAACTCAAAGAAGCGTTTACTCAACACCCAACTCCTCCTTCTCTCTATTTTCTCATTTTTTTCTAATTTTCAGTTATTATACCTACTTAAAAATAAAATGTAAACACTTTAGGCTTTATCGCACTGGTTTAGATATGACATATCCCTCACATAAAAATGTCAGAAACGCTTTAGATTTAATAGTTATTTATTCTTTCCCGTTGCAATTGATCATACGTCTCCCAATGAAACTCATTGTTTTTTAATCATTTTCACATATTACATCGAATGAAGAGAGATAGAGAAAATATCGAAAAAATGAAGCCGTTTTCTTCCATCTGTATGTTTTTGAATAATTCACTGTTAAATAACAGCCTAGCCATTGTACCTGTAATATAAACAAAAAAGTCAAGTACAGCTTGCTAAAGCAACCCGTACTCGACGTTCGTTTATCCTATTCTATTAGATAAGTTCCTTTGTTACCTAAAACTATTACCAATATTCAGGAAGCATAAAAGCTTCAGAGCATTGAATCTGTCCTTCATAGCTGCTAATTTTTCCTTCAGCCAATAAATCCATGACCATCCAAGCATCCTCTAATCCCTTTTTTGTAGGGTATGGCGGAAGAAAACCCTGAGGTAACGCCGGTCTAAACCCATGCCTTGGATAATACTCGATATGCCCTAAAACAAAAACAAGATCGGTTCCCATATCCTTTAGCCTTGTTAGTCCCGCTTCAATCAATTGACCACCAATTCCTTGTTTTTGATAGTCCGGAATGACAGCTAACGGACCCAAAATCATGACCGATAGCTCTTCAGCACCGACCAACCTCCCTTTTGTAAACAAAATATGGCCAACAGCTTGCTGCTCATCAAAGGCCAATAGAGACACGATTGGTTTCGAGGTAGGATCAGCAACCAGTTTCTCTACTAAGATCGCCTCATCTGTTTCTCCAAAAGCTTGTTCTTCAACAGTATAAATTACTTCTTTATCCTTGCTACTCGCTTCTTTTATCCGACTGTTCATTTCTTCCACTCTCCTCGTTGATTATCTATGAGAAAAGCCTACTACCGACAATAAACATAAGTTTTTCAAACAAAAGCCTCCTTTGATCCTCTACATGAATTGCACAAGAATCAATAGTTCTGAAAAAATAGGTACTTGCTTGTAAAAGTAAACAATGAAGTGCACTTTCACGATCCTTTATTTTGTCCAATTCATCTATCTACTATTATAAAAGGAACACGATACAGAAACAACAGTCGCTATGAAAATCATTTTTACGCAACGAACAGTAAGCCATTAAATATGTTGGTGAATCAATACCAATGCTGTTCCAGCTAAGCCAGATATCTCAGACAGGATAGTCGGCTCAATTGATCTTTCCATATTTTCAATGCGAAACGCATAACGGGCAAAACTACATGGCCATGAGTAATGTAGTTGACTAAGCATCATTATCCTTTTACAACAAGGAACGACGATATACAGATTCTCAAAATTAACTGAATGACAGCGCTCCATCTCATCGCCCCACCATTCAGTGATATTTTTACCACAATAGGAACACCGAACCTGAGAAAAATTTTGTCCACAGTCAATGAAACGAATTTGATCAAAGGCCTCATACGTGATATGGAGCTCTGGCAGTATGCTTCCAAGAGTAGCGATTATCTGCATCGCAACCGACTCGGATAACTGATGCTTCGGATCAGAAGAACTAATATAGGTATATTGATCTGACAATTTTATTCTCCTCTCATTATAATAGACTATTGCCACTGCAAATGAAGTGACCTCTATCTAAAAGAGAAAAGGGCACGCTCATAGAATTAAGGTTACATACTAAATCAAAATAAGCCGAGCTACACAAAGGCTCATGACAAAAGCTTTGTATAGCGCGGCATATTTCATCAAACAGCAACCTTTTGATTCAGACCTTAAAACACCCGTTACTATCTTAAAACAGCTGTTGCCAGTGCTCGCTGCACTTCCAGAATATTCTTATCTTTACCAAACTGTAGAACTTCTGCCGGTTCTATACTTCCGGAAATCCAGATGTTTAATTCAGAATCTAAATCAAAATGCCCAGATGTTTCTACTGAAAATCTTGAAATAGAACGATAAGGGATACATTTGTACTCCGTCTTTTTCCCTGTCATCCCTTGCTTATCAATCAAGATCAACCGTTTATCTGTAAAAACAACCATGTCTCTGATCAGTTTATAAGCAAGCTCCACATGCTCTCCGGGAGCTAAAAAATCCTTTAATTTATCCTCTACTTTTTCTGTTGAATGTGCTGAAGCATTTCCTATCATTCCACTAAACAAGCCCATTTCTACTTCCTCCTTGATATTAGTAAATCAATTATAGCAAATCCACAGATGCAGGGCAAAGTTCATTTTGCACAGGTTATGCTGCGCTCAAAAGTCTATAACCCTCTCAGTATTGACTGAACCACCACATCCGACATCAGTAGATTTTGTTATCTTTTCCAGACTTTTTTCGCTATACTAAGTGTATAGTTCATTTTTAAAGGGGTTATCTATATGAAGGTTCATTTTGAAATGTCATTATTTATTCTTTATTTTTTGGGTTTGCTTCTGATTCCTTTATGGAACAGAACACGAAAGGTCAAAGGCAATTGGTTCCTTTATGAGCTTGCTTGGACAGGCGTTTGTTTTATCCTCTATTTGCTTAATCTGGAGATTAAAAGCGGCAGCTATTTTGTTGCTATTCCGCTGATTTTTTTAGGAGGATTTCTATATCTCTACAAAAAGGAAAAACGGCGACTTCGCAACGGGCTGTTTTTCAATATTTTCCTTATTAGTTTTGGCGGTTACCTTGGCTTACTGGCCATCAACACACAGGATTATCTACTGATTCTGTTTCTTGTAGGCGTACTTGCTATTCTCTTTCTGTTAGCATTGGTTGGGTTATATGCACTGATCATCTTTCTCTATTGGAACGCTTTGATCGTTTGGCGAAAGGAAGGCCATTCATTGGCAAATCTTCTAACACTGTTTCTGGCAACTGGATTGACAGGTCTCCTAATACTGGATTATGTTTCAGGCCATTTTTTACCTGATTGGCTAGCATCGATTTTTTCTATATTTCCAGTAATATTGGCTTACTTTGCTATTGTTTTTTACAATTTTCTAACCATTTCCATTATTTACCAGTTCAACAGACCCAAGTATACACAAGACTACATCATTGTTTTAGGCGCAGGATTGATAGATGGAAAGCGTGTCCCTCCGTTGTTAGGAAATCGGATTGAAAAAGCGATGTATTTCTATAACAAACAAATTAAAAAAACAGAAAAGGTCCCTAAAATCATCATGTCTGGCGGAAAAGGCGATGATGAGCATTTAGCAGAAGGATTGGCAATGAAGCAATATGCCATAGAAAAAGGCATTCCTGAAACCAATATTCTGGTAGAAGCAAATTCTGTCAACACCTTGGAAAATATGCGTTTCTCAAAAGAAATCATGGAAGAAGACTTTGGAAGCAGTAACTATCAAGCAATATTTACAACCAATAATTTCCATCTATTTCGTGCTGGACTTTTTGCTCGCGAAGCAGGTTTGAAAGCGGACGGCATCGGGGCTAAAACCGCCTTTTACTTTCTACCAAATGCCTTCTTACGAGAGTTTGCGGCAATCGTATTAATGCGAAAAAGAAGACATATCATGGTCTGTGCGACAATCGTTGGTGTGTACTTACTATTTGCTCTTTTACAGCTAGTTCTCGGCTCATTAACCGGAATGTAGTGTAGCATAAGAAAAGTTAAACAAAAACAGCTAAGAGAGACCGTTACCCTTACGGATTTTCTTAACTGTTTTTTTATTAGTATAAACTGCTACATATCAGCTATTATGTTTAAAAACATTCGCGTACAGATTTTTTTACTCAAAAAATCCGTTTCCTCCTTCAAGAAAGAAGGCGAATCTACTGAATTGATATGGTATACTTTTTATGTAACAAACAATAGATAAAAGGGGTTAGTACAATGAAAAAGATTTTAGGACTGGGCGTTATTTTGGTAAGTACCATGGTATTGAGTGCATGCGGTAGTAAGGTTTCTCAAAAAACATTACAAGAAAATGACTGGGTTGTTGAGCTGACAGACGAAGCTGACGAGGTTGGCATGGAGATGACCGCGAAGTTTGATGAGGAAAACATGACCTTGAAGCCAAAAATGACCACTGAGACCAGCTCAGATAGTGCTGAAACAGCGGAGGAGATTGGCAAAGCTATTGGGGAAAACCTTGTCAACAGCATGTCCTTTGATGTTGAGTACACATTAGAAGGAGAGACAATCCATTTGAAAAATGATTTGCTTGGATTGGATGACGATTACACCGTTTCTAAGGATGGAAAAAAAGTTGTTTTCGCCTCTGAAGACGATGAGGAAAAGAAACTTGTATTGGTACCAGTAGAAGAATAAAAAGTAATCTGCTTACTAAAAAAAACATCTGTTGTTCACGAGACTTTTTCAGCAGCCTCGTTGTTCACAGGTGTTTTTTTAGTTTCCACTCGTTCTTCCACTTAATGCTTATAAATAGTTAAAAAGCTTTCCTGCAATTAAATAAGAAAACAAATAAAAAACCGAGCATGGCCAGCTCGGTTTTTCTGTGTGACAAAATATATGATATGCTTAAATGTGGATTGGCAAACCTAAAGCCAATTCAGAAGCATCCATAACGATTTCACCTAAAGATGGGTGAGGATGGATCGTCAAAGCGATATCTTCGGCATTCATGCCTGATTCAATAGCAAGAGCCATTTCAGAAATCATATCACTTGCACCGACACCGGCAATTTGAGCACCGATAATCACATTATCCTCAACAGTCGTTACTAAGCGAACAAATCCTTCTGTTTTACCAAGAGAAATTGCGCGACCGTTTCCGGCAAACGGGAATTTGAAGCCTTTTGCTTCTATTCCTGCTTCTTTCGCTTCTGCAACAGTCATCCCAACAGATGCTAATTCAGGATCTGTAAAAGCTACTGCCGGCATTGCTTTGTAATCAACTGCTACTTTTTTACCGGAAATTGCTTCTGCAGCAACTTTGGCTTCATAGCTTGCTTTATGAGCAAGAGCAGCGCCTGGAACGATGTCCCCGATTGCAAAAATGTTTGATACATTTGTGCGTCCTTGCTTGTCGACATTGATCAGTCCGCGTTCGCCAACTTCAACACCCGCTTGCTCAAGACCCAAATCATCTGTATTAGCACGACGTCCAACTGTAACCATCACATAGTCCGCTGTAACAGATTCTTCTTTTCCGTCTACTTCATATTTAACAGTCACACTGTCACCATTATCTACTGCTTCTTTTGCCATAGCAGAAGTAACGATCTTCACACCTTTTTTCTCAAAATCATCTACCACAATTTTGACCATGTCTTTTTCATACGTTGGCAAAATAGATGGACTGCCTTCAAGAATAGTCACTTCAGAACCAAGGTTGGCATATGCGCCACCAAGCTCAGCCCCAATGACACCGCCACCGATGATCACAAATTTTTCAGGTACTTCTTTCAAATTCAAGCCACCTGTTGAATCAAGTACACGTCCGCCGAATTTGAAACCTGGGATTTCAATCGGACGAGAACCTGTAGCCACAATCGCATTGTTGAAAGAATACGTTTGTGCAGAATCAGGATGGATTACACGCAAAGTATGGTCATCAACGAAAAATGCTTCGCCTTCTATAATTTCAACTTTATGCTTTTTCAAAAGCATACCAACACCGGAAGTCAACGACTTAACAACCTTGTTGTCTTTCCATTCCTGTGTTTTCGTGAAGTCTATTGACACATTTTCAGTTGTCACACCAAACAATGTTGAATCCAATGATTCTTGGTAATGATGTCCTGCAGCAATTAATGCTTTCGAAGGAATACATCCTACATTCAGACACACTCCGCCGATAAATTCACGTTCGATAATGGCAACTTTCTGTCCCATTTCAGCAGCGCGGATGGCAGCAACATAGCCGCCAGGTCCCGCACCGATTATAACTGTATCTAATTCAATGGCAAAATCTCCTACTACCATTTGTCAATCATCCTTCCATCAATAGTAATTCAGGGTCAGCCAATAAGCGTTTGATGTTGTTCATCGCTTTTTGAGCTGTTGCGCCATCGACGATACGGTGGTCAAAGCTCAATGACAATTTCATGACACGTCCGACAACGATTTCGCCATCAGCATTCACTACAGGCTGTTGAGCAATTGTACCAACACCTAAGATAGCAACCTCAGGGTAGTTGATTACCGGAGTAAACCAGCCGCCACCTACTGAACCAATATTACTGATTGTAATTGAACCATCACGCATATCTTGTGCAGATAGTTTTCCATCATGTGCAAGAGCTGCTTTTTCATTGATTTCATCAGCAATCGCGAACATGCTCTTCATATTTGCATTCTTCACATTTGGTACATACAACCCTTGATCTGTATCTGTTGCAATACCAATGTTGAAGTAATTTTTATAAACGATTTCCTGTTTTGCATCGTCAATCGACGCGTTCAGAACAGGGAATTTTTGAACAGTTGATGTCAATGCTTTGACAACATATGGTAAGAACGTTAATTTGGTACCATTTGCTGCAGCAACATCTTTGAATTTCTTACGGTGATCCCAAAGCTTAGATACTTCCACTTCATCATGCAAAGTCACATGAGGAGCAGTATGCTTGCTGTTAACCATTGCTTTTGCAATTGCTTTACGCATTGGTGTCAACGCTTCACGTGTTTCCATTTCACCAAGATTTGATGTAAATGGTTGTGCTGGTTTAGCTGGCGCTGCCGGTGTACTTGCTGTAGCTGTTGGCGCTGCTTCTTGGGTTGCTTCTGTAGAAACAGATGCTGCCGGAGCTGAACCACCATTGGTCAAGAAGTTGTCAATATCTTCTTTCACTACACGTCCACCTTTTCCAGTTGGTGCAACTTGTGAGATATCTACATCCTTCTCACGAGCGTATTGTCGAACAGAAGGCATTGCCAAAACACGTTTGTTTGGATCTGCCGCTGCTACAACACCTGCTGAGCCAGAAGCCGGTGCACTTGCAGCTGCCTCTGCTTTCGCTGGCGCTGCTGCACTACTTGAAGGTGCAGAGTTATGTCCGGGTGCATCGATTTCTACCAATACATCCCCAACATTTGCGACAGTTCCTTCAGAAACAACGATGTTTTTCACTGTTCCTGTTACTGGTGATGGAATTTCTTCTACTGATTTATCATTTTGTACTTCCAATAAAGTATCATCTTCATTGATCGTATCCCCAGCTTTTACAAACCATTTTACGATCTCGCCTTCTGCAATTCCTTCACCGATGTCCGGTAATTTGAATTGGAAAACTCCTTCTGAAGAACCTGCTGAAGCTTCAGGAACTGCTGCTGGTTGGGCAGGTGTTTGTTCCTGCGCAGCCACACCGCTATCTCCTTCGTTGTCTTCGTGTCCGGGTGCATCGATTTCTACCAATACATCCCCAACATTAGCCACTGTCCCTTCAGGAACAACAATACTCTTCACTATTCCTGTTACTGGTGACGGAATTTCTTCTACTGATTTATCATTTTGTACTTCTAATAAAGTATCATCTTCATTGATTGTATCGCCAGGCTGTACGAACCATTTTACGATTTCGCCTTCCGCGATCCCTTCACCGATATCCGGTAATTTAAATTGATAAGCCATCGTTTTTCTTCCCTTCTTTACTCATTAAAATGCAGCGATTTCTTTCACTTTTGCTTCGATATCTGAAGCATTCGGCAACCAAATATTTTCCGCTTGACCAAATGGGAAGATGGTATCTGGTGCTGATACGCGGCCAATTGGTGCTTGTAGTGAGAGAATAGAACGTTCTGAAATTTCTGAAACAACCTGTGCAGCTACACCGGCTTGTCTCTGAGCTTCCTGAACGACAACAACACGGCCTGTTTTTTCAACAGAGGCAATGATTGTTTCAACATCAAGTGGCGCAACTGTACGTAAATCGATGATCTCTACAGAAATATCTTCTTTTGCTAAGTTATCTGCTGCTTTGATTGCTTCACGAACCATCGCACCATAAGTGATGATTGAAACATCTGTTCCTTCACGAGTCACAGCTGCTTTGTCCAATGGTACTTCGTATGCTTCATCTGGCACTTCCTCACGGAACGAACGGTATAATTTCATGTGCTCAAGGAATACAACTGGGTCATTGCTGCGAATAGAAGAAATCAGCAAGCCTTTTGCATCATACGGGTTAGACGGAATAACGACACGTAAACCAGGTGATTGAGCCATCAAGCCCTCTAAGTTATCTGAGTGAAGCTCAGGTGTATGCACACCACCACCAAATGGTGAACGGATAGTTACAGGAATATTTCTTGTGCCGCTCATACGGTAACGAGTACGAGCCATTTGTGCAACAACTGCATCCATTGTTTCAAAGATAAATCCAAAGAACTGGATTTCCGGTACTGGACGATAACCTTCAAGAGCTAACCCGAATGCCAGTCCGCCGATTCCTGATTCAGCCAAAGGAGTATCGAAGACACGGTCTTCGCCGAATTTTTCTTGTAAACCTTCTGTCGCACGGAATACACCGCCGTTTTTACCAACATCTTCACCGAAAACCAATACGTTTTCGTCATTCTCTAACTCAAGAGCTAGGGCATCAGTAATAGCTTGGATCATTGTTTTTTGTGCCATGATTATTTCGACTCCTTCGCTTCGTAGATTGCAATCTGTTCTTTAATACTTTGTGGTTGGACTTCAAACATGTTTTTCAAGAAGTGAGAAACTTTTTGTTTGCCAACTTTATCTGCTTCAGAAATCGCATTTTTGATTTCTTCTTTCGTGTCTTCAATAACTTTTTCTTCTTTTTCTTCTGACCATAAGCCTTTTTCAGTAAGATAGTTACGGAAACGAACCAATGGATCTTTTTGTTGCCATTCATCATCCATTTCTTTCGAACGGTAACGTGTTGGGTCATCCCCAGATAAGGTATGCGGACCATAACGGTAAGTTAATGTTTCAATCAACACAGGACCATTTCCCGCTGCTGCCCAGTCACGTGCTTCTTTAGCAACTGTATATACAGCTAATGGGTCCATTCCATCTACTTGGATACCAGGGATTCCAGCTGCAACGGCTTTTTGAGCCAATGTTTTAGCTGCTGATTGCTTTTCACGTGGTGTAGAAATCGCAAAACCATTGTTTTGGATAAAAAATACACCATTTGCCTGAAATGCTCCGGCAAAGTTGATTGCTTCATAGAAATCTCCTTGTGAAGAACCACCGTCACCTGTATAAGTGAAGACAACATTTTTCTTGCCACGTTTTTTCATGCCCAAAGCAACACCAGCTGCTTGGATATATTGCGCACCAATAATGATTTGTGGAGGCAATGCACGTAAGTCTTCTGCGTACATATTTCCGCCTGCATGTCCTCTAGACCATAAGAACGCTTCTTTTAATGGAAGACCATGCTGAACCAATTGAGGAACATCACGGTACCCAGGTAATAGATAATCTTCTTTTTCCATTGCAAAATGACTTGCCAGCTGACTCGCTTCTTGTCCAGCTGTTGGTGCGTAGAATCCTAGACGTCCTTGACGGTTCAAGGCTGTTGAACGTTGGTCCAATACTCTTGACCAAACCATACGTGTCATCAAATCTACTAACTGTTCATCTGATAAATCCGGAATCAAATCTTTATTTACTACTTTTCCATCCTTATCTAGTGCTTGATAGGTAGGAAACTCTGCGTTGACCTCATTCATCAATTGGTTGAAGTCAATAGGTTTTTGCTTGTTTGCCATTTTGTCACACAATCCTCTCTATTAACGATTCTTTTATTCAAAAAAATGAAACAGCAATTAAAACTGTATCACTTTCTCGATTACATATACAAATTATCATTAAATCTCAAAAAGAGCAAGTAAAAGAACTTGGTTTATTTTTAAAAAGCAAGCTACTCATAGAACCTTTTAAACGCACTAATAGTGATGGAAATCACAATCAAAAAATTGCTTCAGTCTGTTTTACAGCTGTTTCTATATTATTTTAATATCTGTTATATTGTTTTTTAAGATTTTGTATAACAGTTTAGTGCCTGTTTTACTTATTCATTCTTATTGTACTTGTTCAATCCTTAACTTGCCAATGATACCCCTTCCAAAATCATCTTACTTTTATCAATAATTTTCAAAATTTCGAAAAAAATTGATACTATTAAACATTCCTTTCTCACTAAAGTACGAGGTCAGGCTGTTGGTGAAACATTATCAATTTGAGCCCTCATTTTTTCATTAATAGCAAAAAAATAGAGAAGACGAGGGAACAGAAAATCATCCGGTTCCCTCGTCTTCTCTTGCTTATTCACTTAAATCCATTCTTTGGTTATATGGATATATAATCGTTTCGCAAATTCTACTGCAATCAAGTACAATACAATGATTGCAACAAACCAGCCCCAATAAGCAGTAGGTAGTGCGGTAAATTCAAAGACAGATCTTATTGGTGTCAAGACAATTACGATCCCCATAAGAATCGCGCCTAAGCTTGTCAACAGAACCGGAGCAGAAGCAATACTTTGAATAAATGGCAACTTTCTTGTCCGTACCATATGAACGACCAAGGTTTGACTTACCAAACCGACCACGAACCAACCTGTTTGGAACAAGCTTTGGTTGGCAATCGTATTCGCACCAAACACGAACCACATGACCAGATAGGTCATGATATCGAAAATACTGCTGACTGGACCAATGCACAGTGTGAATTTCGCCATACTTTTTATTTCCCAACGTACAGGTTTCAACAGTTCTTCTTCATCCACATTATCCCAAGGAATCGTCAACTGAGCCACATCATAAATCAGGTTTTGGATCAGCAGTTGAATAGATAACATTGGTAAAAACGGTAAGAACGCACTGGCAACCAAGATAGAGAACACATTCCCAAAGTTTGAGCTGATTGTGATCTTGATGTATTTCATCATGTTACTGAAGACTTTCCTTCCTTCAATAACGCCTGCTTCCAACACATTTAGGCTCTTCTCTAATAAGATAATAGAGCTTGCATCCTTGGTAATATCTGCTGCTGTATCCACTGAAATCCCAACATCTGCTTTACGCAATGCAGGTGCATCATTGATTCCATCACCCATAAACCCTACCGTATGACCATTCTTTTGCAGCGTTTCAATGATTCTTGATTTTTGCATAGGGTTTAGCTTCGCAAAGAGGTTCGTCATTTCCACTTCTTCTTCTAATTGTTCGTCGGACATCTCATCGATTTCAGTTCCTAAAACAACATGAGAAACCTCGATTCCTACATCCCCACAAACCTTTTTAGCAACGATATCGTTATCTCCTGTCAGCACCTTTACATTAACGCCATGCTCATGAAGGGATTTGATCGCTGTAATAGCAGATTTCTTCGCTGGATCTAAGAAGCCCATAAAACCAATCAAAGTCATATTCTTTTCGTCATCAGTACTATAGATTGCTTCGTTATGCACATCTTTTTTCACTGCAACTGCGATTACACGCATGCCTTGCTCGTTCATTCGGCGATTGACATCTCGCATTTTTTGGCGTAGTTCAGCAGTCAGCGGAACGATTTGTCCATCAATTTCAGCATGCGTACACACCTCTTCCATCTCTTCCACTGCACCTTTTGTTACCATGAATTGGTGCCCATCGGCATTTACAACCACCGTCAGTCGTCTCCGAGAAAAGTCAAACGGTATCTCATCCAGTTTAGCTATTGATTTAAAAGGTGTTTCACGCTCATTTTCTGCGTAAAAGTTGATTACCGCAATATCCATTAGGTTCTTCCAACCAGTTTGATAATGTGAGTTTAAAAATGCCATATCTAAAACTTGGTCATTTTCAATCCCTAAAGGATTCAAGTGTTGTACGAGTACGACTCTATCTTCCGTGATTGTGCCAGTTTTATCTGTACATAGAACATCCATGCCACCTAAATTTTGGATAGATGGCAACTCTTTTACAATAACTTTATGCTTCGATAAGCTCAGTGCACCTTTTGCAAGGTTACTTGTCACGATCATCGGCAACATTTCAGGTGTTAAGCCGACAGCGACTGCAATTGCGAAGAAAAAGGCTTCACTCCACTCCCCTTTTGTCAGACCATTGATCAAGAAAACAATTGGAAATAGGACCATGACCATTCGCAGCAAGAATTTACTGACCTTTGTCAATCCAATATCAAACGATGTTTTTCCTCGTTGTGTCGTAGCATTCTTAGCAATATCTCCAAAGAACGTGTTCTGGCCGGTTTTCAATATAATTGCTTTTCCCTGACCACTTAATACATCGGTTCCCATAAATACTAGGTCCTGCATATCTAAAGCCGATATATCCTGCTGATTCTTTTCAACACCGGCATCGACAAATTTTTCGACAGGCATTGATTCTCCTGTCAACGAAGACTGGTTGATAAACAAATCCTTCGTCCAAATCAGCACAGCATCTGCCGGAATCATATCGCCTGTTGCCAACGTAATGATATCTCCCGGAACCACTTCATCCATCGGAATTTCTCTCGTTACGCCCTCTCTGGTTACTGCTGTCGTATTTTCAATCAGTTCTTTCAATGCCAAGCTGGCTTTTTGTGAACGATATTCTTGGATAAACGTGATGACAACACTAGCCAAAATCATCAATCCCATTACAATTGCTGCTTCAAAGTCCTTAGTTAGTGCGGATACAATCATCAATAATGCCAGTACATAAACAAATGGATCTTTGAATGCTTCAAGGAACATCAACACAGCAGGTGTCGGTTTTTGAGCAGATATCTCGTTCGGACCATATTCCTCCAAACGTTTTTCTGCATCTTCTTCAGACAATCCTTTCTCAGATGTCCGCAATTCCATCATCAATTCTCTTTCAGACAGCAGAGCTAATTTCTTTAGCTCTTGTTCTTTTGTTCCTTTTCTAATTTCTGTTAATTTTTTATTCATCATGATACTTTCCCCCCGTATTTTACCTGACGGAGAAAGGAAACATTCTATCTATCCAGCCAGGTAAAGATTATTTTTGCTTCGCCTCTGATGTGGGTCTTCCATGATAATCTTCCTCTCTGTACGCTTATTTAAAAATCAAATATTCTGAAAATCATTTATGCAGTCTTTCGTAGCTTTTCAAAAAACAAACGAAAAAACCGCACACTCAACAACAGAGTATGCGGCATTAAAAGGCATAATTATCTTCTCCATCGTTGAGCTTTAGCACTATAGGGCGTAGATAATTTCTTATCAGCTACATTATGGATGACCTTCACGACCATCCCTGTTCAACCAACTAAGAGTCTCTCGATTCTTTCGCGGCAGCAGCATATGTCCATATAGGAGCCTCACCTAACAATTCATCTATTCAATTCTTCAATCAAATTCATAATAAATGATTCTCTAATAAAAGTCAAAACAAATACAACCGTTTTTTTATTTTTTTCATTGTTATTGATTCGCTATTTATGACAAGCATCGATTTAGAGTGATTACAAATTTCCTTTAACCATTATATATAATTTTAAATATTCTTGTTATATTTATTCGATAAAACAATTAGATAAAATTGTTAAAAAGACAAAAAAATAGTTAGAATGCTAAAGGATATATGCTAAAATAAATGGTGGTATTCATCTCCATCCTACCAATAAGAATGGAGAAGTTAAATCAATTTACTCAAAATGCCATTCTAGTTATTGAAAAATGATATTTATGCTCACTATTTATAAGGAGAGAAAAAAATAAAATGAACAGACGTTCACGTCACCACATACAAGAGCAGAAACAAGGTAACTCTAGCCTATATATTATCAGTGTTATTGCCTTTATTTTTCTATTTATTCTTAACTCAATTACTTGGTATACATCAGATGATTATATTTACCATTTTTTTTACCAAGATTTCATGCCCAATAGTGCAACAAAAGAAATTACAGGACTATGGGATTTGCTTCATTCCCAATGGAATCATTACTTGACATGGAACGGACGCTTTGTTGGACATACATTAGTACAGCTCTTCATGCAGTTTGACAAAGTTTATTTTAATATTATCAATAGTATTGCATTCATCCTATTAGCATTAGTCATTACTGCTATCGTGTCCAATTATAGAAATAGCAAAATCACAGGTTTTCATTTTGCTATTACTTTAATTCTCCTTTGGTTCTTTATTCCCGAGTTTGGAAAAACAGTACTTTGGGTTTCCGGATCAGGAAATTACTTATGGACAGCCTTGATATATTGCTCAGTTATCCTGTTCTTTCTAATAAATAACAATAAAAAGAGCAGTTGGATGTTATGTTTAATCGCGTTTACTTTTTCATTTTTTGCAGGAGCGACGAATGAGAACTCTGGTCCCGCAGCTATTAGTATTTTGGGTATCTTTTTTTTATTTAATTATTTTGACAATTATAAAATAAGGTTTTGGCAGTTAGGTTGCATTATTACTGGATTTGTTGGAAGTTATGTATTGATACAATCACCTGGAGCAAAAAATAGAAGTGATATAAATATTGATTGGTCTCAAATAAAACATTCTATATCTCAATTACAAAAATGCTATTTTGAACATTTAAACTTGTTACTGATAATTTTTTTCTTACTCTTCTTAGTTTTAATCCTACGGAAGATGATTAAAAAAAATGACTTGATATTCCTCTTCGCATTTTTAATCGGATCTGCTGCTTCACTTTATTCTTTAGCATTGTCAGACCAATACCCATTGAGAACACTTTTTGGCTCTGTTGTTTTTTTGATTATTGCCACAATATATTTAGTAGATATCCTATTAAACTATTACAAAAATCACGTTATCTTTTCTAGAAAACTAAAAGCAATATTCCTTATTTTGTGCATAGTCCCATTCTTAGTATCATATAGTTACGTTTTCATTGATAATTATAATACCTATAAAACAGTAATACGGGGTGTAAAAATAGTAGAGACTAGCGATCCCGATAGTCATGTGATTATTTCAATTCACAAGCAAACTGACAATCTATATAATGCTTACAATGGAACAAATAATTTGTCCGAATCTCCTGATGCTTGGTTCAATAGTTGGATGGCTAAGTACTACGGAGTAAAATCAATTGAGGGACGAGTAGAAGAATGATTTACTCAGCCTCTCTTTAATTTTTAGCTTTTGAAATCAAACAGACTTGTTTTCTCTCTTACTCTGAAATAAGTGAAAAAACAAGTCTATTTCTTTTAGATTAGCATACAACATATCTTTATATACACAGGACATAATTATAGTACCATTAGATCAAAAAAATCCATTCACCTAGATTATCTCTAAGTAAATGAATTTTTCTATTTATTCACTAACTGTTGCTTCTTCTTTCAGAGACTCAAGGTAATTGTATACCTGTTGTCCGGCAATACCACCCTCACCAACAGCTGTTGTGATTTGACGTAGTGTTTTTTCACGAACATCGCCGATTGCATATACACCTGGTATTGCAGTTCTCATTTCTTGATCAGTGATGATCCAGCCTTCTTCATTCGTGATGCCACTGTTTCTGAACGGTTCTGTCAGCGGATCTAAGCCCACGTAGATGAACACGCCGTCAGCAGCGACTTCTTTCACAGTCTCTGTTTTAACGTTCTTCAATTGTACGCCTGTAACAACCATGTCGTTACCCACGATTTCTTCCAGAACAGTATCCCACTCGAAAGCAATTTTTTCGTTTGCAAATGCACGATCCTGAATGATTTTTTGGGCACGCAGCTCATCTCTACGATGGACAATCGTTACTTTTGATGCAAACTGAGTCAAATAAATGGCTTCTTCAACGGCTGAATCGCCGCCACCAATGACCATCAACTGTTTATTCCGGAAGAACGCACCGTCACAAACTGCACAATAAGAAACGCCACGGCCCGCATATTCTTCTTCTCCTGCAACACCTAGTTTTCTATGAACACAGCCTGTTGCAATGATTACAGATTTCCCTTGATAGGTCGTGTCTTCACAGATGATTTCCTTGTAACTGCCATGATCCTTGATATCCTGAACCATACCATAGACATTTTCTGTGCCAAATTTTTCTACACTTTCATACATTTTCATCGATAAATCGGGACCCATGATCGAATCAAAGCCTGGATAATTTTCGATTTCAGCAGTATTGTTCATCTGCCCACCAGGAACACCTCTTTCAATCATCAAAACAGATAAGTTTGAACGGGAGGCATAAAGTGCTGCTGTCATTCCAGCAGGGCCTGCACCGATTATAATTACATCATACATCATTCATCTTCCTCTTCTCTTTATAAAAGTGTTCGCGCGATTTTCTCACACTCACTTGCTTAGTTTGCACAATATAGCTCTCTATCAAAATAAGATTTCACTATGTACTCTTGAAACAAAGCTAAAACAACAAAGCAATTTAGTCTCTTAATCAAGTATATTCACTTTACAACCTAACTACTTGATTGTCTACTTTTCTGCCTAAGTATTGACCTATCCTATCTTACCATATTTCGTTTATTTTGGAATTCATTTTTTTAGATTTGAGTGCAGCATCTACCTTTTGCTTCCAGCGCTCTTTGGTAAATAAATAGTCATAAGAGTCGAATCGCTGATTTAAAGATTCAGAGAAAAACTCACCTTCCTGTTCAAATAAAAATCCACACTTTTCAATCACTCGTTTAGAGGCACTATTTTGTTGGAAACAGCATGCATATACAAAATGAATACCATTGGAAAATAAATGATCTAGCATCGCCTCAATCACCTCAGTCATGATTCCTTTATTTTGATGGTCAGGGTGTAGCACAAACCCTAGCTCTTTTGTGTCTGCTCTCCCTGCCTCAGAATCGTTATGGACAGAAATATGTCCGATCACTTCTTGCTCCCGTAGACTAAAAATCGCATATACCTGATTATTCTTTAAAAAATTGGTCAGCATTTGCTGGGTCTCTTCCAGCGATTCATGATGCCTCCAACCAGCACTTTCGCCAATACCAACTAGCTTTGCATAAGCATGCAAAGGGAACAAATCGGCCCTCTGAAAATGTCTTAAAATCGTTCGCTCTGTAGTAATCACTACCGACCCTCCCATCATTAATAAAAAGCTGACAGCCAAGTTGCAATCCGTCTCATATCCGACACGATCGCTCCTCTGCTGTCAGCTAAATAGATATCTTCTATTATACTTCGCTATTCTGTAATTTGTACATATCTGCATAGAGTCCTTGTTCTGCCAGCAGCATTTCATGACTTCCCTGTTCAACAATGTTTCCTTTTTCAAGAACCAAAATCAGATCAGCATCACGGATTGTCGAAAGTCGATGGGCAATGGCAATCGTTGTTCTACCTTGTCTCATATTAGCAAGGCCTTCTTGAATCAAGCCCTCTGTCTCTGTGTCAATATTGGCTGTCGCCTCATCCAATACTAAAATTTTTGGATCGGTGACCATGGTTCGAGCGAAGGAAATCAATTGACGTTGTCCACTAGAATAGCTGGCGCCACGCTCGATCACTTTCGCCTGATAACGTTTAGGTAATGTTTCAATGAACTTGTCTGCTTGAACAAAGCGAGCTGCTTCTCTGATTTGTTCATCTGTAATACTCGGATTCAGCATTCGAATATTCCCCGCAATATCGCCATAAAACATGAACGCATCTTGAAGGACCAGCCCCATTTTTTCGCGCAGCTCAGTCATCGGATACTCACGAATGTCACGATCATCAATCAATATCTCGCCCTCATAAAATTCATAGAAACGCATCAACACATTGATAATCGAGCTTTTCCCACTTCCGGTATGACCAACCAACGCAATTGTTTCGCCAGGATTTGCAATAAAGCTAATATTTTTTAACACGTAATTTGTGCCATCATAAGAGAAGCTGACATCTCGAAACTCAATTTTCCCTCGTTTTATTTCTCCAGTTGCCTTGTCATCCTGTTGCGGTGTCAGTTCCTCTGTATCAAAGATTTTTAAGATCCGACTGCCTGCAACTATTCCATCGGTGAATATACTTAAGAAATCCATCATTTGAGTCATTGGTTGAAAGAATGCTTGTACATAAGTCACAAAAGCATAAACCAGCCCCACTTTGATTGGTGATTCCAACGCATCAAATCCAAAGAGGGTCAAAACAGCAGACACCGCCAGAGCATAAAGTAAATTGATGATTGGGCTTAGCAACAAAGAGTTTACACGAATCATCGCAAGCTTTGTTTGCAGATATTCTTCATTCGTCGTTTCAAATTCACTCTCCAAACGCTTTTCTTGACGGAATTGTTGGATGATCTGCATGCCTGATATATACTCATTCAGCTTCGTATTCAGCTGACTCAGTTTTTCCCGCATATTTCGGTAAATACGTGAGCTAAATTTTTGATAATAACCAATGACTGCCAGCAGAATTGGCAGAAACACTAGCACACACAGGGCAATTTTTTTGTCGATCTGAAACATCCCCACAAATGAGGAGAGTACAGCAAAAACACCCGTTAAAACCATTAAAAAGACATACCAGAATTCAAAAAGCGTCTCTGTGTCATTTGTTACTCGTGAAACGATCGATCCGGCAGGCGTCTGATCAAAATAGCGCATCCCCAATGTTTGTAATTTCTCAAACAACTTTACGCGGATGTATTGATACGTTTTCAGTGAAGCCATCGAATACAAGAACCACTGGAAAAACCAGATGATACTCTTCACAATAATCCCAAACAAATACATCCCTGCGAACCAATAGATGATTTGGCTTGTCGCAGTTTTGGACGTCAAATAGTTATCCATTAACGTCTGGATGATTCTTGGCAAAATCGCATTGATTACCGATAAGACAAAAGCGAACCCAATTGCTGCCGCAAAGGTTGTTCGAAAGGGTTTAGCATACTTAAATAAGCGCTTCACGATCGTTACCTGCTCTTTCACAGGGATCGATTTCGTCCATGCCGACTGTTGTTCTTCCATTAAGCTTCACTCCCTTCTATTTTCGCTTCCAGCTGTTGCTTGTCCCACATTCGCTTGTACCAGCCGTTAGCTGATAACAGCTCTTTATGCGAGCCGCGCTCAATGATTCGCCCTTCATCCAAAACGATGATATCCTCAGCATGCATCACACTGCTAAGACGATGTGCAGAAATAATCGTCGTTTTATTCTTTCTTGCAGCCTTCAGATTCGTCAAAATCGCTTCCTCGGTTTTCGCATCGACTGCTGATAGCGCATCATCTAAAATCAACAACTCCGGATCGATAATTGCTGCTCTGGCAATTGATAGTCGTTGTCGCTGACCTCCTGATAGAGAAACCCCACGTTCACCAACCATCGTATCATAGCCGTCAGCAAAGCCTTTGATATCTTCATCGATATAAGCAGTCTTCGCAGCTTTCTCTACAGCTTCCTGTGGCAGGTTTGGTGCAGCGAATCGAATATTATCCCGAACCGACATTGAAAACAGGAAATGATCCTGAGGTACATAACCGATTCCCGTAAGCAGCGCGTCCAAAGAATAGTCCTTGATGTCATGGCCGCCCATTTGAATCGCTCCTTGATAATGGTCATATTCTCTCATCAACAGTTTTATTACTGTCGTCTTTCCAGCACCTGTTTTCCCTACGATTCCTAATGTTTCTCCCTCATTGATCGAAAAGTTGATATCCTCCAACGCTGAGTCTTCCTCTTTCGGATAGCTGAAGGAAGAAACTGCCATAGTCAACGTCCCTTTCGCAGGTGTTTGAATCGCATCTTTTTTCTCAATGATATGGGTCTTTTCATGCAACAGCTCATTCACTCGATCATAGCTGGCATTCCCACGCTCTAACACATTGAACAGCCGACCAATCGCAAACATCGGCCAAACCAGCATACCGATATAACTAATAAAAGAAACCAACTGACCAATTGAAATCGTTCCATCCATAATGAAATTCCCACCAACAATGATCGTCAAAACATAAGAAATGCCAATGATCAACGTAATAAATGGATCAAACAACGCATCTAAAAGGTTCACACGTTTATTTTTTATGATTGCATCCTCTATTTTTTCAGTAAAATCCTGAATATCTTCTTTTTCCTGACCAAAGGTTTTGATGACCTTCATGCCAGTAATACTCTCTTGCGTCTTATCATTGATTGTTGAGAAAGCCGCTTGCGAATCTCGAAACGCATCATGAAGCTTCGAACCAATGATTCGAGACATGACTGCCAAGAGCGGTAACGGAATCAACGCAATCAAGGTCAGACGCCAATCAACGAACAAAATCATCGCAATGATCGTACTGCCGCCTGTGATAAATGAATCAGCAAAGGTCAGGATCCCTGCACCTGCTACATTCTGGATCGCATTTAAGTCATTCGTCGCATGGGCCATCAAATCTCCTGTACGATGATTTTGGTAGAAGATACTGTCCATTCGAGTAAAATGATGAAACAGCTGCCTCCGCAAGTCTTTTTCCAGATTTGCCGCACTTCCCCAAATGTACTTCCGCCAAATATAACGAAAAATATACTGTGCGATTGCTGCAGTTAATAAGACACCTACCCAAAAAAGGATACGGGTAAAGGTAAACTCCTCACTTGCAATAATATCTACGACAACCCCAATTACTTTTGGTGGGATCAATTGAACAATTGCTACCATGACTAGAGCAAAAACACCGATCACATAACTTCTTTTTTCTTTCTTAAAAAACCAGCCTAACTTTCTAAAAACAGACATCTGTTTTCCCCCTTCTACAAAACACTTACTTTCTTCGGCTTATCACCTGTTCCAATAGTTTTTCTTTCATTTTAAAAGCTCCTTTACTAGGATATTTCTGAACTTCGCAGACAACCTATCCTCATTTTTTAGACACAAAAAAACGGGCAAAAAAATCTGCCCGTTGTGCTCGAAATTGTGATGATAGGAAGACTACTTGTCTCCTTGGTTTTTCATCTGTTGCATCATTTGACGAATCTTCTTCTCAGAAGGCTTCTGTCCCATTGATGCCATCATCATTCGTAACATATCCTCATTAACGGGAGGATTCTTTTTGAGATGGTCCTGCATTGCTTTACGGGCAAGGAAAAATCCGCCTACCGCACCTGCGATCAAAGCGATAACTGCGATTAAAACTACTACTCCTGTTGACATACTAAATCTCTCCTTTCCATCTTAAAAGCGAATGAGTACTGTTTTTCTTTTGAAAAGCGAAAAACATTGCTATCCATTACAAGCTTTAATTTTTTAAATAGTTTATTGTAGATGCAATTCTCTTTTAATTGCTCTCAAGAAAACATTTTACTAGAAACACCACAAAAAGAAAAGGCATTTTAAAAGATTCCTCAAAAGAAATTTTTAAAACACCTTGATTCAAATTTTTTCCTTGCTTATTTATACATGCTCTACACAACAATTGCTTATTGTGCTTCGATTTTTTCCAATAGTTCCGGATCAAATGTACCTGCAGCAAACCTTTCGATTTCAAATCCATAAGGGGCTTTCTTATTCTTTTTGTCCTCACCAACATAAGGTGTCTCCAAAATTTTTGGCAATTCAATCAGCTTATCATGGTGGACAATCTTGTTCAACGCCTCAAAGCCAATCATACCAAAGCCAATGTTGGCGTGGCGATCCTTATGAGAAGCCATTGGATTTTTTGAGTCATTGACATGAATGACCTTCAAACGATCCAATCCGATGATTCGATCAAACTCCTCCAACACGCCATCAAAGTCTTCTTTGACATTATAACCAGCATCATTCGTATGACAGGTATCAAAAGTCACAGATAGCTTTTCATTCAAGGTTACCCCTTCGATGATTGTTGCCAGCTCTTCAAATGTACGTCCAAGCTCTGTTCCCTTGCCAGCCATCGTTTCTAGCGCAATTTGCGGAATTTGGTCTTTGGAAAGAACCTCATCCAATCCTTTGATAATTTGTTTTAACCCTGCATCTACTCCAGCCCCTACATGAGCCCCTGGGTGTAACGTAATTTGCGTGGCACCTAAAGCTTGTGCCCGTTGGATTTCCTGACGTAGAAATTCTGTAGCAAAGCCAAAATTTTCAGGCTTGATTGTGTTGCCAAGATTAATGATATATGGCGCATGAACTACAATATTACTGATGCCATGCTCCTTCATAAACGCTTTCCCCGCCTCAATATTCAGTTCCTCGATCGGTTTACGTCTTGTATTTTGGGGCGCCCCCGTATAAATCATAAATGTTGATGCTTTGTAGCTGGCTGCCTCTTCAGCAGCACCTAGCAACATTTTTTTACCGCTCATACTAACATGTGATCCAATTAACATCTTGTTCCTCCTTAATTCTCATCCTTTTCAGAGTACGGGAAAATCTAGCAAAAGACAATCTTTTTGCTTTTATATAAAACATAATAAGACAGATCTACTAATCTCACAATCCTCCACTAGTAAATCATTTATTGATTTCTAATCATCCGATCATTACCAATCAACTGTACTCAAGACTTTTTCTTTACTGCAAACTTCTCATATTGGCTGATCCATTCTTCCATGGTTATCTTAGTAGCTAGTTCGCCCAAAAGCTCATAAGGAATGGTTTTAGGATTAGTGAATCGAATACAGCTTTTCCCCATATTCAGCTTTGTCGGCATTTGCTTCTGGTATTCCTCTTGAAACCATGTAAGCAGCTCTTTGTTTCCCATCAATCCCATATGATATAGGGAAAGATGCCTTTTTTGAGCAGCTACACTGATAAAAGGAAGCCCCTCATCTTGCCTTCCAAGATAGCCGTTCGGGAACTCTGTCAATGGGACAATAAATGTTGGCATATCATACTGCCAAACTAATTCAAAGCCAGTTGGAATTTTTTGTTTTAGAAGTGTCAAAAGCCTCTTGTATGACTCCTGCCATTTAGGATCGATTTCTTGCATATATTCTTCTATATTATTCATTGATTTTCCTCTCGAGCGATAGACTGTCGATACAGTTCTTTTGATTTGAAGCCTTGTTCTAAAAGACGAATCATCTCTGCTTTTCTTTTTTCCTGTGTAGCTACTTGCTTCGCACTGAATATATATTGCGCCCAGCCTCTTTGATAGCCTGGAGTCAACGTCGAAAACACCTTTGCAGCTTTAGGATTCTCAGCAACTACCTCTTCAATTTTTGGAACAAGCGTAGTATAATCATGAACCGTTTGACTTTTCGTCTTCACCGTACTCTTTTTCACCGCATTCTTGATGCCGACAATCGTGAACACCTCATCAAGGCTGACCATTCTATTGAACTTTAACGATGTTCCTTCAATGTAGCCGTCGTCCTCATTTACACGCAGTGCGGGGAAAATTTCATCACGATGAATATAAGTATCATACTTTTTATTTCCTTTTTTAGGATAAGCAACATATAAAAGCCCCTCTTCATTCAACGCATTTTTCTCCTTAACATGACCTACCAGCTGTTTAAATTCTTCTATATCTTTGACAAATGCAAGAATCAAATCAACCTTTTGGTCAGACCATGCTGTTTCTTCAAATGATAGATCAGAGAAGTACTCAGCAGAAGGACGATTCAAAATCATTTTCTTTTTGTATGTTGCTAATTGTAGTTTATCAGTAATTGAACGAACCATATGCTTCTCTCCCCATTTTCTTATATTACGCTTTCAGTTTATCATTTTCTCGTTCGTGAAACCATTATGAATCACCTGAAGCTATTGAAACATCAAGAGAATGAGAGAATGAGCATCTCTTTAAAGCAAACTATTACGTCTTCCTTCTAAGTTGAATCATTGTCTCCATTGAAAGAAAGAATCCTCCACAGCAATTTCTATGAAAACACGGTATACTGTAAGAAGCAGCACATGGTGGACATTTTTTATAAGTTATTTTTAATACTGACTCTAAATAAACGAGCCTCTATGAAAGGGAGAACCTAATGAATTCAATAGAAAAATATATCCAAGAAGCACCAGTTGAAAGAAGAGCTACACTAACAGAGCTTTATCATTTCATCCAAAAGACAGTGCCCGAAGCTGAAGAAAAAATATCGTATGGTATGCCGACCTTTTATCTAAAAGGAAACCTTGTTCATTTTTCCATCGCAAAAAACCATATTGGCTTTTATCCCACACCATCAGCTGTAACAGCCTTTCAAGACAGGCTTACAAGCTACAAGACATCCAAAGGAGCCATCCAGTTCCCTTTAGACAAAGAGCTGCCGTGGCCATTAATTCGTGACATTGTGCTATTTAGAAAGAATGAAAATCTCAATTGACCGGAACCTAGCTTTTCGTACGCTCTGCTTCCTTGCTACTACTCTTAGAAGCTTTCGCATGATGTATTCATTATCTATCATAGCGTTTTTCTTGGATGCTTGCCCATAGTCCAAAGATTCGAATGTAGGAATGAATGATATGAGACAAAAAATGGGCCTACCAAGATATAAGGAAGTAACTTCAGCCAAGTTTTAATCAGATAAAAAGAACAGGACTGACCATATAAAAATGATCCTTCCTGTTCTTTATGTTTTTAGTATTTTAGCAAGAAATATTTTTTCTTTCCTCTACGAACAACAGTAAATTGTCCTTCGATCTTGTCAGCATCAGACAGCTCTGCAGCGACATCTTGCATTCGCTCGCCATTGATGTAAATTGCACCATTCTGCACATCTTCTCTAGCTTGACGTTTAGAGGGTTCAATTTTTGCGGCAATAAGCAATTCAACGATGTTCAATGAATCTTCTTTTTGTACTTCATAAGAAGGAACATCCTTAAAGCCTTGAAGGATCTCTTGCGCATTTAGCTCTTTGATTTCTCCGCTGAACAATGCTTTTGAAATTTTTACCGCTTGCTCATACGCCTCTGCTCCATGAACCAAGGTTGTTACTTCTTTTGCCAAGGCCTTTTGAGCCGCACGTTTTTCCGGCGCTTCTGTGAACTCTTTTTCAATTTCAGCAATTTCTTCCATTGTCAAGAAAGTAAAGTATTTCAGGAATTTCATTGCATCTCGGTCATCTGTATTGATCCAAAACTGGTAAAACTCATAAGGAGAGGTTTTGTCTGCATCTAACCAAACCGCATTTCCTTCTGTCTTTCCAAATTTTGTACCATCAGCCTTCGTAATCAAAGGCATGGTCAAACCAAAGCCTTGCACTTCTTTTTCACGACGTAGCAACTCGATTCCAGAGGTAATGTTCCCCCATTGGTCGCTTCCGCCAAGCTGCAACAAGCAACCTTGTGTTTCATATAATTTTAAGAAATCATAGGCTTGAAGCAACTGATAAGCAAACTCCGTATAAGAGATCCCCGTTTCAATTCGACGCTTCACGCTCTCTTTACTCATCATATAATTGATGGTAAAGTTTTTCCCTACATCTCTCAAGAAATCGATTAGAGAGATTTCTCCTAACCAATCATAGTTATTTGCTAGGATTGCCGGATTTGTTTCATCTTCAAAATCAATAAAGCGAGAAAGCTGACCCTTGATACTATCAGACCAGTTCTTCACAGTATCTAGCGTATTCAAGCTACGCTCCGCATCCTTGAAAGATGGATCGCCAATCATCCCTGTGCCGCCACCTACTAAAGCAATCGGTACATGGCCATTCAGCTGAAAACGTCGTAACATCAAAATCGGCAATAAATGGCCGATATGTAAACTGTCAGCTGTCGGGTCAAACCCAATATAAAGCTTGACAGACTCTTCATTCAATTGTTTTTTTAACGCTTCTTCATCGGTCGTTTGATGAACGAGACCGCGTGCCTTCAGCTCATCAAAAAAATCTGTGCTCATTTCTTTTCCTCCCGGACTCATTTTCACGGAGCAATTGCCCTGTCTTCTCATATTAACTGATTCACAGGTCAAATAAAAGATAAAACCTAGCTTTTTCTTCAAGAAATTAAAGATTTTACGATAAAAACCGGAACAACTGTTCATTACTCGTTTTTTTTGCTATAATATCACGGAATATACGAATTGACATACTGAGGTGAAGTTTTTGGACAATCAACAAAATTCGAATCAAAAGAACCATGATTCTCATAAGCTACTCGACAAAAAGAAGACATTCTTTACACTTAATGTCATTATACGGGTGTTAAAAGCTCTTGTTCTATTTGCTGTTATTGCACTCATTTTAGGTGGCTCATTAGGGCTGGGAGTCGGTATGGGATACTTTGCTTCATTAGTAGAAGGAACAGATCCTCCAACGCAAGAAGAGCTACAAAAAGAAATCAGTGACATCACAGAAGTTTCCAAAATGACTTATGCTGATGGCTCTACGATTTCAGCAATCAAATCTGATTTGATTCGAACACGTGTAGATGGTGAGCATATTTCTCAGCTTTTGAAAAATGCAGTGATCGCCACAGAAGATGAATATTTCGAGGAGCATGACGGTGTTGTTCCTAAGGCATTAATCCGTGCTTTACTTTCTGACGTAGCCGGGATTGGCGGCTCTTCTGGGGGCTCAACCTTGACACAGCAGTTGGTAAAACAACAGATACTGACAGACGAAACAACCTTCAAACGAAAAGCGAACGAGATTTTACTCGCTTATCGTATTGAAAATTTCTTTAGTAAAGATGAGATATTAACTACCTATTTAAATGTTTCCCCATTTGGTAGAAACAATAAAGGTGAAAATATTGCTGGTGTAGAGGAAGCAGCCAAAGGACTTTTTGGTAAAAGCGCAAACGATCTAACCTTACCGCAAGCCGCTTTCATTGCAGGGCTGCCTCAAAGTCCGATTGTTTACACGCCTTATCTTAATACGGGAGAGTTGAAGGAAGATGTATCTGCAGGTATGGCTCGAAAAGACGATGTTCTCTTCAATATGTATCGTGAAAAAATGATTACTAAAGAAGAGTATGACGCAGCAAAAAGCTACGACCTAGCTCAGGACTTTCTACCTAGCGCACAGGCCAATACAACAACCGAAGGCTTCTTATACTATACCGTATTGAATCAAGCAGTTGATGTTATCATGGATATGAACATTGAGAAAGCCGGAGTGAATAGAGCTGAGCTGGATCAAGTGGGACTGGATCAGTACGAGGAACAAGCGCGAAGACAAATTGAGAATCGCGGCTATACGATTGAATCAACAATCGATCCGACTGTATACAATACGATGCAGGAAGCGGTTGCCAACTATGGCTATCTGTTAGATGATGGCTACGCGGCTACATCAGTAGAAACCGGAAATATTCTGATGGACAACCGAACAGGTAAAATCATCGGCTTCGTAGCTGGGCGTAATTACGATATCAATCAAAATAACCATGCGTTCGATACAGAGCGTCAGGTAGGATCGACAATCAAACCGATTTCGGTTTATGGTCCGGCAATCGATCAGGGAATGATCGGTTCGGAAAGCCGACTGGCCAATTATCCAACGAAGTATAAAACGGGTGGCGTGCTTGAAAATGCAACAAATGCAGGAACAAACACCTTTGACACTGTCCGTACTTCACTGGAATGGTCCTACAATATTCCAGTCGTCAATTTAAATAATGCAATGAAGGAACAAATGGGTGACGACAACTTCTCTTATAATAATTATTTAAGCAAGATGAACTATCCTGCGGATGAACGCTGGTCCTATGAATCGGCACCTCTAGGCTCTGTGGAAGCATCTGTTTATACACAAACAAATGGTTTCCAAGCACTTGCCAACGGCGGCGTCTACCAAAAAGGTTATATGATCGAAAAAATCATCGACAATGACGGAAATGTCATTTATCAGCATCAAGAAACACCCGTACAGGTATATTCTCCTGCAACAGCATCAATTATGAATGATTTGATGCGTTCCGTACTGGATTCTAAAATCACGACACCTTTCAAAGACGTGATTACCGGTTTGAACCCGCAACTGGCAAGCGTAGACTTCGTAGGGAAAACCGGTACGACAAATGATTATAGAGATGCTTGGCTGGTAGTCTCCAACCCTAGCATCACCATCAGCTCTTGGAGCGGTTACGATGAAAATAGTATAATGAGTCCCGACAGCGGTATTCAAAACAGCACGTACCTTGCCTATCTGACGAATGCCATCTATACGGTCAGACCAGATTTATTCAATGCAGAGGAACGCTTCACACTTACAGATGACGTCATCCAAGCCAATGTATCTAAACTAACGGGCGATAAAGACGGTGGCTTCACATACAACAATATTCGATACAGTGTTTCCGGCGGAACAGTTGTTTCTTATTTTGCTAAAAATGGGCCGGCAGATAGTCAGTATAAATTTGGTTATGGTGGAACAGATGCCAATTACCAAGCGTATTGGAGTAAGTATCTCTCTACTAAACCAGCAAGCTCTTCCGGTTCATCTGGTTCATCTAGATCAGGAAGTTCGAATACAAATAACAATAACAACAGTAACAATAATAGCAACAATACGGGAACTGCTGGTGGAAATACCAATACAGATCCAGAGCCAGATCCAAACACTGACACAGATAACAACAATAATAATGAAAATAACAACAATGAAACACCTCCTGAAGAAAACAATAATGGTGGCGACACCTCAGAAGAAGAAACACCTCAAGGGTCGGTTGAACCAACACCATCAGACTAGCAAAAAAAGGAGCAGATATCCGTCTGCTCCTTTTTTTTACTCTATTCCATATAAAATAGACATCCAGCTCTTGCAAGCAGAATGTCCATCTATATTACTTCGTTGAACCCTTTTTCTCAATACCATAAGGAAGCACAACAGTTTTATCTTCGATTTCTTCTTTATTCATCAATTTAGTCAGTAGACGCATCGCTACTGCACCAATATCATATAAAGGCTGAGTCACACTTGTAAGCTTTGGACGAGCAACATCTGTCAGTAATGAATTATTACTTGTGATGATCTCAAACTCTTCCGGTACTTTGACACCGGCATCCAGCATGCCATCTAGCAAGCCAATCGCCAATTCATCATCTGTAACAACAGCAGCAGTCGCTCCACTGTTACGAATCCGTTCAGCAAGATTGATACCATCCTTAAATCGGTATTCTGCTTCGAAAATCAAGCCTTCACTGTAAGTCAGACCATTTTCTGAAAGAGCTTCTTTGTAGCCGCTCATTCTATTTTTGCCATTGATAGGATCGATCAATGCACCGCTGATAAACGCAATTTTCTTATTGCCATTTTTAGCAAGAATATCTGTTGCATCTTTTGTTGCAGCACTATAATCAATGTTTACACTACCAACCTGCTCATCAGGATCAATAGAACCAGCTAAAACGACAGGTGTTTTAGAACGTGAGAATTCACCACGGATCTCATCAGTGATATGGTGTCCCATAAAAATGATGCCATCCACTTGCTTCGCAAGCAGGTTATTCAACACATTGACTTCCTTCTGATCATTTCCATCAGAGTTCGCTAGAATAATATTGTATTTATACATTGTTGCAACATCATCGATCCCTCTTGCCAATGAAGAGAAAAAGATATTGCTGACATCAGGAATAATCACTCCGACAGTTGTTGTTTTCTTACTTGCCAGTCCTCGAGCAACAGCATTTGGGCGATAATCCAAGCGGTCAATGACTTCCAGTACTTTCTTTCTGGTTGCCGGCTTAACGTTTGGATTACCATTCACTACGCGGGAAACGGTTGCCATTGATACATCTGCTTCACGAGCAACATCATAAATTGTAATCGTTTGTTTTTCCATGGTTTCTCTCCTAGAATTTATATTAGTTTTCGTTTTCAGAAAACTTCATTTACATTTCTTATCTAGGATAGCAGAGTTAAATTTATTTTGCAACCGTTTTTATACCATTTTCATGAAATTTAGCATTTCTATTTTCAAAAGGAAAAAAACTGATTTTCATGGTATGATAAATAAAACAAATTTGCAGCTTCATATAGAAAGAAGGATGGTCATGAATCAACAAAAAATCAATGAACTAAAACAATGGATGAAAGAGGAAAAAATCGATCTTACATATATTAGCGATCCTCATCATATTGCCTATTTTTCCGGTTACGAGAGTGATCCCCATGAGCGTGTGTTGGCGCTCTTCATTTCTTTAGAAAGTGAACCATTTCTTTTTACTCCGGCTCTTGAAGTTGAGGATGCACAAAACAGTATGTGGGATTATCCAGTTTATGGGTACATGGATGGAGAAAATCCATGGGAAAAAATCGCTCAGCACATCAAAAAAAATGGCCTCCCCAAGCGTATAGCTACAGAAAAAGAATACTTATCTATTGCTCGTTTTGAAGCACTTCGCTTCTACTTCCCAGCTGCAGATATTTCAACAAATGCAACACCTATCGTTGAAAAGCTTCAATTGATTAAAACAGAAGCTGAGATCAATCTCCTACTTGAAGCTGGTAATTGGGCAGATGTCGCTTTCGAAATTGGATTTCAAGCGGTTGCTGAAGGGGCTGCTGAACAAGAAATCATTGCTGAAATCGAATATCAATTAAAACGAAAAGGCGTCCGCTCCATGAGCTTTGACACCCTTGTATTGACAGGAAAAAATGCCGCCAGTCCGCATGGTACACCAGGAGCAGCAACAGTGACTTCCGGCGACCTTGTCCTGTTTGATTTAGGTGTTGTTTGGAAAGGGTATTGCAGTGATGCAACTCGAACTGTCGCTTATCAAGAGCCTACAGCCTTCCAGAAAGAAATCTATGCCATTGTCCTTGAGGCACAGTTAGCGGCTACAGCAGCTGTTAAACCAGGAATAACAGCAGGTGAACTTGATCAAATCGCTCGTTCAATAATTGAAGAAGCTGGCTATGGTGAATACTTCAATCATCGCTTAGGACACGGGATCGGCACAACTGTGCATGAATTTCCTTCCTTAATCACAGGAAACGACCTAGTGATTGAACAAGGGATGTGCTTCTCTATGGAACCTGGTATTTATATCCCTGGGAAAGTCGGTGTCCGTATCGAAGATTGTGTTCATGTGACAGCAAACGGCTGTGAAGCCTTTACTAAAACACCAAAAGAACTGCAAATACTTGGATAAACACAAACAGCTAGTTGGAAACCTTGGTTTCCAACTAGCTGTTTCTTTATTACTATTTACTTACTTCACAACTTCATCTGCCGCATTTTTAATATCTTTTTTAGCTTCTTCTACTTTCTCAGGTACATCAGCAGTTGCAGCTTTTGCTTCTGCCTTACCTTCTGAAACAATCTCTTTTGCCTTTTCAGCAGAATCTTTAACATCGATAAAAATATCATCTGAAGTATCT
Organism: Enterococcus sp. 9E7_DIV0242; assembly: GCF_002140975.2. Classification (NCBI taxonomy): domain Bacteria; kingdom Bacillati; phylum Bacillota; class Bacilli; order Lactobacillales; family Enterococcaceae; genus Enterococcus; species Candidatus Enterococcus clewellii. The sequence goes on from NZ_CP147247.1 coordinate 1,184,363, forward strand.
TCTGCTATATCTGCAAACTCATCCATTTCATCAGATAATTCATTTTTAGTTTTCTTAAAACGACTGGAGAGATCATCCGTCTGTTTACGCAGTGTTTCAAGTACTGATCCGGAAACATCCTGTGCTCGATTAAATGAATCTTTTGAGCGCTCCTTGATATTTCCAGCTAAACCACTTGCTTGTCCACCAAAAGAATCTGCTTTATCCTTTGCAATAGAAGATAGCTCATCGCCTTTTTCTTTTGCATACTCTGTGTAATCAGATGCTTTATCTTTGAATTGATCTGCTTGCTCAGCCAAATCCTTTCGTAACTCTTTTCCGGATTTTGGTGCCAATAACAAAGCTGCAACTGCGGCGGCTGTTCCGCCGATAACTGCTCCTAATAGAAATCTACTTTTCTTTGCCATTTGATCATTCCTCCAAGTTTTATATACTATTTATTTTTTGAACGCATTGCTCGAAAAGCGGCGCCGCCTACTTTTCCAACTACTCCTGCTTTAGAAGTTGCTTTTCCAGCTGAGCCAATCTTACTCACCAGATTTTTACTGGAATGATTCAGCTCAGAAACACTGTCACTTAAATCAGCTACTGCATGGAATAAAGGATCAATGGTTGCTACCTTTTGATTGACATCATTCAGAAGATCGTTACTCTTCACAAGCAGTCCCTCTACCTGTTTTGTCAAAATGTCTACATCATTTGTAACAACCGAAATCGTTTTGTTTGCTTTGTCTACTGTTTTAGTTACCTGATCAACGGTCTTGGAAATTTTCCATAGGACCAAGGCAATGAACACAACCAACACAGCAAATGCCGAAGCTGCAATCAGCCCTGCAATTTCTCCACCTGTCATATCATTTCTCCTTTCAACATCCATTTTAATTAGAATAACATTTGATGTGTTTTTCTACAAATGTTTCATCATGAGCCTCTTTCCTAACAGCGTTGCTAAAAACTTCGTTGCAAGGAATTCATCAACCTATTGATTCAACTGTCTCATATCAAGCCAAGTGATTTCAAACCATTCCATAGGATGGTCCCACTACTGTAGATAATCAAACGAAATCCTCTCTCGTTTACCTGAAATAATTATACCAATTTACTGCGTTTCTCTCTACTGAAAAACTTGTCACTTTTTTTACACCAATAAAGGAAAAGCCTGGGATTTTGTTCTTGTCCCAGACTCTACATCACAAAAGATGCCAGTTTACTTAACTATTTTTTTCCTTCGCTACCTGTTCTTGCTCTGCCTTCAACTGCTGACCAAGCTCAATCAAATAGGCTTTAAGATTATCTTTGACCTCTGGGTGTGTCAAGCCATATTCAATACTTGTTTTCATAAAGCCAAACTTGTCACCAACATCAAACCGTTGTCCCGTAAAGGTTCTTGCAAATACTCTCTGCGTTTTGTTCAATGTATCGATCGCATCAGTCAACTGAATTTCTCCACCCGCACCAGGTGCTTGATTTTCTAAAATATTGAAGATTTCCGGTGTCAACAAGTATCGACCGATGATTGCCAAATCACTTGGTGCATCTTCTGGATTTGGTTTTTCAACAAAATTCTTCACATTATAGAGGCCTTTGCTCACTTCTGTTTCTGGATTGATGATCCCATATTTTGATGTTTCTTCATGTGGCACTTCCATTACTGCAAGTGTCGCTGCATGTGTTTTTTCATAATCATTGATCAATTGCTTAGATAATGGAATCTTGTCTTCCATGATGTCATCACCCAGCATTACGATAAATGGCTCATTACCGACAAAAGCTTTCGCCTGTAAAACAGCATGACCCAAGCCTTTTGGATGAGATTGACGAATAAAATGCAGATTTACATCTGTTGTTTCTTCAACAAGCTTTAGCAATTCCGTCTTATTCTTTTCTTTTAAGTTTGTTTCCAACTCGATATTTGAATCAAAATGATCTTCGATTGGCCGTTTTGCTTTCCCAGTAACAATTAAAATATCTTCAATACCGGAGGCTAAAGCTTCTTCAACAATAAACTGAATCGTTGGTTTGTCTACAATCGGAAGCATTTCCTTTGCCATTGCCTTTGTAGCAGGTAAAAATCTTGTTCCTAACCCCGCCGCAGGAATGATTGCCTTTTTTACTTTCATTTTGCTTTCTCCTTTAGAATTCATTTTCTGTCTTCCCATCTCTTAGCATAATATCTTTTGCTGCTTGTTTCACATCTTTTTTCTCATAAAGGACTTGGTAAATGGCTTCTGTAATTGGCATTTCAATATTCATTTGTTCTGCCAATTCATAAGCAGCTTTCGTTGTCGAGACACCTTCGACGATCATGCCCATATTTTCCAGTACTTCATCCAAATCATGGCCTTCACCTAAAAGATTCCCAGCTCGCCAATTACGTGAATGGACACTTGTACAGGTCACAATAAGGTCTCCTACACCGCTCAACCCAATGAAGGTCAACGGATTAGCACCCATTGCAACACCGAGGCGGCTGATTTCAGCCAGACCACGTGTCATGATCGCTGCTTTGGCATTATCGCCAAAACCAAGGCCATGGATTGCACCGGCACCTAACGCGATGATATTTTTCAACGCCGCACCAGTTTCAACACCAACGACATCCTCATTTGTATAAATCCTAAAATAGTTATTCATGAATAAATTCTGCACATATTCTGCATTTTCAAGCACTTCACTAGCTGCCGTTATTGTTGTGATATCATGAACAGCCACTTCTTCTGCGTGGCTTGGGCCAGAGAGTACTACTACACCTTTGCGTTTATCTGCAGGAATCTCTTCCATTAATACCTCTGAAATACGTTTATGCGTTCCTTGCTCCAAGCCTTTTGAAGCATGAATGATCAACGGTTGATTTTTGCATAATGCAGTAAACTCTTTTGCTACCGAACGCATTGCTTTCGTAGGAACAACGAATAAAACTGCATCAACCTGATCAATACATTCTTCCATTGTTTTCGTTCCTTTGATTGATTCAGGTAGAACCAAATCTGGAAGATAGCGCTTATTTGTGTGAAATTGATTGATTTCATCGATCTGCTCTTCTACATTCCCCCAGATACGAACGTCATGTCCATTTTCTGCTAAAACCTGTGCCAGTGCAGTCCCCCATGAACCCGGACCTAAAACAGCTATTTTTTGTTTCATTATGTCTGTCTCCTCCTAAAATGAATACGTCATTTATTGCTCAGCTATGTCGTTTTGTTTCTTTCTACACGCTTTTGATTTCTGTTATAAAAAGCGATTTTTGGATTCTTTCTTCGAATAAACAAAACCACTATCGCACCGAAAAACAGTACAAGCGAGAGTAGTTGTGACACACGAAGTAACCCAAAAATATACAAACTATCTGTTCGCAGGCCTTCAATAAAGAAGCGCCCAAACGAATACCAGATAATATACAATAGAAAGACTTCACCCTCTTTCAGAAAGTTCTCTTTCCTACGAAGAAGGACTAACACAATGAATCCGAGTACGTTCCAAGCCGATTCATATAGAAAAGTTGGTTGTCGGAAAATACCATCGATCTCCATATTGTCAATAATGAAATTGGGCAAATGAAGACTCTCCAGAAAATTCCTAGTTGTATCAGGGCCGTAAGCCTCATGATTCATAAAATTCCCCCAACGGCCGATTGCTTGCGCTAATATGACACTTGGCGCAGCAATGTCCAAAAAGGTCCATGTAGAAATGAAATGATGTCGGGTGAACAACAGTAAGGCGATTCCTCCGCCAATTAGTCCCCCATAAATCGCTAAACCACCATTTCTGGTCAGAAAAATATCAATTGGATTCTCTATATAATCCTGCCATTCAAAAGCAACATAGTACAACCTGGCGCCGATGATTGCACTAGGCAATCCCCAAATCATGAAATCAATAACATCATCTGATTTCAGACCAACACGTACAGCTTCTCTACTACTTAGCCACACAGCTAAAATAATCCCCGAAACAATGATTACTGCATACCAATAGACAGAAATCCCGAACAAACGAAAAGCGATTGGGCTAACTTGAGCCAGCATGACTACTCCACCTACATTCCTGAATTTTCTTCAATTAATTGGGTTAGTCTATTTTCAAATTCCTGTGTTGCGTCGTACCCCATGCTTTTCGCACGAAAGTTCATTGCGGCAACTTCAATAATGATCGCTACATTTCGACCGGTTTTTACTGGAATTCGGATTTGCGGCACATCCACATTTCCGATTTCTACTACCGCATCATCACTGCCTAGACGATCATATTGTTTGTTCTTTGCCCAGGCTTCTAGATAAACAACTAATTGAACTTGCATTGAACCTCTTACGGCACTCGCACCAAAAAGATTCATTACATCTATAATACCTATTCCTCGGATTTCAATCAAATGTTGCAGAATTTTTGGTGGCTCACCTATCAACGTCAGTTCATCCTGTTGATGAACATCTACTCGATCATCAGCGATCAATCGATGCCCTCTTTGAATCAGCTCAAGAGCCGTTTCACTTTTTCCAATTCCACTGTCTCCCTGAATCAGTACGCCCAACCCATAAACATCCACTAGCACTCCGTGAACACTGGTACGGGTAGCCAACTGATCATCAAGAAAACTAGATATCTCCCCTAATAAACGAGAAGTTGAAATTGGCGAACGTAAAATAGCCAGACTTTTTTCCTTCGCTGCCTGGATCATTTCTTCTGGCACATCAAGCCCACGTGAAATAATAAATGCCGGCGTATCATCTGAACACATGCGACGCATGACTAACAGACGTTCTTCCGGGATCATTCGCTCAGCAAATGCAATTTCTTTATTTCCAAACAGTTGTAACCGATCATGAGAATAGTAGCTGAAATAACCAGTCAACTCAAGACCGGGACGCGAAATATCTCCTGTCGTAATTTCTTTATCTAATGCCTCTTCTGTGGCGAACACGGTCTCCAAAGAAAGCTTTTCCACCAACTGACGTATTTTCACTGTTTCTGACATAAAACCTGACTCATTCCTTTCCTGTCTCCGCTTTATTTTATCATTTCAGACAGTAAGTTTCTACACTTATTCCTTTTTCCCTCACAAATATGGCTATCTTGACTATTTTACTGTGCAATGTATACTTATGGTACTTTTATAGAAATCGAGTGTACTATATGATGAACGAAAAACTGAAAATAAAAGCACGGTCTTTGCCTCTATCTCCAGGCGTTTATCTCATGCGAGACAAGACGGGAACGATTCTTTATATAGGGAAAGCAAAAAAACTAAAAGAACGTGTCAGCAGCTACTTTATCAACAACAAAAGCCATTCGTCGAAAACCAAGAGAATGCTTCTGCACCTAGCAACATTTGATACCATTCAAACAGAGACTGAGCTAGATGCCTTGCTTCTCGAATGCCGGTTGATTCAACAACATCGACCCATGTATAATCGCCAAATGAATGCCTTTGAACGCTACAGCTATATGAATATTTCAGTAGAGAAAATGAGGCTTAGCCTGTCTATCACTACCTTGCCTTCGGGGAACTATTCCTTTGGTCCCTACACAGTCTATCGGAAATTGCCGGAAATCAAAGACATACTCGATAAACTTTATGCACTCAAACCAAATGATTTATGGCAACAGCTCTATGCACAGCCAACAGAACCTGAAAATAAAGAAGTCGTATTAGCAGAGCTCCTTCAGGCATTTACAGGTGATTCTGAGCAGCTCGAAAAGCGAATAACCTCTAAGATGCTGGAATTCTCTGAAAATCTGCACTTCATCCAAGCGGCTCAATGGCGGGATGATTTAACCATGGTTCATCTTTTTTTTCAAAAACATTCCCAACTATTGCTTCATCCAATCAGTCAGAAAGAATGGCATGCTTTGTGGCTCCCAAGTGTAGACGGGCAGAAATGTTACCTAATTTACCAAGGTCTTGTTGTCATAGAAAAAAATTTCCCTGCACTTTTAACGAGAAATAAGCGGACCTTGCATAAGCTTGGAAAAGAACTGATCCCTACTTCTGTCCAAACAATCGATTCTTTTTCTAAAGAACAAATCGATTTTATTAACATTCTTCATGTTTATTTGCAACGAACAACAGATTATCACCTGTTTTCTATAAAAAAATAGATAGGCAGACCGGCTAAATACCGGCTGTCTATCTATTCTTCTTTGTTCAAATTGTGTTCACTAACTACTGCATTCACAAGGGACATGATGACAGCCATCAGAATCGCTGCCCCAAAGCCGGAAAAACCAAAATTCATCTCTCCCACAAAGAAGGAGGTCATCTTCAAAATCATCGCATTCACTACAAAGCTGAACAAACCAAATGTTATCAGAGTAAATGGTAATGATAAAAGGGTCAATATTGGCTTCACAAGCATGTTCAGTACAGATAAAACGAACGCTGCGACAATAGCTATCCCCAAACTTTTTACATGAATCATATCTGGGAAAATCACTGCCAGAGAAACGAACGTCAGAGTGTTAACGACCAGACGTTGAAAGTAGGTCATTAAAAGTCACTCCAGTCTTCGTCGTCAACTTTTTCTGCTTGTTTTCGCTGTGCTTTATACGGGTTCTCATTTCTAGTATTTTGATTGTAATTGTCATATGGGTTGTGGTTTCTTCTGTTCTTTCGGCCAGAAGGCATTACGATAGCCAAAATGATGTATACCAAGAAGCCAGGGAACGCAGCTGAGAAGAAGCTGATGATCACAAACAATACACGAACGATTGTAGGATCGATACCAAGCCATTCTGCAATACCAGCTAATGAACCAGTCAGTACTATGTTATCAGGAGATTTAGCCAATCTTTTTTTCATGTTAATTTCACCTCTTACTCTAAGTAGTTTTTTCATTTGATTAAAGAATACAGCTCTTTCAGAAATAGAATGGATGTTCTTAAAATTGTGATAAACCATTTTCAGATTATCCATTCTATTTCTTGGAGCTATCCACCTTTAGCGAGATCTCGTTCTACACACTTATTTGTCTGTGTCTTTCAAATAAATGTTTCCTGTTGTTGTAGATGCATTGATCTGCGCCATTTTTTCATCATTCACGCGTCGGAATTGAAGCAATTGATTGGTCCGATCTTTCTTCTCACGAATCACTTCGTAATCTGACAAGCGACTATTGATACTTCCTAAGCTTGTTTTAACAGTTCCCTCTGCACCAATGGTTTCAGGTAATGCAATTTTCACATTTCCGTTAACAGAGCTTGCTTCGATCTTTCTTAATGTATCTTCTTTCGCAGTGATTCGAACATCACCATTGATTAAAGAGACAGACATATTTTGTGGTGTTGCCAGTACAGTAACCGTACCATTTACAGTTTCGATTACGTTATCAAGAATCTCACCTTTGATAATCTTGATATCTCCATTGACACCTTCGACTTCAAGCATCGTTGCATCAATTGAGTTAAATGTGATTGAGCCGTTCGTTGATTTTGTGTAAACATCTTTCGCTTTCAGCTCTTCAACATTGATATTGCCATTCAATAATTTAACTGATACATGGTCGTACGTACGTGCTGGTAAGTAGAATACCAAATCAGCTCTTACACGCTTGTTAGGGATTTGGAATGAAATAACTTCTTCATCCACATCAATTTGACTTCTTTCAAGGAATGCTTCTAACGGTGTATCTGCATCCATCTTGCCATAAAGCTTGATTTTCCCTTCAACTTTCAAATCTTCTTTGTCCCAAGTTTTGAAAACAATGTTGCCGTTTGCTACTTTTACATCGATCAAGCTTGCTTCAACATCTGGATAATTGAATTCATGATCGAATTTGGTTGTAGCTACACCAGGTACTCGGAAATTGATATCCTTCCATTCCACATTATCATTCACTGTATCACTAATCGTGCTGAATGTTTTCTTCAAGAATGAGCCTAATTGTGAGCCGGCTTCACTCATTTTTTCCCCAACCTGGTTCAAGGTATCTGTTGCTTGATCTTTCCAGTCATCTGGAATATCAAATTTAGAAGTGACATGATCTTTTGTTTCAGACCATTGTTCTTTACGAATATTTTTCAATTCTGCTTCTAATGCAATTTTTTCTTGGTTTTGATCTGCCAAAGCATCTTCCAAGTTTTTCAATTCTTCTTCTAATGTAGCCCGTGTTTCACGCTCTTCTTCTGAAAGCTCACCCAATTCTTCTTTGGTATTAAGTTCCATCAGAGATTCTTGTGTTTCTTTGATTTCTTCTTTGATTCCTACGATTTCAGCATTGATCTCATCTAGCTCAACAGATGTATGATTCGCTTTTGTTGCTAAATCATCCAAAATCTTTTCAAGATTTTTACGATCTGCTTCGGAGCTTTCTTTTGCTTGTTCTTCGAATGAGTCAGCCGCACTTTTTTCTGTATGTACAGTTTTTTCATGTGCTTCCAGCTCGTCTACTAAATCAGCTACCGCATCTTTTTCTTTTGAATCAACAGTTGTCGTTGTTACATCTACTTCATCGGCAGCCTTTTTGATTTGTTTCTCATCTTTTTCAGTTGCCAGATTTTCTAATAGGACCAAGGCTTCCTCCGATGTCAGGATTCCTTTTTTTACTAAATCCAATACTCGTTCTCTTTCTTTCATGGAAATTGCCTCCTTAGCAAATTTTTCACCCTAAGGTGTTTTCCTTACATGTATTATTATGCCTTCTTTTTCGTTTTTTGTCATAGGACTTAAGAATGAATTTTAACTCGTTCTCAAGGACAGCCTCAAAAAAACCAGTGTTTATGCTTTTATCTTATTTAGTATTGCCCATTTCGTCAACTGATGCCTCTTTTATAGCAATAGTAAAAAACAGAAGATAGAAAACCGCTTGTTTTCGGTTTCCTATCTTCTGCTAGTTCTATTTATTCGTTGTGATTTGTGTTCAGCTCAGTGATTTTTCCTGTAGCTAGATAAACGATCCACTCACAAATATTCGTGACATAATCCCCAATGCGTTCCAAATAAGTCGCCACGTGAAGATAATCCGTACCACTAATCACTGTCTCCGGATTCGATTTCATACTTTCAATGGAATTATTATAGATACTATTGAAGTACTCATTCACACGGTCATCCATTTTTGCTATCATTCGCGCATCTTTTTCATCCGTTTTTACATAAGCAATCAATACATTATCAACCATTTTCTTCACATAATCAGACATGTCCGAAATTTCTTTTTCTATTTCAGGGATTCTGGTCTCCCCTTTTAATCGAATCGTTGATTTAGAAATGGACACAGCATGATCAGCCATTCGTTCTAAATCAGAACTGGCTTTTAACACAGTGATAATCATTCGCAAGTCCGTCGTTACTGGCTGCTGCAACGCAATCATCTCAAAACTTTTCTTTTCAAGCGCTACTTCCATATCATTAATTTCTGTATCGCGCTCAATCACTTCATTTGCAATATGCTTGTCGTGATCAATATAGGCACGAACAGATTTATGGACAGCACTACTCACCATCATTCCCATTTCATAAAACTGATTGTGCAGATTTAGTAATTCTTCTTCAAATTGGCTACGCAACATCATATACCTTCCTCCTCAAATCTTTTAAGTATGAAGTTTTTATCTTACTCTCAATCCTTACCTATTGCTCTACTTGCAGTAGCAAGTATCTTTCACAACAATACAAACAGCAAGGATAAAGCGATCAACCGAATTTTCCAGAAATATAATCTTCTGTTTCCTGCTTTTTCGGATTTAAAAAGATTTTCTTCGTATCATTAAATTCTATCAGTTCACCCTGTAAAAAGAAAGCCGTTTTATCAGATATACGTGACGCCTGAGACATATTATGGGTCACCATAATCATTGTATATTGTTCTTTCAGTGTTAACAGCATATTTTCTATTTTTCCACTGGAAATCGGGTCTAAGGCACTAGTTGGTTCATCCAATAAAATAATTTCCGGATCGACAGCTAATACCCGTGCAATACATACACGTTGCTGTTGTCCACCTGAGAGTGATAGCGCACTCTTATGCAGCTTGTCTTTCACATCATCCCAGACTGAAGCAGCCTTCAAACGCGTCTCTACTACTTCGTCCATGACCTGTTTGTCCTTTTCACCCTTCAATCTCAATCCATAAACAACATTTTCATAAATGGAGAACGGGAACGGGTTGGGTTGTTGGAAAACCATGCCGATTTCTTTACGCAGCTCAACAGTATCCGTTTTAGGACCATAGATATCTTTGCCTTTGTACATCACGCTTCCAGTAATCGTCACTCCCGGAATCAAATCGTTCATTCGATTCAGTGAACGAAGATAGGTGGATTTCCCACAGCCGGATGGTCCGATCATTGCAGTGATTTCTCCTTGATTGATTGAAAGATCGATCCCTTTCAACGCTTCTTTCTTTCCATAATATAAATGCAGATCTTTTGATGAAATAATCTCTTTTGCCATCATTTTCCTCCTAACCAAAATGCCCGGAAACATAATCTTCTGTCGCCTGTATTTTTGGTCGTGTAAAGATTTTACGTGTTTCGTCATATTCAATCACTTTTCCTAAATAGAAAAATGCAGTATGGTCACTGATACGCGCTGCTTGTTGCATGTTATGCGTTACAATAATGATCGTGTAATCATCCTTCAAGCTGACCAATGTTTCTTCCACCTTACCGGTTGAAATTGGGTCTAACGCGCTGGCTGGTTCATCCAAAAGCAAGATATCCGGCTTCATCGCAATCGCTCGAGCTATACATAGCCTTTGCTGCTGTCCCCCAGAAAGAGCCAATGCACTTTTAGACAGATTGTCTTTCACCTGGTCCCATAAAGCAGCTTGCTTCAAGCTAGTTTCTACAATTTCATCCAGTTTGTTCTTATCTTTTTCTCCATGCTGCTTCAACGCAAAGGTGATATTCTCATAAATGGATTTACTGAACGGATTTGGCCGTTGAAACACCATGCCGATACGCTTGCGCATTTCATAAACATCGACCTGCTTGCTGTTTACATCTACACCCTTGTACATGATTTTACCGGTTATTTTTGTGTTAGCTATGCTATCGTTCATTCGGTTCAATGAACGAAGATACGTTGACTTTCCACAACCAGATGGTCCAATCAAAGCAGTGATCTTGCTTTTTTCAAATTGCAAATCAACGCCCTTTATTGCTTCATTGTCCCCATACCAGACATGCAGATCTTCAGTATGAAGAGCAACAGGTGTCTTTTCAGGATCCAATTGTATAATATTTGTATCATTCAAATTATATTCTTTCATAATGTTTACCCCTAACGTTAGGCTGATGTCAATCGCTTATGCAGACGGTTACCAATGAAACGGGCACCGAAGTTGAATAGAAGAACCACAATGATCAGAACAGCAGAAGCACCTGCTGACACTGCCGGTCCATCCGGCATCGTTCCTTCTGTATTCACTTTCCAAATATGAACTGCCAAGGTTTCCGCCTGTCTGAAAATACTGATTGGACTGGATACGCTCAATGGATTCCAGTTGCTAAAGTCTAAAGCTGGTGCGCTTTGGCCTGCTGTGTAAATCAGGGCAGCCGCTTCACCAAAAATACGCCCGGAACTTAAGATGACTCCTGTCAAAATACCAGGCATCGCTTCAGGTATGATTACCTTTTTAACGGTTTCCCATCGAGACAGTCCTAATGCCAGTCCAGCCTCACGTTGTGTAAAATGAACCGCTTTTAACGATTCCTCTACATTTCTTGTCAACAATGGCAGATTGAAAAAAGTCAGTGCCAATGCGCCGGAAATGATTGAAAAGCCATATCCGATTTGTACAACAAAAATCAGAAATCCGAACAAACCAACGACAACAGAAGGTAGGGAACTCAGGATTTCAATGGATGTACGAATCACATCAGTCAACCAATTTTTCTTCGCATATTCAGATAAATAAATCCCTGCACCTAGAGAAATAGGTAAGCTGATAAGCATAGTGATGAACAACAAATAGATAGAGTTAAATAATTGAATTCCGATACCACCACCTGCTTGATAGGCTTTCGATGGCTTCGTCAGAAAATCCCAAGAGATATGAGGAATACCTCGAAGTAAAATATATCCTAACAAGGCAGCTAAAATTAAAACAATAATACCCGATACTCCATAGAGTACGCTCGTAGCTACCTTATCCGCTTTTTTCGCATTCATTATTTCAGCGCCCCTCTCTTGCCTATAATTCGAATAACAACATTAAACAGCAATGACATCAATAGCAAAATCAACGCCAGAGACCACAATACATTATTTTCTACCGTGCCCATGATTGTATTCCCGATTCCCATTGTCAAAATACTTGTCAATGTAGATGCTGGTGTTGTCATTCCTGTTGGCATTACAGCTGCATTTCCGATAACCATTTGAATAGCCAACGCTTCACCAAAGGCTCTTGCCATACCGAATACTACTGCTGTCAGAATCCCGGGAACGGCAGCTCTGAGAACAACCTTGTAGATTGTCTGCCAACGAGTCGCACCTAGAGCCAGCGACGCTTCTCTGTAATGACGTGGGACAGATTTTAGCGCATCCACCGTCATCGTTGTAACCGTTGGAAGAATCATGACAAAAAGTACGAATGTCCCCGCCAAGATACCAAAACCTGTTCCTCCAAAAATCGAACGAACGAAAGGTACGATGACTGTCAAACCAATAAAACCGTATACTACGGAAGGAATCCCTACTAACAACTCAATTACTGGTTGCAGAATTTTTGATCCTTTTTTAGGAGAGATTTCAGTCATAAAGACCGCCGCTCCAATAGCGAAAGGTGTTGCAACGATTGCAGATAGAAATGTAACAATAAATGATCCGGCAATCATCGGAAGCGCTCCTACTAATGGTTTGCCATTTGATCCTGCTTCACTTGGATTCCAATCCGTCCCAAACAGAAAATCAAAAACATTTATCTTATCTACAAAAAATGTGGCCAAGCCTTTGCTGGCTACAAAGTAGAAAATGGAAAGGACAACCAGAACGATGAGAGCGATACAGACAAAGCTGATCAATTTCCCTCTTTGTTCCATTTTTGCCCGTTTAGATTTTGTCAGTAATTGTTTTTGCACATCTTCCAAAAAAAACTCCTCCTTGAGCAATAGTTCAGATAGGTTTAAGTCTACGCGTTAAATTTCAATTTGCGTTTAATAACATGTAAATGTTGAGTTAAGTTTGTAAATTTTGTGTAAAGGCGTTACTGATTGATAAGATTTCCTTCCCAATCCCGCTCTACCTTCATATTTGATACAGGAATATAACCAAGTTGCTCAATAATTTCTCCTTGTACTTGGTCAGAAAGCATAAACGCCAAAAAGTCTTTTGTCAGCTCTTTGGGTTCCCCTAAGGTATACATATGTTCATAAGACCAAACTTTCCAATCATTCGTTGTTACGTTCTCATCTGTAGGTTCTACACCATCTATTTTCAAGGTGGCTACATCTTTACTTACATAGGAAAATGCTGTGTAGCTAATAGCTCCCGGTGTATCTGATACAATTGAGCGGACCATCCCGCTAGAATCTTGTTCCTGTGCACGAATAGCCGTTTTTCCATCCAGTACCCATTTTTCAAAGGTCGCACGTGTTCCACTTCCGGAAGCGCGATTCAATATGACGATCTTAATATCCTTACCGCCTACTTCGCTCCAGTTCGTAATTTCACCAAGAAAAATCTTTCTTAAATTTTCTAACGAAATATCTGTCACACCCACGCCTTTGTTTACAATTGGGGTGATCCCAGCTACTGCAACTTTATGATCGACCAGTTTATCTGCGTTGATTCCGCTCTTCTCCTCAGCAAATAAATCAGAATTGCCAATCTCCACGGCACCAGTTTGAACCTGGCTCAATCCTGTTCCACTTCCGCCTCCCTGAACATTGACGAATTTCCCAGGATACTTACTTTGATACGCTTCACTTGCAGTTTCAACTAACGGCTGCAAGGCAGAAGAACCGACAGCTGTGATCGATTCACCTCGGTCTATCCAGCTAGCACAGCCAGATAACATCAACACACTGACAAAACTAAAAAGAATGAATAATTTCGTTTTCATTTTCTCCACAATCCTCCAAATCATTTGAATCAAATTCATTTTAACATTAAGCCTTGTGCTTGAGAATCAAATTACCTCAACTTTTCCGCCGATGCTGCGTTTGACTGTATAAAATAACAAAGAAACGGAAATTCAATTACGAATTTCCGTTTCTGGGACTTTATAATAATGGCGATATCAAACGTGCCAAACCTTCTTTCAGCTTAATCCAAAAGCCTCTGGCATCGTATTTTTCCTGTGTAAGCAAGTGAGATACTTGAGAATCTTCATAAAAAGAATCTCTGACTTTTTCAGAAAACTCTTCATCGTAAATGATCGTATTAACTTCAAAATCGAGCCTGAAGGAACGAACATCGATGTTTGCTGAACCTACAGAAACAATACCACCGTCAACAATCATTGTTTTCGCGTGAATAAAACCATTTTCATAGGTTTCAATAATTGCTCCATACTCTAAAAGCTCTGCTGCAAAGGAGTATGTCGCCCAATAAACGAGCATATGATCCGGTTTATTGGGAATCTGAATCCGTACTTTTACACCAGACAGCAACGCCAGCTTGATTGCTTCATGGATAGATTCATCCGGAATGTAGTAGGGCGTTTGAATCAATATCTCCTTTTTAGCAATTGAAATCATCTTCAAATAAGCCATTTTAATCTGCTCATGTTCAGAATCTGGACCACTTGTCACAACCTGAACGGCTTTTTTACCAACCGATGTGATTGGCGGAAAATAGGCTTCTGTATAGCTCAGCTCTTCTGTATGCTGGGAATTCCAATCCATCAAGAACCTATTTTGCAAGCTATATACTGCATCACCACAAATACGCAGATGATTATCTCTCCAATAGCCGAATTTCTTCACGATTCCTAAATACTCATCCCCGACATTAAACCCACCGGTATAGCCAATAATACCATCAATCACAACAATTTTTCTATGATTGCGGTAATTGATTCGCGGATTTAAATAGGGAACAAACAACGGGAAGAAAAATGCTACTTCACCGCTTGCGGCCGTCAATTCCTCAAAAAACTTCATATTCACTTGGGTTGAGCCCCACGCATCAAGCAGTAAACGAACCTTGACTCCACGCTTCGCGGCAGCAACTAATTCAGCACGTAGCTCCTTGCCTAACGCATCACCTCGGTAGATGTAGTACTCCATATGCACATGGTCTTTTGCATTTCTAATATCTTGAATTAAGGCATCAAACTTTTCTCGACCATCCGTGTAAAGAACGACATCATTGTTCGTTGTATACATAGAGCTTTCAAACATCGTCAACATATAAATCAGTTGTTTGGGTTCGACCTCACCTGTTGGAGGATGCGGAAATAGGCCCCGCTGCAACGCTTTTTTCTCATTTTCTATCTCGGCGTTCATCCCGATTTTAGCCTGCATCTTCATATCAAAAATCTTATCTTTCGAAATTCCTCTACCTAAGAAGAAATAGAGAAAGAAGCCAACAATTGGAACAAATAATAGCACAAGTAACCACGCCCATGTTTGCGCCGTCTGTTTTCGCTCACGAAAAACAATGATTGCTGACAACAGGATATTGGCTATATAAATAATAACGAAAAAATTATCAATAAAAAAACTCATCTCTCCACCTCAACCTCACACTTTTCCATAATAGTAAGAATAGCGAACTTATTCAAAGAAGTAAAGGAAAAAGAGAATACCAAAAAGTAGAATCAGTTTATACGTCTCCAAATAACCGCACTATCAACGAGAAAAAGATACTCAGTTACTATCTAAATTCTCAATTTTTTGCAATAATTTAAAATAGCTATCTTACACACTCAAATAAAAAAAGAGTGCAGGAATCCCCACACTCATTTGTTTTGGTTCTACAATATATTGTGTTGGTGGAAATTCCTAAAGGAAAACTCACCAGCATTTTTTTGAGTGTTCAAACACAAAAAAGGAACAACAAACTGATAAAATGAAATCGACAAAAACCACAAATCATCAGAAAGGTTGTTCCTCTATGGATAAGAATACCAGATTATTGCTTGGACTAACAGATAAACATCTCTCCTTTGGAGAGGATTGGCTTGAATACAGTCATTCAAAAGGTGTTAAGGCTCAGGTCATCAAAGCAACACTTACGTATATACCTACACATTGTAGAAACTGTGGCATTAAAAATCAAGGACAGATCATCAAAAACGGTTACCATCGGACATATACTCAATTACCTGTTTTTAATGGTCGCTTGACATTATTGGAGCTGAAACGTTCACGCTTTCGTTGTCATGAGTGTCACGCTACTTTTCATGCTCAAACAGAGTTAGTTGAAGAGCATCATCATTTATCGAAGCAGCTCTGTCTCCAAATCATGCTTGATTTAAAGAAAAATGTTTCTAGGAAAGAGATTGCCCAAAAACATTTCGTTTCAGACGTGACGGTTCTTCGCTTAATGGAAGAGCTAGCTACTTCTTATTCTCCAAACTGGCGATTTCTTCCAAAAATTTTATGTATTGATGAATTCAAATCAATGAAATCTTGTGAAGGAGCCATGAGTTTTATTTGTGTTAATGGAGAAACCAACAAGATTCTTGAAGTCCTTGAAGACCGACGGTTAACACACTTAACCCGACACTTTATGCGTTACACAAAAGAAGCTCGAGAAAACGTAAAGTACCTGGTCATGGACATGAATGCGAGCTATGATCAATTACTCAAGTCTGTGTTTCCAAATGCCCAACTCGTCACTGACCGATTCCACATTGTCCAACAGATGAATCGAGCGTTAAATCAACTGCGGATAAAGACAATGAATGCCTTTCGGCATTCCTCACCGCTAGAACAGAAGCAATATCGTCGACTCAAACGGTATTGGAAGTTACTCTTAAAAGATTCCTCTGAGCTTGATAGTCAACATCGTCCCTATCATTCACTGTTCAAACGTCCATTAACTCAAACAGATATTGTCGATGAATTACTCAGCTATGATTCAACCTTGCGCATTGCTTACGATACTGTTCAGTTTCTCAAATATGCCTTTACTCATCGAGACGCCAAGCGTTTCTTTGAAGAACTTGATACACTAGATCCCCGACTGCCTTTCTGGTTCAAAAAGAAATTGAGATTCTTCAAGAAGCACAGACAAGGAATTACCAATGCTTTCAGTTTTTCTTTTTCTAATGGCATTACAGAAGGGTTGAACAACAAGATTAAGGTAATCAAACGAGTGGCTTATGGCTACCGCAATTTCTATCATTTTCGTTCACGTATTTACATTGTTCAAGGTCTTGTTTTTTCTCAAGATTAAAAGGGGGCTCACAACCAATATCTCTGCAGCTATAAAGGTAAATCGGGAATTAGTAGCTGTTATCCAAGTACATGTACAGCTACTTTGACTCGATTTAGGAATGGAATTGGCGCTTTTTGCCAAGTCGCTTCCGGCCAGCTGCCCAGATAATTGGCAGAAGTCCTCCTATTTCTAAAAAAGAACTTGAAACAAAACCAGAATGTCTCTGATTTTTATTCCAAGTTCTACGATTTTATTCAGTTTTTTGTCCTACCAACACAAATTGACATAGAACCTTTGTTTTCTGCTTATATTTTCAAGAAACGACGCATAGAAATCACAGACCCTACCGATCCAATGACAACTCCAATACCGACCATTAATAAGTTTAATTGCCATAAAAAGTCCTCTGGTCTCAGCATAGAATAGTTTGAACGCAATAACTGCAAATTCAAAATATTGAAGGCGTAATGATATCCAATCGACATTAAGATCATTGGAACAATCGCTCCAAGCAAACCGATCCAAGCTCCTTCAAGGAAGAACGGCCAACGAATATAGCCATTTTTCGCTCCAACAAGTCGCATGATTTGAATCTCTCTTTGTCTGGAAAGAATCGTGATACGAATTGTATTGGAAATCAAGAATACTGCTACAAACAGTAACAAGCCTGCTGCTGCCAGACCCCAAGTTCTAACTGTTTCAGCTAGTTGGAAAATCTTATCGGAAGACAAGCCACCATAATCTGCTTTAAAGACATTCTGCAGCTTTCCTGCTTCTTCTGACATTTTCTTTGTCTGTTCAGGCTCTTTCGCACTTAGATAGTACACATCATATAACGGGTTGCTGTCTCCTTCGAAAAGGTTCCATGCATCACCCATTTGGTCCTGAATTTTTTTTAATTGTTGGTCCTTGTTGGAATACGAGATAGAATCAACATTCTTGATCTCTCTCAATTCACTTTCTAAAGCCTGCATCTCTTCAGCTGTTGTACCGATATCAACAAAAACTGATACCGTTACATTATCAGATATATCCTTTGCCAATTTTGTGGCATTGAAAATAACTGCCATGAAAATACCTACAAGTATAAGTGTGATCGTTACAGCACTTGTTGAAGCTATTGTCATCCAGCCGTTTCGTTTCAAACTTTTTATACTCTCTAATAAATGAGTAAAAAATGTTCTAATCATCGTAGCCGTATTCCCCTTCCGCTTGATCTCGAATGATTCGTCCGTTTTCTATTGCAATTACCCGATGACGAATCGTATTCACGATTGTACTATTATGTGTTGCCATTACAACCGTTGTTCCCTGAGCATTAATCCGATCCAATAGCTTCATGATTTCCCAGGAATTTTCCGGATCAAGGTTTCCCGTTGGTTCATCGGCAATCAGCACTTTCGGCATATTTACAATCGCTCTAGCGATGGACACACGTTGCTGCTCCCCACCAGAAAGCTCACTTGGAAACACCCGTACTTTATGTTTCAAACCGACCAGATCCAACACTTCCATTACGCGCTTTTTGACTTCACGCGGTTTTTTCCCGATTACTTGCATCGCATACGCGACATTCTCATAAACAGTTTTCTTGCTCAATAGTTTGTAATCCTGAAACACGATTCCTATTTCTCTTCGCAGATATGGAACTTCTTTGTTTTTGATTTTGATCAAATCATGTCCTGCGACCCTCAATCGACCTTTTGTCGCTTGCTCTTCACGGTACATCAATTTGATAAATGTGGACTTTCCGGCACCGGAGGGACCTACCACATAGACAAACTCACCTGGTTTTATTTCTATTGAAAGATTTCTAATAGCAGTTGTACCATTAGAGTATTTCTTCATTACATCTTTCATCTCAATCATGATGTTTTCTCTCCATCTCCATAATAAAATCATTGTTTATTATAGCATTAATTTGTTTCAGTCTTCTTTCAAGACTTTACAGTTATATTTCATTTCCGTGAATGGCTCAGATTTTCATTTTTAAGTAAGCATCAATAAAACCATCGATATCGCCATCCATAACTGCTTGCACATTCCCAGTCTCAAAATTTGTACGGTGATCCTTAACCATTGAATAGGGATGAAAAACATAAGAACGAATTTGAGAACCCCAGCCAATTTCTAACTGTTCGCCTCGAATGCTTGCTGCTTCTTGTTCCTTTTTCTCTAATTCCAACTGATAAAGTTTGGCTTTCAGCATGGACATTGCCTGTTCTCTATTTTTTAGCTGTGATCGCTGTGCCTGACTGGCAACGACTGTTCCAGTAGGTATGTGTGTAATCCGAACAGCTGAATCGGTTTTATTGATATGCTGACCACCGGCACCACTGGCACGATAAGTATCAACTTTCAAATCATCCGCGTTGATTTCTACTTCAACTGTATCATCAAGCTCAGGCATAACATCTACCGAACAGAAAGAAGTATGTCGACGCTTCGCAGAATCAAACGGAGAGATTCTGACCAAACGATGCACTCCTTTTTCTGATTTCAAGTAGCCAAACGCATTATACCCTTTTATTTCAAGCGTTACACTCTTTATCCCGGCTTCATCTCCGGATTGATAATCCAATGTCTCCACTTGGAACCCATGGCTTTCTGCCCAACGTGTATACATGCGAAGAAGCATACTGCCCCAGTCCTGCGACTCTGTTCCGCCTGCACCTGGATGAAGTTCAATTATCGCATTGTTTTTATCATACGGTTCATTCAGTAATAGAGATAACTCATAGCTTGAAAGCTTTTCAGAAAGCAGCTTTAAGCGTTCAACTAGTTCCTCTTGAATTTCTGCATCAAATTCTTCTTGCTGCATTTCACTCATTACTTCCAATTCTTCAAGCTCTTCTGAAAATTGATTGAATTGTTGGAACTTCTCTTTGTATACATTGGTCTCATTGATTAGTTTCTGTGCATCTTCTGTATTATCCCAGAAACCTGGTTCAGCCATTCGATGCTCAGCCTCAGCAATATCCTCTTCCAACTGATCTAAGTCAAAGAGACCCCCTAAAACTATTTATTTTTTCATTCATTTCACCTAATGCGTGACGAATTTCTGCATTCTCCATTAATTGAAACATTCCTTTCTTTACTAAGAAGTAGTTGCCCTTGTTCTTTTTCTAATAAAACCCAAGATACATGATGCGCTTCAGAAAATCAATGATAAAACATAAGCTTTATATTTTCTCAAAGCATTGATTTTGAACTGCTAACGAAAGAGCGTGGGATACAAATGAGACCCCACGCTCGTTCTAATCACAAAACGTCTAAATATTAGACATTTTTACCATGACAATTTTTAAATTTCTTACCGCTTCCGCATGGACATGGATCATTACGACCAACCTTGTCTACTTTAACAGGTGTTCTCTTAGCAGAAGTATTGCTTTGTTCCTCTACTGTCTCACCCGGATGGCTTGCTTCGCCTTGAGCTACTTGTTCTCTCTGTACATTCTGACGAATTTCAGATTTCAAGAACAGACGTGTCGCTTCAAATTCGATTGCACCAATCATATCTTCAAACATCTTGTATCCTTCAGTCTGATACTCGACCAATGGATTATTTTGACCGTAAGCACGCAATCCAACTGATTGGCGAAGTTGATCCATAGCATCGATATGGTCGGTCCATTTCGTATCAACCACACGTAGTATAACAACTTTTTGGAACTCAAGCATTTGCTCAGGACCATTCAATTGGCTTGCTTTTGTTTCATAAACATCCTTGGCAGCAGCATATAAATATTCTTTAATCTGCTCAGGTGTTTTACCTTTAATATCGTCAACTGAAATTGCATCTTCGTGAAGGATTGCAGACCCGGCGAAATCAACGATTCCATCCAGATTCCAGTTTTCTTTTTCAAGCTGTGTATGACTGTCCACAACACGACCAATCGTGCGTTTGATCATGTTCATCAATACTTCAGTTAAATCATTTTCTTCCATAATGACTTCTTGACGTTGTGCATAGACTACTTCACGCTGTTCACGCATTACATCGTCATATTGCAAGACATTTTTACGTGTATCGTAGTTATTTCCTTCTACACGTTTCTGTGCAGATTCAACTTGTCTTGACAACATTTTACTTTGAATCACTGCGTCTTCTTCTTCAATCTTCATGCGATCAAGGAAAACTTTGATGCGGTCCGTACCAAAACGTTTCATTAATTCATCTTCTAAAGAAAGATAGAATTGTGATACCCCAGGATCTCCCTGACGACCTGAACGTCCACGCAACTGATTATCAATACGACGAGATTCGTGACGTTCTGTACCAATAACAGCCAACCCGCCAAGCTCTACTACTCCCAGACCGAGCTTGATATCTGTACCACGACCAGCCATATTGGTAGCGATCGTCACAGCACCCTTTTGACCGGCGTTCATGATGATTTCAGCTTCTTTAAAGTGGTTTTTCGCATTCAATACTTCATGCGGCACTTTTTCTTTATTTAATAGATTAGATAACAGTTCAGAAGTTTCAACAGCTACTGTACCAACCAATACAGGTTGTCCATTATGGTAGCGCTCTTTGATATCCTGAACAACTGCTCTAAACTTGCTTTCTAATGTTGGATACAACAAATCCGGACGATCGTCACGAACGATTGGACGGTTTGTAGGAATTTGAATAACCTGAATGTTGTATATTTCACGGAACTCTTCTTCTTCTGTTTTCGCTGTCCCTGTCATACCTGACAGTTTTTTATACATACGGAAGTAGTTCTGGAATGTAATTGTTGCCATTGTTTTTGATTCATCTTCGATCTCAACGCCTTCTTTGGCTTCGATCGCCTGATGCAACCCATCAGAATAACGACGACCATCCATGATACGTCCTGTAAATTGATCGACAATCAGTACTTTTCCTTCTTGCACTACATAATCAATGTCACGAAGCATGATGTAGTTCGCACGTAAAGCTTGCTCCATGTGATGAGTTAATGCAGTATTTTCGATTTCATACAGGTTTTCCAAGCCAAATGCTTCTTCGGCTTTTTCCATACCCGCTTCAGTCAAATTGATTGTTTTCGATTGAACATCGATTTTATAATCTTCTTCTTCTTTTAATCTCTTAACTAAGTTATCTGTACGAGTATACAAAGCCGTTGATTTCTCAGCTTGGCCGGAAATAATCAATGGTGTACGTGCTTCATCGATCAAGATAGAATCCACTTCATCGACGATCGCGTAGTTAAGCGGACGTTGAACCATTTGATTTCTATACACAACCATATTATCTCTCAGATAATCAAACCCAAGTTCGTTATTCGTGCTGTATGTAATATCTGAATTATACGCTGCACGTTTTTCTTCCGGTGTTTTTGAGTTGATGTTCAGGCCAACGCTTAGTCCAAGGAAATTGTACAAATCACCCATTTCACTTGAGTCACGTGTTGCCAAATATTCATTAACTGTTACTACGTGGACACCTTCACCAGAAAGAGCATTCAGGTAAACCGGCATTGTCGCTGTTAAGGTTTTCCCTTCACCTGTTCTCATTTCAGGGATATTACCATCATGAAGAACGATACCACCCATTAACTGCACGCGGTAAGGATACAAGCCAAGAACCCGTTTTGCACCTTCACGAACGACCGCAAAAGCTTCCGGTAGTAGCTGGTCAAGTGTTTCTCCTTTTTGATAGCGGGCTTTGAACTCGTCTGTTTTTCCTTTAAGTTCTTCGTCGCTTAGCTGTTCCATTGCTGATGCGTAAGTGTCGATCTTATCAGCTATCACTTCAAGCCGCTTCAATTCCTTTTTATCGTTTTCAATCATTTTTCTAAGAAAATTTGCCATTGTTTAAGTGTTCCTTTCAATTAACTCTATTTATTTTTTCGTCGAATTACACAATCATTTTAATACAGAATGTACAATCATCCTTCTTATTTTATCATTACTTCATAAGAAAGGAAATAACTTCTGCTAACAATTACTTAATTTCTTTCTATGTACGTGTAATGAAAACACAGACACGGTTGTCCATTTCCATTACATTTCAATTTATAGTCGAACAAAAGGCAGAACAGAAGCTACTCACTTGGAAGCAGTTAGAAATTTATCGAAAACCACTAGTGTCGTTTTCGTAAATCTCTTTCTATTTCGCAAAGCTGAGTCCTTCTGTTCCGACCTCGACTATTATTCATTCTGAATTATCGGATTGATCTAGTCTGTTTCGATCAAACCGTATTTGCCATCTTTACGGCGATAAACAATACTTGTTCCATTTGTTTCAGAATCTTCGAAAATGAAGAAGTTATGACCAAGCATGTTCATCTGTAAAACTGCTTCTTCACTATCCATTGGTTTCAGTGAAAGGCGTTTTGTACGTACGATATCTAGTTCAGAAGTTTCTTCTGCTGTATCATCTTCTGTAAAGAAAGATACAGCTTTCACAGAACCAGTACCTGTTTCACGTGATTTACGATTGATTTTTGTTTTGAATTTACGGATTTGACGTTCTAATTTGTCGACTACCAAATCAACACTTGCATAAAGATCAGGAGAAGTTTCTTCTGCTCTCAATACCAAGTATGGAAGAGGAATAGTCACTTCAACCTTCGCTGTTTTTTCAGTATATACTTTCAAATTCACGTAAACTGTCGCTTCCGGTGAATCACTGAAATATCTTTCCAGTTTCTTAACCTTTTTCTCTACGTAATCACGAATTGCCTCTGTTACTTCAATATTTTCTCCGCGTACATTATATCTAAACATAACAATTGCCCCTTTCATCTACCACTAAAGAAAGAATAAGAGGACCACTCTCTTACTCTCTCTTCTTAACTCTATTATAGCTAACAATTATCTATTTGCCAACAATATTGACAATCAAATTTTACTATATTTATTCAAATTAGCGAGCTAAAGAAAATGTTTTCAGTGTTTTGACAGGAATCTTCAATAAAATTTCCGACGCAAAAAAAAGAGTTCTTCCTGTCGTATATATATCATCGACCAGCAGTACCTTACGATTCGCTAAAATTTGCTTATTCATTGGACAAAGTTCGAACGGCTGATTTCCAGATAAACGTTCTTGTCGCGTCTTCTTTGATTGCGGCTGATCGTGTCCAGTCCGCTTTAGACAATTCGTATAAGAAATACCTGCGCCATTCAGTAACCCTTCCACTTGATTGAAGCCTCGTTCTGCCAAGCGGCGTTCCGATAGTGGGATAGGAACGATTATAGTGTCCTTTTCCTTTTGAAGGTGCTTTGCCAAATGCTGCGAAAAACTATGACGCAACAGATAATTTCCTTTAAACTTATATTCTTCAAACCATTGTTTCATTTCTTCATCATAATGAAACAGCGCGCTGTGTTGAAAGGAGTAATCAGGGTATTTTTTCTGCCAGAGAAGGCAATCATTGCAAAAAGCCACCTTACATTCTCGGCTGCAGCCTCTGCATAAAAAGCGTTCATCCAAAAGACAGAACTTCTTTTGACAGCTTGGACATAATTCACAAGAAATGATTGGTTTAAAGGATAAGAGCTCACGAATAGAAAGTATTCTACTTATTTTCTGATTGCAATACACGCAGTTCATCAACCAATCCCCTTTCTTCAGCGAGTCGATTCATTTTTTTGATCTGACTTACTGCCTGCTTGATTTGATCCGTTTTTCCATCATGAAGGAACCAGACTTCCCCATTTGTATATTGATTTTTCCTATCGACTCTTCCCGCAATTTGTACCAACACAGATTCTGAAAACACCGAATGCTCTGCTCCGATAACAATGACCGATATTCGATCAAATGTTACACCACGCTCTAAAATAGTCGTCGTTAAAAAGAGGCGGAATTTTTTTTCTCGCATCTGCATCACTTTTTCAGTACGTTCTTCATCTTTTGAATGAACAGAAGCAACTGGAATGTCAGACAACTGAGTTGTAAGCAATTCATAAAAATTGTTCAATACAGCAATGCTCGGACAAAATAACAAGACATCATTTTTCTTCATCAATGTATGAATACATCGGACAAGTGGTTTAGGCAGCTTTTTCTGTTCTAACTTTTTGCGCCAATAAAAGCATCCCTTTAGCTTAGGGACTGGTAATTTTCTACGATGATATCTCGCTGGAAGAACTGTCAGCCCCAATTGTCCGGTCTTTACTTGCTGAAGTAGTTGCTTGGTTGGTGTTGCAGTCAGATAGATCAAGGCCGCAGATGTTTTCACGGCATGCTCAGCCGCATACTGCAAAAATGGCTCATTCACATAAGGAAAGGCATCTACTTCATCAATAATCAGCACATCAAACGCTTGATAGAAGCGCAACAGCTGATGGGTCGTGCATAACACAAACTTGGTATATCGGTAAGTTTCTTCGGAATCGCCATACAAAAGCGATAGCTCTTCTTCAGGAAAAACTGCCTTAAGACGAGGATATAACTCCAAACAAACATCTACTCTAGGTGATGCAAAGCCAACACGTTCCCCTCTACTTAATGATGTGTAAATCGTTTCAAAAAGCATCTCCGTTTTTCCGGCACCGGTCACTGCCCAGATCATCCCTTTCTTTTTCTCTGCAGCAACTGATCGAAGCCAATCCGAAGCATTTTGCTGTCCAGCTGTCAGGGTTCCCCTCCAGCCAAACAACACACGCCGTCTAGTAGCCCTCATCTCTGGTACATGATAGAAGTATTCTTCAGTATCCACTCGCCCCAATTGAATACATGCTGGACAAAAATAACGATTTCCACCTAAATTTGCCTCATCCAATGAATGAACACTACCACACCTTTTACAGCAAACTGTCTCTGCTTCTATTTTCATTGCCGGAAATCGAATAGCTGTTGAAAAATCGATCCCCTCCGGCACTTCCTTTCGCATGACTTTTCTACCTGTTAATTCGTTCATTTGATCTCCCATAACTATTATTCGCAAAAATAACGAAAATCACAAAAAAAGAATCAACACAAGGCTGATTCTTTCGTCTGTTTTTATAGAAGAGACTCTTTGAAAAGTCCATTTGATTTCAATAGCTTGTTAAATACGATAAACTCTTTTTCTAAATTTACCTGTACCACTTGATAGCCTGCATTTAGCCAACCATATGCGCCCTTCTCGGGATGCTTGTAATCATTTGCCCACCAATCTGTATCGGTTCTAGCAGTTACGGGCAATCCGGAGTAAGGAAACAATAATTCGTCAAACTGGGTAAAAGTTAACGTTACTTGAGAACCGCCATTTTCCCTTAAATAGTGGGTCACATGATTGTATTTTTTCGAGCGTTCCTTTACCATTGAATCCCCTCCTTGTTTATTACCATTATCTCATAAACCAGCGAACTTTCAACTGTCGTGCCAAGAACTTTTTAAGGTTTCAAGTTGCTTAACAGATTCTTTTTTCCTATACTGGTAGTAATGAAGATAAAAGAAAAGGAAGAGACGATGATCGATCATTATTTTACTATTTCTCAAGATGGACAGCATGAAATCGAAATCAAAAAATCGAGATTCATTTGTTTTATGAAGCGAGTCTATACAGAGGAAGAAGCAAAGGCATTTATTGCTGAGACAAAGAAAGCGCATTGGAAGGCCAATCATAACTGCAGTGCATTCATTCTTGGCGACCATAGTGAGATCCAACGAAGCAGCGATGATGGTGAGCCCAGTGGTACAGCTGGTATCCCCATGCTTGAGGTACTGAAAAAACAAGAATTGATTAACATCGTGGCTGTAGTCACTCGTTACTTTGGAGGGACAAAGTTAGGTGCAGGCGGCTTGATTCGTGCATATAGTCATGCGGTATCAGAAGCTATCGAAGCCATTGGACTGGTGGAGGGAAAACTCCAACAAGAAGTAACTTTGATAATTGACTACCCACAGCTTGGAAAGCTTCAAAATTTTTTGGAAGCAAGCCTGTATACAACGAAGGATACGTTATTCACGGAAAAAATCACTGTTATATGTCTGGTTGATGAAGAAAAAGTCGCTCATTTCATTGAGGAGATAACAGAATTATTGAGTGGACAATTTATCTACGAAGAAGGAAGTAGTAGCTACCACGAAATTCCTATAGCGTCAAAAAAGAATCGTTGACCTTAAGCCAACGATTCTTTTTCATCTATTTTTTTAGAACATACAGCTCATTTTCCTCATCGAACCTATAATTATTCGCTAAAAGTACGCCACAGGAAGCCAAATTTTCCGGTTCCGGCTGTACGATTATCCGTTCACAGTCGCTCAACTGCATGATCTGCGCGGTCAAGCAAGCAACAATTTGCTTACCCAGACCTTTGCCCACATATGCCTTTTCACCAATCATATAGTCAATACTATATGTTCCAGTCAGCGGCTGCGTACCATGCCAGTCCTCTCCACTATCTGAAAACAGGTAGTATTGGCAAAAACCAATGGGGGTTCCTTTATGAACAACAATAAGATGATGCAGAAACTGAAATTCCTGATTACGGGTGTTGACCTCTAAAAGCCAGTCTTCCGGATCATGATACCATTTGGCAACATGCGGCTCTTCAAGCCAACCTTCAAACCGTATCAAATCAGCATCCATTAATTTTCTTAATTCCAAAGTCATTTCTTTTCCTCCGATTTTTTGATTTTTCCAACGTAAGAAAAATCAATTCGGCGGGCCTCGAATGCTTAGTGAGTCATCAGATTAGCAAGGATAGCGAATTCTCATGATAACCCCTCCTTCAACAGCTCATTTTTCCAAATAAAATTCAAAGCGGTTGCCCGCATATTGTGTTCGTACATATTCAAAAGGTTTGCCATCCTCAAGATAAGAAATTTGGCGAAGACGTAGAATCGCTTCACCTCTCTTGATTTCAAGATACTCAGATATTTGTTCAGATGCCAACATAGCTGAAATCGTTTGATTGGCTTGCCCAATTTTGTACCCGCCCTTTTCTTCAAGCGTCTTATAAAGAGACTGACTAATCTCTGATTTACTATATTTATCAATAAGAGAATAGGGAATACTCGCTACTTCGAAACAAATTGGGACATTGTCTGCATAACGGATTCGTTCCATGCGTAAAATCGATTCATCTTCAGATAGTTGAAGCTTTTCCAACTCACTGGAGCTAGGATGTGTAATAAAATAAGAAACTGTCTTGCTGGATGGTTTACGATTTTGAGAAACCATGATTTCGGTAAAACTTGTCGTACCAATCATTTTCTCCTGGACCTTCTGTCTTGCAACATAGGTTCCTGACCCAATTTTTCTTTCTAATATTCCTTCATCCGCCAATGTCTGAATTGCTTGACGAAGTGTCATACGGCTAACCTTGAACTGTACAGCTAGCTCTCGTTCAGATGGCAGGCGATCACCAATTGCCCATAAACCCTTTTCAATATCTTCCTTGATTTTGTCATGTATTTGTAAATAAATCGGTAAAGATGATGTCATCTGCTCCCCTCCTCATTTCGTTGTTTCTCTAATTATAACTGGTATATACCTTATTAACAAGTCTCTTTTATGCTATAAAAGGAAAAAGGCTGTATCTGGCTACTTTGGTCTAACTAATAGATAAAGCAAATTTCACGTTCTCTCTATCACGTAATCAACCAATCTGCTCCTATGCATGATTTAAAAAAAGAGCAAACGGCCAATCGCTCCGCTCACTCTTTTCGTACGTAGTTCCAATAATTTGTTTAGAACAACATTAATTTCCTTATACATCTAACCCATTCCAGCGAATTAAGAGTGCCAAACTATTAAGAATGTACCTCTTCTTTCATCATCTTGTTAGCAGTTGCCATCATAAGACGAATCCGATTCAATTGATTCACTAAAGATACCCCAGGATCGTAATCTACAGCTGCGATATTCGCCTTAGGGTATTGATGTCTAAGCTCTTTGATTACCCCTTTACCAACGACATGGTTTGGCAAACAACCAAAGGGCTGCATACAAACGATATTATTGACACCAGTTTTCAACAGCTCGATCATTTCCCCTGTCAGGAACCAACCTTCTCCAGTATGGTTTCCGATAGAGAGAACCTTCCCAGCATCTTCAGCCAACTCATAAATCGACGTGATTCCATCAAAACGGGCAGAGTTTCTCAACGCTTTATCCATCGGCTTTTCAACCATCTCGATCATCCGAATAGCAAATTCTGCAATTCGTTTACTCTTCTTGGACATGCCTAGGTTTTCATATTTGAATATCTGATTATACAAAGAATAGTTCATGAAACCGACGATATCCGGCACAACGGCTTCGGCTCCCTCCGCTTCTAACAGACGGACAATATCATTATTTGCAGTCGGTGAATACTTTACAAGAATCTCTCCAACGACACCAACTTTTGGTTTTTCAATATCCAGTAATGGAACTTCATCAAATGCTTTGATGATTTTCTTCATATTTCGGTTGAACTGAGTCAGAGAACCGTTACGAATGTTCTTTTCAATCTTCTTCAACCATTCCTCGTGCATACGATCGATCATTCCCGGCTCTGTTTCATATGGCCGAGTCCGATAAACCACTCGCTCAAACAAATCCCCATATAAGAAGGAGATTGCTACTCGCTTCAACATCGGTAAGGTGAATTTGAAGCCTGGGCTAGATTCCACTCCTTTATTCCCCATAGAAACCGAAACAACCGGAACTTGAGGGAAGCCAGCATCATTCAGCGCTTTACGTAACAACGGAATATAGTTTGTCGCTCTACAGCCTCCGCCAGTTTGTGTCATCATTACACTGACATTATTTAAATCATAGTCACCACTTTGAAGTGCTTCGACCAGCTGACCAATCGAAATGATTGCAGGATAACAAGAATCATTGTTGACGTATTTCAGTCCTACATTGATAGCTTCGCGGTCTTCTGCCGGTAGACACACCACATTATAGCCAGACGCCTTCAATGCTAAATCAACCAGTCCAGTCTGATGGATCGGACTAAGCATTGGCAATAACAACGTATGGTCTTTCTTCATTTGTTTCGTGAAAATAATTTTTTCCTGTGATTCTTCCTTGATTTTCGGTTCAAACCCACGACGGTCTCTTTCGCCTACCGCTGCTTTCAAGGAGCGTAAACGAATTCGGATTGCACCTAGATTTGATCCTTCATCGATTTTTAAGACAGTGTAAATTTTTCCATGCTGTTCCATGATTTCTTCCACCTGATCGGTTGTCACAGCATCCAAGCCGCAGCCAAAAGAATTCAATTGAACCAATTCCAGATTTTTTGATTTTGCCACAACTTTTGCTGCTGCGTAGAGTCTTGAGTGATAGACCCACTGATTGACCACGCGTAAATTATTGATATCTCCCAAATGAGAAATGCTGTCCTCTGTTAATACATGAAACCCTTCCTGTGTGATCACATCAGCGATTCCATGATTGATCTCAGGGTCCAAATGATAGGGGCGTCCAGATAAAACAACACCCTTTTGCCCTTTTTGGTTGAGCATCATCAGTGTTTCTTCACCCTTATTGCGGATATCTTCTTTAAAGTTTTCCAACTCTTCGTAGCCATGATGCAACGCTTTTTGAATTTCTTCTTTGGTAATACCCAAATCCTGAAATGTAACGGCCAAAACATCTGCTACAGATGCTTCGTTGGCAAGATTGATGTATGGATTACGATAATCGACCTTCCCTTCGCGGATATCATCCACATTGTTTCGAATAACATCTGGATAGCTTTGCACGATTGGACAGTTAAAATGGTTGTCCGCTTTTATATCCTCTTGCCTTTCGAATACAACACCTGGGTAAAAAATCATTGGAATCCCTTTGTCGATCATCGCTTGAATATGGCCATGTGTGATTTTCGCCGGATAGCAGGCGGTATCACTTGGAATCGTCTCCATCCCTTGTTCATATAGCTCTTTATTCGAACGTGGCGACAGTTCCACTCGATACCCTAAATCTGTAAAGAAAGTAAACCACAACGGGTAATTCTCATACATATTTAAAACACGTGGAATCCCAACAGTTCCTCTCACTGCATCTTTTTCTTTCAATGGACGATACTTGAACAGACGACGGTATTTATAATCGATTAAATTGACTTTACGATCTTCCCGCTTGATCTTGATTCTAGCTCCTCGTTCACAACGATTTCCCGTAGTGAATTGGCGGCCATCAGAAAAGATAGTCACAGTCATCATACAGTTGTTCTCACAAAGACCGCAATGGGTAAACTCTTTTTCTGAAGTAAAGGTATCGAGCTCTTCCAATGAAAGCAGCTCTGTTTCTTCACCTAGTTCATAATTTTCTAACGCAATCAACGCTGAGCCATATGCACCCATCAAGCCGGCAATCGAAGGTCGAACGACTTCTCGCCCACTAATCATTTCAAACGCTCGCAATACAGCTTCATTATAAAATGTGCCGCCCTGACAGACGATTTTCTCGCCCATTTCTTCCGGACGACGAACTTTGATTACTTTATAAATGGCATTTTTAATAACAGAATAAGACAACCCTGCTGAAATATCTCCAACAGATGCGCCTTCTTTTTGAACCTGCTTCACTTTAGAGTTCATGAAGACTGTACAGCGAGAACCCAAATCTACCGGTCCTCTTGATTCCAAAGCAGCCAATGCAAAGTCCTTTACATCATAGTTCAGCGATTTAGCAAATGTTTCAATAAATGAGCCGCAGCCGGAAGAACAGGCTTCGTTCAACTGAATGGAAGACAATACGCCTTCTTTGATTGTCATTGCCTTCATATCCTGACCACCGATATCAAGAATGAAATCGACCCCCGGTTGAAAATGGTCGGCCGCTTTATAATGAGCCATTGTTTCCACTTCGCCGATATCCACCTTCAATGCATTCTTGATCAAATGCTCGCCATAACCGGTAACTGCAGATTTCCCAATAAATACTCCCTCAGGAAGCTGACTGTATAAGTCTTTTAATACTTCCATCGTGGTTTCAAGCGGCTGCCCCTGATTGTTTCCATAGAATGAAAATAGCAGATTCCCTTCTTCATCGATCAAGGTTACTTTCGTCGTGGTCGATCCGGCATCGATCCCCAAGAATGCGGCACCTTTATGGTCAGCAAGCTTTTTTTCTTTTGCTTGTGCTTGATTATGACGAGCTCTAAATTCTTTTAGCTCCTCATCATTATTAAACAAAGGCTCCAACGTATCTGTTGGTTTCAGCTGTTCACTGTCTCCTCCTATCAATCGATTGATGATGGCATCCAAATTCGTTTCTTCCGCATCCTCTGAGTATATTGCCGCGCCCAATGCAACAAATAGTTGTGGATTTTCAGGAAAAATGACATCTTCCGGTTGAACATCCAATGTTTCAATAAAACGCTTGCGCAGTTCAGACATAAAGAACAACGGACCACCTAAAAAGGCAATCTTACCTTTGATTTTTCTTCCCGCCGCAAGACCGGCAATCGTCTGGTTAACTACAGCTTGAAAAATACTTGCTGCGATATCTTCCTTCGCCGCTCCTTCGTTGATCAAAGGTTGAACATCCGTTTTAGCAAACACACCACATCTGGATGCAATAGGATAAAGGGTCTGATAGTTTTTAGCCAACTCATTCACACCATTGGCATCGGTTTTCAACAACACAGCCATTTGATCGATAAATGCTCCGGTTCCGCCGGCACAGCTCCCGTTCATCCTCTGTTCCAACGCGCCTTCAAAAAAGGTGATCTTGGCATCCTCACCACCTAGTTCAATTGCGACATCCGTTTCAGGAATGATTTCCTCCACTGTTCTTGTACAAGCAATCACTTCCTGAACGAAAGGAATCTCTAATACATCAGAAAGACCCATCCCACCAGATCCGGTGATCATCATTGATAAAGGGGTTTTTCCCCCTAAAATTTCTTTTGCCTCATTTAGTACTCGTTCAGCTGCAGCTTTTACATCCGAGTAATGGCGTTCATATTTTGCATATTTCGTTTGATTTTTTTCATCGATGATTACTAATTTTACGGTTGTTGAACCAACATCGATCCCCGCTCTTAGTTTCATTGTTGACCTCCACTTCTAAGAGAAACATTTCACAATCGACAACACACTGTTGATTAACTGACATTGTGTTTGTTATAATACTTATGTCTATTTTAGGAAGAAATAAATTTTTTTGCAACAAGCAAAAGTACCTTTTTTGTGAGATAAGCAACAAACCAATTCAGATTGTCGTTTTTAGAAAGGATTTTTTCAAATGAAAAAGAAAGATCTACGCGTTATGCGGACACACAAGATGATTATTGAAGCCTTTTTCTACTTAGTTGAAGAGAAAGGGTTTGATGCGATAACTGTTCAGGAAATTGCCGATCGAGCGATGATCAATCGTGCGACATTCTATGCTCATTTCAAAGACAAACAGGATCTCTATGATCAAATTTTCGATTTTGCTGTCAAAGCGTTCACTTCAGTTGTGGATGCAGATAAGACTATCCGAGGAAATCGACTTGAAGTTAAAAAGATTGAAGTATTGCTTACACAAATCTATAACAATATTCATAAGAATAAAAACTTTTTCCTGACCATCATGGACGGTAGCTCCAATGAAACCTTACGCCGGAAGCTTGCTGATATTCTCTATGAAAAATATGCGGATACATTTGCTCAGTTAAAGATTACAGAAAATGATATTGAGGTGCCAATAGATTTTATTATTGAGTATATGACATCCATTTTTATCGGTACGCTTCATTGGTGGGTAACCAGTGATACAGATATGACGCCTAACCATTTAGCCAGGCTCGTTATCAAGCTTGTCGGTAACGGTCATTTGACTGTTCTCGGTATCGAGATAGAGAAATAGAGAAATAAAAAATGGTCTCCTTTCTTCATTGAAATGAAGGGGAGACCATTTTGCTATTTTTCGTTACATTTATCTGTTCTTAGCGCGCCATTTTTTATTGTGTGCTGTTTTTCTATCGGAAGTTATTTTATTCCCTAAACCAAGTGTCACATTGTACTTTTTTTGCTTCGATAAATCATACAATCTTTCTGCAGTATCAGTAATTTTTTCTTTTAATTTCATACAATCTCTCTCCTCTGATTTTTTCATAGAAATAGGAACATTAATAATATAAAAACAGAGCTGCTCACTCATCATGAACAACTCTTACAGACTGGGGTAGCTGGATTCGAACCAACGAGTGACGGAGTCAAAGTCCGTTGCCTTACCACTTGGCTATACCCCAAAATAAAAAAATGGAGGAGAGTGGATTCGAACCACTGAACCCTAAGGAACGGATTTACAGTCCGTCGCGTTTAGCCACTTCGCTACTCCTCCAAGAGGTTTCTTAAAAACCTGACTTACTTATAATACAAAATTTTTTCTGTAAATGCAAGTGTTATTTTAAATTTTTTTCACTTTTATTCTGCCAGGTTCCATTGCCGAATAATCGTCTCAATTCCCTCTTCAACAGACTTAACTGTTCCCGAGCTTTCGCCACTCATTTCAAGAGAAAACTTTTTACTGTCTTTCGGAATGATTCGTCCGATTTCTTTCTTTCCAATTAGCATCTTTGTTACAGTCACTTGCTGACCATCAACCTTCTGCTGTTCCTCTTCTATTCTTACTTCAATATCTTTATTCTTTTTTGACATTTCTATCCCTCCAAAACTACATCTTACCATAAAATCCTAGAAAGTTTTTTAAATAAGAGCAACTCATCCCTTTGTTCATCTTTTCAAAGGTTGTTTGATTTTTTTCGAAAATAAGACGAATCATCTTTAAACAGTGCCATTTTTAACCTATAAAAATGAAAAAGTCAGATAGTTCGCCTTACTTTTGAAGTTAATTATGTTTCTCTCCTATTGTCGAAATAATCGTCTTCTCTGATACTCACTCAGGAAAGCGAAAAGAATCCCCAGTACTACAGCAACCAGCCCCATAAAAATGAACATCCATAAAAAACTGGATAAGTAGGCTTGAACAAAATCATACATTGCTTTAGACTGAATCCCTAAACGCTTCAAGCTTCCCGAAAGAAAAATCACGGTTGGAAAAGTCAGCATCAACAAACCACTTCCAGCAAAAATATACTCCAGATAGCGGAGCAATCGATGCAAATAGCCGCGTAATGATTTAAATAGGATAATACTAAGCAGAACACAAAGAACCCCGCATACAGCCATAAATAATAACAGCTTTGATTTGTAAGCAATAACTCGTTGTGTAAACGAAATCAGAAACGGTAACTCAATGTACCCATCATAAATCTCGACAGAACGATCCGCAAGTGTTTGAATAGAGGCTTCTGTTTCTGCGGTTACCTCAATATTATTTTCAGCTGCATATTGCTTGATTTTAGTTAGAATAGATTCATTGATCTTTGGTCCGTTGACCACACTAAAGGTTTCCTTTGGATTATACATTGCAGTAAAATAAGCGTTCACATCTTCTTTTACATAGTCTTCAGAGACAGCTTCAGCTAATACTCCGGCTGGAATATTACTTCCCAAAGCACTATTCTCGATTTGACGATTGATCTCCTCTGTCAGCAAAGAATAATAGTCAGATTTTTCCGCTTGCTTATCCATGTAAGAGCTGCTGAACAAGGTCAAATATAGGCTTAATAGAAGCAGGAAAGAAGCCAAAAAGACTGAGGAGAGAAACGCCAAAAATAAACGGGAAAGATTTTTCCCTATTGATTTTCTTTTTTTCATTCAGTTATACTCCCCTATCTATATACTTTCATCTATGATTGGACCGGAAACGTAATCGGCAAATACAAAAACACGGTCATCTGCCCAACCGATCGCATCTAAAGGATAGCAAGTATACAAAATCAAGGATCGTTTCGATTTATCGCCAAGACGCTCATTAATTACCGGATCACTTTTTGTGGAGACCTTCTTCTCTGTCACTTGATAAGTATAATCTCCATAATGTGTGTTGATAACTATCTGATCTCCTTGCTCCAAATAATAAATTTGTCCGAAAGAAGGTCTGTTATGTCCGCCAATCAGTGTTGTTCCCAAATCTCCTGGAATCATACTACCGATATACTGCCCGGAGCCCAGACTTAAAATTTCTTCGCTATCACCATAAAACAATGGTTCATTAATTCCAACTTTTTCAATAACCACTTGACCAAACTGGTCGCCAGAGACAGGATAAACCATCTCAGATGAAGCAATTTTTCCTGCTTCATTGACAGCTTTCTCTTTGGCTGCTTGATCTGTTGTAGAAAAGAGGTCATTCGTTTTGGTATCGAAAGACGGCGCATCATTTAATAAAATGAGCTGGACCGCTGAAGAGGCAAAATTAATGACAGGTGCACCAATGATATAAATGATAAGATAGCCGAAAAGCATAAAGAGAAGAGGCATATAGATAAATGCCCCTACCCTCTTGAATTTCTTCATATTAAGCTAGTTTACGTTTTCTACTTACAAATGCCGCACCTGCAGCAGCTGCCAGTAAAGAACCAAAAGTGATTCCGCTCAACGCATAGTTCACTCCTGTGTTTTTCACAGCACTTCCAGATTGGTAAACCTGTTTGCCGTTCGCATCAGTAATCAATACGGATGTGTATGCGCCTCCGCTACCAAAAGTGATTTTCACTCCTACAGCATTTCCAGCAGCAACCACATAGTTTTTCAACTGATCGATAACACTAGTTGGAAGCAAGCGCAATGCTGCAGCCAAAGTAGTTACGTTCGTTGTATCAACGTCCTGTGAGCCAACCAACGCAACAGCAGCACGAATATTCTTCAGTGCTTCTTCTACTTGTGCATCAGTCAATGCTACACGTTTCAGATGGTTTTCCGCTGCATTGATTTCAGCAGCTTCAAAATAAAATTTCTTACCGCCAATCGTTGCACCAGCATTCAACTCATCAAGGATCTTTTGTTCATTAGCTGCAATCGCGCCATCTGCTGAAGCCGGCATAGCCAGTCCAAGAGTAACAACGACTGCAATAATGATCCCTAAGATTTTTTTCATTAGTATCCTCCTATCTTTTAAAATTTATAATCAATCGTAAGCTACCAGGATAGCAACCCACAATAAATTATACGTTTTCAACTTTACGACAGATAAACAATATCCCAAATCTAAAATTAGCACACCCACATTTAATAGTCAAATCATTTTGTCTATTCTCTGGGAAAACCTTACCCTTCTCTTTTTGTTACCAAAGTTGCTTCGAACACATCGTAGCCGGCAGCTGTCAGTGTTTGTCGAATTTTATCCGCTTCTCGACTCTCGATCTGCAATTCAATAATGGTCTCCAATTCCTTGCGGTTCACTACAACCGTCAAGATACTGTAGTCATTTTCAGCCAGTAATTGTGTGATCGCGGCAAGAATTCCTTTATGATCCTCCGGAATCCGAAGCTGGATCCGTGTACCACCGTCATTGTAGCCTGTGATTTTCAAGAAGGCATCAAAAATATCATTATTTGTAATGATACCAATCAGCTCATTCTGATTATCAACAACCGGTAACACACCGATATTGTTTTTCCTCATTTTGTAGATGCCATCTTCCAGTAAATAATCGGGAGCAATTGTTTGTACGTCTTTTATCATTATATCTGCTGCCGTCGTTTTATTCAAAAGATAGTTCACTTCATAGACACTTAGGCTCGTTGCCTGAGATGGCATGGCCGCCTGAATGGTCCCTTCAGTCAGCAACCCGACTAATCGTTCATTCTCTACAACGGGTAATCGATGGATATCATTTTTTCTCATCAAATCAACTGCATCGAAAATTTTTATATCAGGCTGGACAACGACCAGATTTTTCGTCATAAAATCTCTTATACTCATTTCTTAGCCTCCCAAATATGCTTTCTTCACTTCTTCATCGTCAATCAAATCTTTCCCGGAACCGCTCAGAACGATATTCCCAGTTTCCAAAACGTAGCCTCTGTCAGCAATCGACAGTGCCATCTTTGCGTTTTGCTCAATTAGCAGAATAGTTGTTCCTTGTTTATTGATTTCTTGAATGATATTGAATATCTCCTGGATAAAAATCGGTGCTAATCCCATTGATGGCTCATCAAGAAGAAGGAGTTTAGGCTTAGACATCAATGCGCGTCCCATCGCCAGCATTTGTTGCTCCCCACCGGAAAGTGTCGCTGCATCTTGGTTTCTTCGTTCTTTTAAGATTGGGAAGCGTTCAAAAATCATATCATATTCCTTTTTAAACTCCTTATCCTTCCGTAAAAAAGCACCCATTTCCAAATTTTCCTGTACAGTTAATCCAGAAAATACATGGCGTCCTTCGGGTACCTGACATAGCCCAGAGGCCACGATCTTCTGCGGCATCGTCTTATGGATCTCGTTCCCTTCAAAGGTAATTTTCCCACTTGACGGTCGATTCAAGCCAGAAATTGTTCGTAGGATCGTTGTTTTCCCGGCACCATTCGCACCAATCAACGAAACGATTTCTCCCTGTTCTACATGGAAGCTAACATCTCTTACTGCTTGGATCATGCCATAATGCACAGATAGATTCTCAATTTTCAACATTACAGCTCACCTCCCAGATAGGCTTCGATTACTTTCGGGTTGTTACGGATTTCTTCCGGCTCACCCTCTGCAATGATCCGACCATATTCTAAAACATAGATTCGCTGACAAACCTCCATGACGAGACTCATGTCATGTTCGATCAACAAAATAGTGATTTGGAATTCTTTCTGAATTTTTCTGATCAATTCCGTCAAATCTGCCGTTTCCTGTGGATTCATTCCTGCAGCCGGCTCATCAAGAAAGAGCACTTTCGGCTCTGTCGCCAATGCTCGAACAATCTCCAACCGTCGTTGCTCTCCATAAGGTAAGTTTTTCGCTAAATGTTCTGATTTGTCTTCCATACCAAAAATCGCCAGTAATTCTTTTACTTTTTTACGCAACACTTCTTCTTTTTTATAAAACTTTGGTAAGCGTAAAATACTAGAGAAGATTCCCTCTTTATTTTTGCTGTTCATTGCAATTAACACGTTGTCCATTACAGTAAGGTCCTTGAACAGTCGAATATTTTGAAAGGTTCGACTCAATCCCATATCCGCAATTTTATACGGCTTCATTCCATTAAGCGTTTGACGTTTCCCTAGTACGTCCAATTCAACGGTTCCTTCACTAGGCTCATAAACACCCGTCAATAAATTAAAGAGTGTTGTTTTTCCAGCACCGTTCGGTCCAATTAGGCCAATCAGCTCATTTGCTTCCAGATTCAAATTGACATTCGATACAGCTGCCAGACCACCAAAATTCTTCGTTAAGCTTTTAACTTCCAATAGAGGCATTTGAGTCATCCCCCTTTTTATTCAATAGTCGTTTGACAGAAAATTCCCATGTTCCAAGTAGTCCACCTGGTTTAAAAATCATGATGATGATCAATGCCAATGCATAGATGATCATGCGCAGTTCTCCAAAATTTTGAAGATACATATTCATAAAGCCCAATGCAATAGCTGCAATCACAGTTCCCGTTACACTACCGATCCCTCCGAATACAACAATGATCAAAATATCGATCGATTTCATAAAGCCAAAATCCTTTGGTGCAATTGTTTGAATATAGCTTCCGTACAAACCACCTGCCACACTGGCAGTCATCGCACCGATGACAAAGGCTAAAACCTTATATTTGGTCGTATTGACACCCATTGATTCTGCTGCGATCTCATCTTCTCTGATAGCCATTGTTGCTCTTCCTGAACCGCTATGAATATAATTCACCACAATTAGTATCGTCACGACAACAAAACCAAAAACCATCGACCAGTTAACAAAAGGAGGAATACCAAAAATCCCTGCCGGACCATTTGTAATATCTCTCATGTTAATAATGACGATTCGGATAATTTCTGAAACACCTAAAGTTGCAATTGCTAGATAGTCACCTTTCAAGCGTAGCGTTGGAATACCAACAATTAAAGCAACCAATCCGGAAAGCGCAATTCCTAAAAGCAAGCCGCTGAAAAAACCACCCATTGTCGGATTTTTTACAGACACGATAGCTGTACAATACGCACCTATTGCCATAAAACCCGCGTGCCCTAATGAAAACTGACCTGAAAAACCAATGATCAGATTTAGTCCTAAAGCAAGAATAATGTTGATGCCAATAGTGATAAGTGTATTCTCTGTATACAGATTCACAGCACCCATAATATATGCTGCATAAATCGCGCCATAAACAGCAAGGGCGATCAGCAACCAAATTAGATTATATTTCATATTTTTTTTCATTGCTTATCACCTACACTTTCTCTTTGATATTCTTCCCAAGAATCCCTGCCGGACGGATCAACAGGATCACAATCAACAGCGCGTAAACTACAGCGTCTTTGTAATCAGAAAAGCCTAGTGCCACTGCTGCTGTTTCCAATAGCCCAATCACAAAACCACCGATTGCAGCACCCGGGATAATCCCGATACCACCAACTACCGCCGCGACAAAGGATTTCAATCCAGGGACAACGCCCATCATTGGATCGATGGAATTGTAGTACAAACCAATCAACATACCTGCTGCCGCCGCCAGTGCTGAACCTAGTGCAAAGGTAAAGGAAATCGTCCGATTCACATTGATTCCCATCAATTGCGCAGCATCTGGATCTACACTCACTGCTCGCATCGCTTTCCCCATCTTGCTCTTTTTAACAATGATTTGTAATAAAATCATCAAGAACAAGGAAACAAATAGAATGATCAACTGAATATTCGAAACTTCAATAAACCCAAGTTTATAGGTCTCCAGCTTGATTGCTTGTGGAAATGCCCGCGGATCAGATTTGACCATCTGAATCATGACATTTTGCAAAAGGAACGATACACCGATCGCGGTGATCAGTGCTGCGATCCTTGTCGATTTTCGCAAAGGACGATAAGCTAAAAACTCTATGACAACTCCAATGACAGCTGCACATGCCATAGAAAGAATTAGCGCCGGGAAAAAGCCCAGCTTGAAATTATTAATAAAAAAGTAACCCATGAACGCACCCAACATATAGACTTCTCCATGAGCAAAGTTAATCAATTTTATAATGCCGTATACCATTGTGTAACCAAGGGCTAGTAGAGCGTAAATACTCCCTAGAAACAGCCCATTTATCAACTGCTGGATAAACATTTCCAGTGCCATTTTCATCACATCCAATTTAAATTTATTGAGAATAAAAGAGGGGCCGATACGCTCATTTCCTTTCATGATCAGTCAACGTAAGAAACTGTGTGCTATGTACAGAAAACTGAAACAAAGAAGCTGTACGTCTCTATCATAAAAGCAGAATCTACTAGTAGACTTTCGATTCTATCCTGCAGTTTATTCAATAAGTAGAAAGAAAAAGTAAAATGGCTGAAATCATTGTTGGTCCCAGCCATTTTAGTTCTTCTCAAAATTCTTTTATTAAGGTTATGGGTTAACAGGTTCAGCTGATGTTTCTTTGCCTTCTGTAAGCCCAAGTACTACTGCTGACTTCTCAGGATTATGGTTCTTATCCATACTCATCACACCTGTTACACCTTCAAAGTCTTTCAATTCAGCTAATCCTTTTGTGATGCTTGCAGAATCTGCAGAATCTTGATCTTCAATCGCTTGTTTTAACATATAAACAGAATCATAAGCAAGTGCATTGAAAGCAGATGGCTGTTTACCATATTTTTCTTTGAACGCAGCTACAAATGGTTCTACTTTATCCGTTGCAGGTGCCTTCTCTGAGAAGTGACCTGTATAGTAGACATCATTGACATTTTGAGCACCGGCAATTTCAACTAATTTTTCATCACCGAAGCCGTCTGCACCAATGATTGGTTTATCGATACCCATTTCTCTTGCCTGCTTGATAATCAAACCAGCTTCTGTATAGTAACCAGGAACATAGATGACATCATAATCCAGACCTTTGATTTTTGTCAATAACGCTTGGAAGTCTTTATCGCCTGCAGTAAAGTTTTCTTCCTTAACAATTTCGCCTTTATAGGTGTCTTTAAAGGAATCCGCAAGGCCAATTGCGTAATCACTTGATTTGTCACCAAGAAGAACCACCTTTTCTGCTTTCAAATTGTCTTGTGCAAAGTTTGCTAGGATAACCCCTTGGAATGTATCTTGGAAACAAGCTCTAAATACAAATTCCTGTACTTTATCATTAGCAGTTGTGATACTGTCATCTGTCCCAGATGGAGTAATCAGCGGTACGCTTGCTTTTGTCATATTTGGAATCGTTGCTTTCGTTGCACCAGAAGTTGCTGGTCCAATGACTGCGACTACTTTATCTTCATTCGTTAAATTAGAAGCTACTGATGCCGCCTCACTATTCTCAGATTTGTTATCCTTCGAAATTAACTCTAATTTTTTACCTAAGACGCCCCCAGCTTCGTTGATTTCTTCAACTGCTAGTTCAATTCCTTCTTTTTCAGCATTCCCATAAGCGGATACACCACCGGAAAGCTCCATATTCATGCCGACTTTGATCGTATCGCCTTCCGCCTTATTCCCTGCGTCTGCTCCACCACCACCGCTTGTCGCTGTTGGCCCACAGGCTGCCAATAAGAACAAACTGGCAAATAAATAACTAAATTTTTTCATCAAAATACCCCCTCATTCTTTTTGCAACATATCGAGTCGTATCTGAAATTTGTTAAGGCATTCGATA
Organism: Enterococcus sp. 9E7_DIV0242; assembly: GCF_002140975.2. Classification (NCBI taxonomy): domain Bacteria; kingdom Bacillati; phylum Bacillota; class Bacilli; order Lactobacillales; family Enterococcaceae; genus Enterococcus; species Candidatus Enterococcus clewellii. The sequence continues at coordinate 1,227,162 of NZ_CP147247.1, forward strand.
ATTGCATTAAAATCACAAACATATTTAGCCATAACATTTTCATAACTTCCCTAAATAGTATGTATACAAATATAATAAAAAAGGAGATTCTTGTCAATAAATTTTCAGAAAATTTCTATAATTCAAAACAATCAGTTTTTTATAAGCTGATTACGCGAACAAAAAGAATGAAAAATATCACTATAGAAACCTATTTTCGTTTTATTTAATAATAATTAAAGTTTTAAGCACTCTCATCACGTTTACTAAAAATGAATTTATTGACTTGATAGCATTAAAAAAAAGCCCCAAAATCGACTGATTTTAAGGCTTCATTCTGTAAGGATTTTCAATTATTGTTTATGGGCAATAAAGTTCGCTGCTGCCCCGACCAAATTCGCATCATTTCGGTAGTTACAAATAACAATCTCGGGAACAAAATCTTTCAAGCCAAAGTGCTCTAATTTTTTCTTCATTCTCTGATTGATTTCATCCAGCAAACCTTCTTTAGCGGAAACACCGCCACCTAATACGATGACTTCCGGATCCAAAGAAAACTGGATACCGAAAAGCCCTTGAGTCAGATACTCATAAAAATTCTCTACCTCTTCCGTAGCTAGCGTATCGCCCTCTTTTGCCAAGCGGAACACATCTTCGCCAGAGAAGGTCTCATGCGCCACGCCTTTTCGGTCACAATAACGCCACGCCATCTGCACTGCTGTACCTAGATTGCTGAATGTTTTGCCATCGTTTAAAAACATTAAACCGAATTCTCCACCATAAAGGTGTGCCCCTTTGACGATCTCACCTTTATGAAAGACTGCGCCGCCTATTCCAGTACCAATAACTACAAAAGCAACTTCTTTTTTGCCTTTCGCAGCTCCTTCGTATATTTCAGCCATGCCAGCACAATTCGCATCATTCTCAATAGTCACTGGAAGTTGGAACAGATTTTCCAATTCATCATAAATATCAAAATGATGAATATATGGAATCGCAGATATGCCTAAGATTTGTCTCTTTCGTTCATCTACAACACCTGGTGCACTGAGCGCAACGCCCTCAATAGAAAATGCCGAGTTCGTTTTGACCTCCATTAAGGCCTTCTTCATATCTTCCCATGTTTTTGGGGTTGAAAATTTTCCAGTTTCGTGAAGCCCGTTTTGCTCCCAAACCCCATATTTTACTGCAGATCCACCTAAATCAAACGCTAAAATCGCCATAATACTCCGCCTTTTATCTCTATTTTTTATATCTCCGATAATTATATGGTCCGTGATATTCTTCATCTGGATTTCTTCGCAAGCTAAATTTCAGCGGCACATAATCAATACCGCCTTTTACAAAAGGATGGCAACGTAAAATCCTGCCAATGCCCATTGCGCCACCTTTCAGCCCACCATGTGTCTGGACTGCATCCATCATATATTGAGAGCAGGTAGGATGATACCGGCATCTTTGACCTAGTGCCGGTGAAATAAATCGCTGATAGAATTTCACCAGTGAAATAATCAATTTTCCAAGCATTCTTTTCCTTCTCCTCTTTCCTATTCGACAAAACTATATCGTTTTTCTTAAAGGATTGCAAGGTTTCAAATACAAAGCTGTAAAAATCATTAAAAAAATGCTAAAATAAGTGGGAATGGAGGGATGAGACATGGGATTGAAATTTGAAAGTTCGGACGATTTGGATAAGCTTTTTGAATCCTTCGCCATTGACCCTAAGGCTAAAGAGAAGCCTAAAAAAGAAGAAGAAAATACTGATGAACTAAAAAATAAAAATAAAGAAGAAAAATAACCTTATCCCTCAGTAAGTCATATAATAAGGCTATATTTCGAAACCAAGCTTGAATCTGCTGAAAAATACCTTGCTATTTCAGTAGATTCAGGCTTATTTTTTAGGAACGCCCATCCTTACCAGTGAATGGGTATCTATTATTTTTTTATAGTAGTTTCATACTTGGCTTCACTCCTCACACTTAATTCAATTCTAACAAAAAGAAATTTTTAATTTCCAAAACAACCAATAAAGGTTATAATAAACAACGAAATGTATGGTAAACATTTCAAAAATATTGGTTTTGGAGGAAAAAAATGAAAAAGAAAACAATGTATCATTTACTTGTGGGGATTTGTTTATTTGTAGGGATTGGTCTTTTCCAATCGGAGGAAGTACATGGCGAAAATAAAGAGCCTCATATTTTTGTTCACGGACTGGTTGGTTTCGGTCCTGATGAGCTTAAACCTTTTCCGATTACTTATTGGGGCGGTTTCTCTACAATCCTAGGGGAGCTCAATACGAAAGGATATCCTAGTATGGAAGCTGTTGTGAGTCCTTTTGGAAGCAATTGGGACCGTGCAGTAGAGCTGTATTATTACATCAAAGGCGGAACTGTTGATTACGGCGCTGCGCATGCCCAAAAGCACGGTCACGCACGTTATGGAAGAACGTATAATGGACTTTATCCTCAATGGGATGGTCAAAGTAAAATTCATTTGATTGGACACAGCCAAGGTGGGCAAACCAGTCGACTGCTTGAAACATTATTGCGAGAAGGCTCTTCAGAAGAGCAAGCGTTCGCTGCAGCAAGTGGAGTAGAAGTTTCAGAGCTGTTTAAAGGGAAAAAGGAATGGGTTCACAGCATCACTACATTAGGTACCCCGCATAACGGAACAAGATTAGCTGATATTGCCAAGCCGCTGATCAGCGATCTCATTTATGGGCTAGCAACAGCTACTGGAAGCAGTTCAATTAATATTCCTTATGATTTCAAAATGGATCAATGGGGATTGCGTCAGCAAACTGGTGAAAGTAATAGAGCTTATATGAAACGTGTATTGGAAAGTAATATTTGGAACAATAGTCAGGATGTTGCTCTGCATGACTTGTCCATAGCAGGTGCTGACACAATCAATCAAACAACAAATTTAGCAGATAATGTCTATTATTTCTCGTTTGCAGGGGATGCTACCTATAGATCAGGTGTGAGCAAAAATTACCTCCCTTCAATTACTATGTCACCACTGTTCACGATTCCATCAATGATTTTAGGAAAAACAGGAACAACCGAATGGCGTGCAAACGATGGACTGGTTCTCGTCATTTCAGCCACAGCACCATTCACGCAAAAAAGTAAGGCGGCAGATAATATCGTAGAACCAGGTATTTGGTACGTTGAACCTGTCATCAAAGGGTGGGATCATATCGACTTCATCGGGCAGGATTATTTACAAGCCCCGCTACTAAGAAAAAGTGTTCGAAACTTTTATGAGAAAATCGTTTTGAGAAACTATACCTTGTAATCGTTTCTCAAATACTAAAAAAGGAATTAGTGGTATGCCGATCGCTTGGTCAGCATCCCTCTAATTCCTTTTTTGCTTTTCATAAGTAACTTACAGATATTTTTCAATAGCCTTCCATGCTTCTACTTTGCCCATTTTTGTTTCTGATGAAAATAGAATAAAATCATCCGTTGGATCGAAGTTCATGGCTTTTTTGACTATACTCTCGTGCTTGTTCCATTTGCTGCGGGGAATCTTATCCGCTTTTGTTGCCACAACGATCACCGGAAGATCATAATATTTTAGAAACTCATACATTTGAATATCTTCTTTGGTTGGCGGATGACGAAGATCGACTAAAGAGACGACGGCACGAAGCTGTTCTCTTTTTGTCATGTAGGTTTCGATCATTTTCCCCCATTTTGCTCGCTCTGTCTTAGATACTTTAGCATACCCATACCCAGGTACATCGACAAAATGAAGCGCATCTTCAATCAAATAGAAGTTTAATGTCTGTGTTTTTCCCGGTTTACCTGAAGTCCGTGCCAGATTTTTTCGATTGATCAACGTATTGATAAAGGATGACTTCCCTACATTCGAACGTCCGGCAAGGGCAATCTCCGGTAACTGTGTTTCCGGATACTGTGCCGGTGACACAGCACTGATCACGATTTCTGCATTATGTACATTCATTTTTATTTCCTCCTTTTTCAGCTCTACTACTTTTCATTCTATCGTAGAACGGAAGCTGGTGTGTTTCATAATAAGATATTGTCATAAAAAAGTCGGGGCTCATACCTTTACAGATATTGCGTCCCGACCTATCATTTCCATTCATACTAATTGAATGTTCGCTAGAACCTCAATTTTTTACTCAGAATTCGATAAAGCAGTGCGTTCGATGTCTCTCTTTTTGTCAGCACTTTTCCTAATAGATAAGGTTCTGATCCGCATGTGCGACTCGAATCCTTTGTCAAATAACATCAGTATATCAGCCGGCTTTTTTATCCTTTTTATCGTAGATGATTGCCGGTTTTCCTTTGCCTTCAACAGCCAACTCAGTAATGATGACTTTCTTGATTGTTTCATCTGAAGGAATATCAAACATGACATCCATCATGATTCCCTCGATGATCGAACGTAGGCCACGGGCACCAGTATTTCTCTCAATTGCTTTTTGAGCAATTCCGCGTAATGCATCTTCTTCAAACTCCAACTCTGTATTATCTAAAGATAAAAGCTTTTGGTATTGTTTGACCAACGCATTTTTAGGTTCTTTCAAAATACGAACCAAGTCATCCACTGTTAGTTTTTCCAACGCAGCAGTAACTGGCAAACGTCCAATAAACTCTGGAATCAAACCAAATTTCAGCAGATCCTCTGGAATAATTTGTTGCATGACACTTTGGTCTTCAGATAGTTTACTGTTATTCGTACCGAAACCAATCGTTTTATCTCCTAAGCGATTTTTGACGATTGTTTCAATTCCGTCAAACGCCCCACCAACAAGAAACAAAATATTGGTTGTGTCGATTTGGATGAACTCTTGATGCGGATGCTTACGTCCACCTTGAGGAGGGACACTGGCTACAGTCCCTTCCAAAATTTTCAGTAAGGCCTGTTGCACGCCTTCACCAGACACATCTCTTGTGATCGATACATTTTCACTTTTACGAGCAATTTTATCGATTTCATCAATGTAGATGATTCCTTTTTCAGCTCGTTCCACATTATAGTCTGCAGACTGCAAAAGCTTCAATAAAATATTTTCTACGTCTTCACCGACATAACCGGCTTCTGTCAGACTCGTTGCATCTGCGATAGCAAATGGAACATTCAACGTTTTAGCTAACGTCTGAGCCAAAAATGTCTTCCCGGAACCTGTAGGCCCAATCAAGCAGATGTTGCTTTTTTGTAGCTCTACATCGTCTGAACTAGTATTATCCGTGTGATTTACTCGTTTATAGTGATTGTAAACAGCAACTGAAAGAGCCCTCTTAGCTTGTTCTTGCCCTATCACATATTGATCTAAAACATCCAAAATTTCTTGGGGTTTAGGAACATCCGTTAATTCACGTACAGCTTCGTCATAAAATTCTTCGTCAATAATCTCTTTGCACAGGTCGATACATTCATTACAAATATATACGCCCGGTCCTGCTACGATCTTCTTCACTTCTTCTTGCGTTTTTCCGCAGAAAGAACAACGAACAGGTCCATTATTATTTGTATTGTCGTACACGTACGTTCCTCCTTAAACTCGAAAGTAACTGCAAGTACAGTCTTAAGAAATCATATCACAAAGCAGAAAAAAATGCGAACTTTGAAAATCAATTTTTAATATTATATCGGTTATTTTGTTAATAACTCAGTCATGCTCTTTTACTCTCAAGGATTTGACAGTAAGTCTTTATTAAAAATGGAGGAATCTGATGCTATGAACAACGCTTTTTCACGCACATAAAGTCCGCTTATATGTGTAATTATAGAAGTTGCCGGTTCATTTCCCATACACATTCATCCACTCACTTCTGCTCTCGATACCCCTAAATGAATTTGTTGCAACTGTCTTCACTTTTTCTGATGCAAAGCTTCCCCATTTCCGAATAAAAACAATATATTTTTGTTATATCAAAGGGCAGCTGTTTGTTCTTATTCTTTTCAATTTCCTCTTTATGTTATACTGTAAACGTAGGTTTCAATTATCAATTAATGGAGGGTACATGTATGTCAGAAAAGATTATATTAGGGTCATATACACGAAGAGTCAGCAAAGGAATCCATGAAATCGTGTTAGATACTGAAAAGGGAGAGCTTTTAAAAGCAGAACTGATTGTAGAAGCGAAAGGTCCTACTTATGTCACACAAAGCAATGCAGGAAATTTATATTCTGTTATTGAAGTAGGCGAAGAAGGCGGTGCGGGTTCTTTTAAGACGACTGCTGATAATACAGTTGAATTACTGAATACAGTAACTGAAAAAGGCGCGCCTCACTGTTATGTAGCAGTAGACGAAGAACGTCAATTAATGTATGGTGCGAACTATCACCGCGGGATGGTTTATAGTCATCGCATTTTGGAAGATGGCTCACTTGAGCTTGCAGATAAAATCACACATGATGAAGCAACTGGTCCTCACGAAAACCAAAACAATGCCCATGTGCATTATACTGATTTAACGCCTGATAAACGTCTGGCCGTATGTGATTTGGGAACAGACCGCGTCTATACGTATGATGTTGCTGCAGATGGCAAGCTGACAGAAAAGGCGCAATATGTTGCTGAGCCTGGTACAGGTCCTCGTCATTTAGTTTTTCATCCAAATGACCAATTCGCTTACCTATTCGGTGAGCTGGATAATACAGTGACTGTCCTTGCTTATGAGGCTGCGGATGGTACCTTTACACAAAAACAAAAAGTATCGACATTACCGGAAGATTTCACAGAATTCAGTGGCGGAGCGGCGATTCGAATTTCTAAAGATGGTCGTTTCCTTTATGCATCGAATCGTGGGCATAATTCACTTGCGGTGTATGCTGTTACTGAAAACGGCAGCAAAATTGAGCTGATCCAACTGATTTCAACAGAAGGTGATTTCCCAAGAGACTTTGACTTAAACGCTACAGATGAGTATCTTGTGGCTGCCAATCAAAATACTGATAATCTAACCCTTTACAGTCGAGATAAAGAGACAGGTTTACTGACGATGATTCAAAAAGATGTGTACGCGCCAGAATGTGTTTGTGTGTATTTTAAATAAGCAGCAAAAAATCTTTCCTTGAGGCCTGACCTCTATGGAAAGATTTTTTATTTTCTGCGAAACAAATGCTTTATTCTCCAGATAACATCCAAAAACCGTTCGAAGAGACGGCCGGAATAATTATCCCCTTTATCTGAGAAATAGTCATAGTTGAGTTCAGGTGTCTGCTCATTTTTTTGTTCAGGTGTAATCCATTTTCTACTGGCTCCAGTGGCCTTTCGTTCTTTTAAGGAGACTATTTCGTCACATGTACCATACAAGCCATGTCGTCCGACTTCCTTCCGGAGCGTTGGATCAAGCTTACCTGGCGGTCGGATATCTAACTGCTTATGGATCTCATCATTTCGAGTAGCGTAATTAAACGACTCTCCATTCATCAACTGCGCTTCAAAATAAGCCGCACGATTTCTGAAATGCTGTTGATAGTATTGCAAATCGCTGTGGTAACCACCAGCCTCTGAATTTTCCTTCAATACATTCCATTGACTGACAAAACTCCCTTTTCGGTCAAGAATAAACTCAGAGTGAAAATAAACTGTTCTCTTCTTATTTTCATTGCCTTTTACACGATCCTGATAGGCCTCGCCAGTAATCAATTTATTGTGATAACGGGCAGGTTCACGTTCAAGTCGTCGACCAGCCAATCCGAAAGGTGCTGGTGCTTTTACATAAGCCGCTAATGCTTGCTCATCTGTCATATCTGTTTTTTTGAAATGAGTACGTATATATTGAATATTTTGACGGTCGATATACATTCTCAATTGATGGATCGAGCGATTGGTCAACTCTTTGAACGGGTATGCGAGTTGAACTGTTTTGGCTACTGTTCGCCAGAATGTTGCATGTGGTGCTAAACATTCATCGAAAGAGCGAGCCCCCAATAGCTGAAGCATACCGTTTTCATCAATCTCCCCACCTAAATGTTTCAGTAACAGCTGCAGTCGTTTTTTCGCCTGCACTTCAGTTAACTTCTCCAGCTCATCTCTACCCCATGCAGTAAAAAGCTGCTCATATAATGGACTCCCCACCTTTTGAAGCTGTAGCTCTGTACTTTGAAACATCTCTATTAATGAAGCCAGATCAGTTATTGGCTCTAACTGTTTTGCCAGGTATTGATCGTAGGCAGCTACTGCCAAAGGATCCCAGTCCATTTCCGACAAGCAGGATTCATGCGCCAGAAGCTGCTCCTGTAAGTCGAGCGTTTCACCAGATTGTGCCTTCTGCGAAAGAACTGCTACGCATGCACTCAACTGGCCATTATTCTTTTCCTGTTGCTCTCTAAGAACATATTTGGTCATTTCTAGTCAGTCCCTGCTTTTGCTTCTTTTTTCTTGAATAATTGTACCATTAAACCCTTAGAAATAGCTTCTATTTTCAATGAAAAAAATGGGTCAGCTCCTGCTTTAGGTCGAATGATGTGGTCAAAAATATTATTTTCAAAAAAGAAGATGAGAGCAAGGAAAGATATGCTACACTTAGAAAGTGACTATTTACAACAAGAAGACAGAATGGAGGCTTACTGTGGAAGAAATCATTCGAATAGAAAAACTAACAAAAAAATATAATAAAAACACTCTCTTTGAAGCGGTTGATTTATCCATTTTCAAAGGACAGTCTGTTGCATTTACCGGCAGAAACGGCAGTGGAAAAAGTACTTTGCTAAAAATGATTGCTGGGCTGACTACCCTTACATCAGGTAGCATTCATTGCAATACGCAGCACTTGATCCACTATATTCCCGAGCATTTTCCCAAAAGTAAACTAACTGCTCATCGCTATCTTTGTGCCATGGGGAAAATCGATGGCTGTTCTGCAACTGAAATAGAAAAGCAAATTGCTCAACTTGCAGAAGATTTTTTTCTGACAGAAATGCTTCATACACCGCTTCATTTTCTATCCAAAGGCACCCTTCAAAAAATTGGTGTTATGCAGGCGTTGCTAAAGGAGCCTGACATCTTGCTTTTGGATGAACCCTTATCAGGTCAGGACGAACGGTCTCAACAAGTATTTATCTCAAAGATGAAACAGCTTTTAGAAAAGCAGGTCACTATCATCATGTCTTGTCATGAAAAGCATCTAATTCAGGCACTTTCAGATACGGCTTATCGAATCGATAATAATCGAATCCTACCTGTAGCAATCAGCAGCTTCGCTACTGACTCAATGTTTCGTCTGACATTCATTGACGAGGGCCAAGGTATCCTACCCGATATCCCTTACTCAATTGATCGATCCGGTAATCAAATCCAGCTATCTGTCTCGGCAAATCAAACCAATCGTCTCATTCGGGTTATGCTTGATAACCACTGGACATTAAGGGGGATGTACGATGAGAACACTCACTAATTTACTTAGCTATCACCGGCTTTCTTATTTCAAATCATCCAAATTTTTAATGCCACTGGTTTGGCTACTGTTGCTTCAGCTGGGCATTTATACGACCCCTCGTCCAATTGGGCTGATGGACAGTATTTTCATGTCTTGTATGTATACATTTTTGATTGCTCTGTGGGTAGGTCTCTCTTATAATACCTTGGAGAATGAGGTCGGGGAGCAGTTGATGATTTTACGTATTAAAAGTGACTCGCTCTATTATGTCAGCTGCTCCTTGTTTCTTCTGCTACTAAGTATTGGTATCGGCTTGATTTCTGCCATCGCACCACTGATTGCTGCTATAGTCAGTCAGCAAACCCTATTTGATCGTCCTTTTGAAGCAAATGACTTTTTCTGTGGGCTGTTACTGCTAGTAGCTTGTGCCTTTTCAGGTAGCGCACTTGGCTCTTTGCTTCATCCAAGAATTCTAAAGGACAAAAAGTTGATTCTACTCGTTGCGCTATTTCTAGTTGTTTTCGTCCACGCCAGACTAGCAATGATCAAAGAGCTTCCTTGGTTGAAATTCATCCTCTGGCTTGTGCCGCCAGTCGCTGATATATCAACACGATATCCAGTCAGCACAGCTTTTTCACTCACTATTACACTCCAACTTTTTAGCGTACTGATGTTTTATGGTTTCGCCTTTTCAACAATAAGAACTGGGCTGCTGAAAAAAATAAAATTTTGATCGCTCAACTTGTGTTGTCCAAGTGCGATACAAAAGTGCCATGAGAATCTCATAGGTTTTTCTTACTGGTGACGAGCTGCCACTATGCTTCAATTAGATGCTCTTGTAGCAAGAAAAAAGTGATAGACGACTCACTGTTCCAAAAATTCTTGAGATATAAGTTGACCGGCGAGAAGTTAGGTGAGACGACATGTTTATAAAGTAAAAAAATCATTTCTTATGAGTATACACATTGCTTGATTCTATTAAAAAATAAGTACATCGCTTTTATGACAATGATATCCATTAAAAGTCATTTCTGTTTGCTACAAATTTTTCCAGACATAATCTAAAAACAGCCCGAAGAAAACAGAACGAATACTCGTCTGCTTTCTTTGGGCCGCTTCATTTTAGCACCAACCTTGCTTAGTTCAAATTTCTCAGTATTTCCTGATAGCGCTCAGTTGCTAAGATACTTGGTTCACCTTTTTTACAAAATGAGAGCTTCTCTAGTTTCTTATTGTTTCGCGTAACAACAATCTGTCCTTCCTCCATCGTGCTTTGCAAAGCGGACAAAGCTTCTAAAAATCGCTCATCCTTCTTTGCCTTTTCGTAAAAAGACAGGATATAGACGTAATAGAACAAATTATACGTACGAAACGGATACTCCGGCTGCATAAACAACGTGCCTATCCCATAATGACAAGGGCCGATGGGTCTCTTGATCCGCCAATGCTCCAAGAGTAATTCCACGGCCTTATCCAGTGTCTGCTCTTGATTAAGATACTCGGTAAAACGAAAGGCACTCAAACCAGTCAATGTTGGTCCGGGATTTGCATAAAGCGTCTCTTCACCTCTACCATAGCTGAACTTATTACAGCGCCAACCACCTAATTCATACTGCGTTGCGAGTAAGTGTTGAAAGGTTGCTTTCACTCGTTCATCTTCCCCGTAGCCCATATGACAAAGCGTATTTGCTGCATTAACAGTCTGACATGGTAAAATTGCACCTTTCCCTGTCAGCTGAAATCGTCCATCCTCACGCCATGTGCTGAAAATCAATTCCGCTGTTTCTTCAATGATCGAATCTGAGCGATCCATACCTAGCTCTGTCAGAAGCATCATACTTTCCAACGTTGAAAATGGTGCGCCTTTGATTAGCTTTTTATCCTCAGTCGTCCAATAGTCGGCACCCAAATCGTAGCGGTGTGACAGAATCGCTTCAGCATCCTTTTCGTATCCCTTTTTTATTGCCATATTTTTTCTCCTTCTAGCCAAACAAGCTTATCTGTTTCAGCTTTAAGAGGATTCCCTCATTCTTTGATCCAAGACCAGAAATACTTGCTTTAACTTCTCTTCCGGTACTTCTTTAAACGCATCGCCAAGTGATAATTCAAAGGAACAAGTGGTGTCGCCTTTATCCACTAACATGCCTGTAAAACCAATGCCATATTCTTCGTGAAGAGCCGAAAGCAGTGCTGCCATCTCCTCTTTTGATTTTGAAAAATGAACATGAAACATGTTTGTTACGGGAACCTCTGGAAGCGTCTGAACACCCGAACAGCGATTGAATTGCTCAGCTACTTTTTTTGCCGTTTCATAGTACGTTGCCATGTTTCCAATTCGTTGGTCGTAATAATAATCAGAAGATACCACATATGGGTACAAGCTGATCAAATCACCACCATGTCGTCTTTTCCATATTTTCGATTCATCAATAAAAGATTGCTCACCTGCTAAGATTGCGCCAGCAATACCGCCCAACCCTTTGTAGAACGAAACATACACACTATCAAATAGCGAGCAAATCTCTGCTGCTGTTCGCTCATAATAAGGCAAACACTCCCACAAGCGTGCACCGTCTAAATGCACCTTTATCCCATTTTCTCTACAAAAATCAGTAATCTCTTGCAACTCATCAAAAGTCGGAAGCTGTCCGCCAATATCCCTTTGGGGTAATTCTAAAAGCAGACAAGCAATCGGTTCTTCTATCTCCTGTATGTCCGTTAATGTCACTAGACGTTCTTGGCTTCCCAGTAAAATAGGACGAATCTGATGCAGTTCCTTCAAGCCATCTTCTTCATGAATTTCTAAATGAGAGAACGGATGATAAGCAACCGTTTTATTGTTTTTTTGGTCTGTCCAGATTCGCAATGCAATCTGTTGGGCCATAGTTCCACTTGGGAAAAAGACTGCCGCTTCTTTTCCAAGCACCTGTGCCATTTTTGCCTGAAAGGCTTCAATCACTTCGCCGTTACCATACATGTCACTTTCTATCTGACCTTCAACATCCGAAAATGCCTGTTTCAGACTATCAATAGTACGATCTCCATGGTTTCCTAATTTATAGGCTGTTTCTTTCCAACTTTTTTCCAATTCACCCATCGTTTCAGATCACCTCTTCATTTTTTCTTATTTAACATTAACTGATCAATCTTTATCTGTTTAAAAGAAATGTCCCGTTCAATCTCTCTAGATATGAGTGATTATAAGTATTTCTCCAACATCACAGCAATTCCATCATTATTATTAGAAAGTGTGATTTCATCCGCGGCTGCTTTCAAAGCATCGACCGCATTTTCCATTGCCACACCAACTCCAGCGTATTCAATAATCGACTGATCGTTATGTCCATCCCCAAAAGAAATGATTTCATGCGCTTGAATCCCGAAATCTGGCAAAACACTATCCAGCGCTTTCGCTTTATCGATCCCTTTATCTGTGAATTCAAAATAAACAGGTGCTGTAAACATCGCATTCAACTGTCCTTCGAACGGTTCCTTTATTTTCTGATGATTTTCCTGTAAGTATTCCGGATCACCAGCAATCAATATTTTATTCAAAGAAAAGTCAACAAAGGCTGCCAAATCATCGATTTCACATAATTTAAAGTTGCCACCTCTGGATTCATATTCAATGATATTAAACTCCCCTGTCGGAAGGGTCACAATGTTATCAAAAACGTCATTGACATACAAATAATCCTCTTTATCGATCATTGGTTTTACATCAAACTGCTTCAAATGCTCAAGAATTGCTTTGCTGTCTTCTACAGAAATTGCTTGATTAAACAAAATTTCATCTGTTTTGCAATCGACAACACAGGCACCATTAAAGGAAACAATGAAGCCTTCATATTTGTCCATCTGTAACTCTTCAACATGCTTTTTCATTCCGGTTGTCGGGCGTCCCGATGCCAAAATCACCTTGATTCCCTGTTTCTGTGCATCAATAAGTGCCTGTTTTGTTTTAGCAGTTATCTCTTTTTCGTCGTTCAACAATGTTCCATCAATATCTAATATAATTGCTTTAATTGTCATTTACTCGACTCCTTTATTTGTGAATAGAAACTCATTCATTTCATGATTTTTCTTTTTTTGCAACACCATACTGGTTTCTCTGATTCAAACAAGATTTCGATCACGCCTCTTAATGTAAACTGGCAATCTATTTCCTTGTCTCTTCATCTAAGTATAATTTATTACACTAGAAATATCTATAATGAAAAAGCTTACAACCTGATACAATCAAACGAAGCATAGAATAATTCCGTAGAAATTGTTGCATTTATAGGAGATAGTTGAAAGACCTTATCTATGTACCCTTCAAAGCCAGTTATACTACTTATAAAAATAGATGTAAGAGCAAATCAATAGAACGATTTGCTCCTACACCTTTTTTTATTGAGGTTTGTCTAAGAAATTTAGAGGCAAAAGAAACCTCGTCTCATGCTCATAAAAGTCAGCGAGTACGTATCAGACGATTCGCCCCATAAAATTTGCTACCAAAATTTTCAGATAAACTCTAGTCACAGGTGGTTACACCTGATGACGTTTTTTCGACCAGTACAGGATAAGTGAGCCAATCAATACGAGTACCCCTGCTGAGCCAAAAATCATATTTCTAAATTCACCCGTCTGTGGCAAGCCACTGCCATCTGATTTGTTGCCTGTTGGCTTATTCGCTGATGAATCTGAACTGTCCACTGATTCAGAATCTGTCGTCGTATCTGTAGTTGTGCTCGTATCTGAAGAATCATCCGTTTCTCCTGTTCCAGACACATCATAGACAGGATATGCAGAGTTTGGCGAAGTCATTTCGTTAAATACCGCACCAACTCCTTCTGCCAACGTTTCGGCAGAGTAGTTTTTGACCTGCATCAATCCGTGCACATTGATACTACCATTACTGTAGCGTGTAATTGGCTGCTCTGTTGGGAGATTACTTTCTACTGCTGTTGTCACGCTCTCAAACCATGATTCTTGAACCGCATGCTCGGCTATATTTGATGAATTGCGAAGCGTCACTGGATTCCAGTAATAATTCGTTACACCATAAACCTGATCTTCCTCTTGCTTTCTCAGTTCTAGCTTCTCAGCGACTTCGAGGCCGGTGGTTCTGAATGAGAGAATACCCTTTGCAAAATAATTCGTAGTATCAGATGATGTTGTAAATAGCGCTACATTGTGTGATTGGTTATTAAACGAAGTGCTACTATTAACAATGATATCCGTACCACTATTGGAGTCGATTCCTTTTCCTAGGTTTTCAAATGTTAAGCTGTTGATTAGTTCGTGGTCACCCGGTAAAGAAGAGCCACCCATCTTAAATCCATTGCCGTTCCCTGTTTTAGATGGATCATTTGCCAACCAGCCATTTCGGTAAGCCACGGAGTTTTTGATTGTTACTTTTCCGATGCTTCCAGTCTCATTTTTCGCAAATAAATCCCACCCATCATCTGCATTGTGATAGGCGATACATCCATCAAAAACATTTCCCGGACCTGTCGTGATTTTTGCGGCAAAGCCATCTGCATCCTCAAAACCAGTATCAGCATTTTCATATGAGGTACAGTTTTTGATTGTGTTATAAGAGGGCCATTCGTTGATTGTATCAGATGCTGACCCGCTGATTTGAATGCCGGTATTTCCATTCCGATAAGTATGAAGATCCTCCAGCCAGTTGTGATGACCTGCAACCTCTATCCCTTTAGATAAGTCAGAAGAGCCTGTTACATCGAAACCACGATAAATCCAGTAGTTGCCCCAGTGAGAAAGCCCACTTCCTTTACCTGTGAAATCAATCACCGGACGAAGCCCTACTTCATTCTTCTCTGCAACCAGAGTAATCGGCTGTTCCGCCGTACCGTCTGTTCCCTTGTGGATCGTCAGCTGCTTATCAAAAGCATAGTTTCCTACTGCCAAAACAATAGTCATACCCGGCTTCGCATAACTCAGAGCTGTCTTCAATGCCAGTGGTTCCTCAACCGTACCCGCACCATTTTCAGTTCCCTCCGGTGTTACATATACAGTTGACCTCAGCTCTTGGTAAGTTACCTGATGCTCAATGATCGCTTCATCGTAGTTACTCATCGCCATATACTCTCCGGGCACATAGGTTTTATCCGGTGTGAAAACTGCTTCAAAATTCGTCACTGCTTTCGTCAGTTCAACTGGAACAATAACTTCTTTGTTGGCAGCCACCGCTACACCATTTCCTGCCTCAAAGACTTCTTTTGTCTCTTTATCACGAAGAACCAACGATCCGTCTGTATTCGCTTTGAAACGCAAATCATATTCTTTAGTTCCACTTTCCTTACTTGAAGAAATGCTGTAAACAGGATCGATTTTGGCAATTGGACGTTCTTCCGGTTCCGGATCATCAGCCGGATCAGTATAAGTCATCTCGATTCCACTGACCGTGATGTCCATATTCCGTGCCGTCGCAAAGCCTACACAGACATTCTCTTGATCCAGTACAAACATTGATTCCCAATCCCAAAGTACATCACGAACTGTTTTTCCTGATGCGCCTGTATAATAGGCCTCAAAACCACTATTCGTCTTTTTCATCGTAAAATCAAAGGTCGTCAAATTACCAATGGTTACAGCACCAACCTCAGATTCTGCATTACCCATCACATTATACGTGCCAGCTTCCAGTTTTTTTTCTGCAGCTGATGTTTCTAACGGAAAATAACTAGTCGCTACGGAACCTACCTCCGGAGGATTTAGTGGATCACCAGTGACACCAATGACTGACCTCGCACCTAACCCTAATTTCATCGCATATTTCGTTCCATTTCCAGTTGTTACTTGGTTGTTTTCAGCATCCCAAATATATTCCAATCTACTTCCCAAGATGGAATAAGAATTTGAATAATGGCTACGATCATACATGGTTTCTGATGGTACCGCATCTCTGACCATCAACGCAAAGCCTTCTTGACCGTTTGTATACTTCCAAGTGTTGACTGTAATTTTTCCAGATAATGAAAAGTTTTTTTCCTTAGGTACTTGAGTATAGTAGTAAGCCAGTCCATCTGTTCCACTAATCAAAAATTTCCCGCCATTATCCTTGCTTTTGATGTGCACGGTCTTTTCATCAATCACATCAATACTTGTTTTTGCTTCATTCGTACTTTCCCCAAAAAAAATCGACTGCCACTCTCCCAATACCTTGGGTTCAACCATTGACACAACATCTTCCACTACCTTTTCAGAATTATTGTTTTCGCCTGAATCCTTCGATTCGCTCACATCTGTTGGGTCCGTTTCTTTCAAATCCTGACTTTCTATTTCAGAAGAAAACACTGTATCGCCAAAAATGTTCACGTGAACATTTTCTTCCGAAAAAGAACTTTCTGTTGTAGCAGTGTGCTCTGTTTCAGTTGCTGCAACAGTCAAAGGTAGCGACAAAGAGGCTGTACAATAGGACAATACAACAATTTTCCGAATAAACTTTCCTGCCAAATCACTCATCTCCCTAATAAAAATATAAAAGCGCTTTCCTTTATTAATATCTCAAAACAAACACAAAAAGTCAAGTATTCTTAAAACGCTTGTTATTTTCCTGTGCTTTAAATAAAAAAACTTATATAGAAAAAGACAACCGAGCGAAACAATTTTATCTTGCTCCGTCCGGCTGCGATTCGTTAAAAACAGTAATTAATTACTAGTTAGCTTTCTTCTTGCTCTGTTGATAGGGCATCGACTTTCGATTTATTCTCATTCAGTTTTTGCTGCAGCTCTTTATCATAATTTCGAGCAACTGGAATGAGAAGATTGACCAGTCCACAAATAAGTGTTCCTACACCAGCGATAATGAACATCTTTTCAACACCGATTCTATCTGCCAAAGGACCGGCAAAGATTAGACCAACAGGGCCGGTAATACTCATCAAGGAATTCAATACGCCCATGATACGTCCCAAATATTTGGGCTCATAGCTTTGCTGAATCATAGCCATCAACAATGTATTGAAATACGGTGTTGCAAATCCAGCAGCAGCATTCAAAGTTGCAAAAAGGAGAAAGCCCATACTAGTTGGTGGCATTAAACCACTGGCACCAATAGTAAGACCAATTACCAGATAAGCAATCAGCACTGGTTTCATGCGATTCTTCCAATTACCAAAGATACCGATGACTGTTCCACCAGCTAGCATCCCAGCTGCATAAATCACTTCGATCAATCCAGCTTGCCCGACGGTACCATTAAAATAATTCATCGTCATCAAGGGATACAAGCTTGCGGCAGGCATAAAAATCAAGGTAAACGCAGCACCTATGAGCGTAATATACCAAAGTCCCTTATTTTCAATCAGCTTTTTAAAACCAAAAACTGTATCTGCCATCAAATGAACGCGTTCCCCTTCTGATGGAATATGCGGAATTTTGATAAAAATCAACAATCCTACGCCGATTACAGCACCCAAAACATCAAGGAGAATCAGAAAGTTCATCGGAATCACGGAAAAAAGAAAGGCACCTAGAGCTGGAGCAATAATGAAATTGGCTGATTGCACCATACCAAACTGCCCATTTACCTTTGTCAGTTCTTCTTCAGGCACCATAGTTGGTAAGATAGACTGGATCGTTGGCATCTGAAAGGTCTGAGCTATTGAGCGTATCAGCAACGACACATATACAAGCCATAAAGGAAAATCAGAGGCTAGTGTCCCGGCAATCGATAAAATCAAAGCAAAAATTGCAACGATAATATCAGTGACCATCAGTAGTTTTTTCTTGTTTAATCGATCAATAAACGGACCGGCAAAGGGACTAAGCACGACCATCGGAATCATTCCGAGTAATGTGGCAATACTTAAAACTGTTGCTGAGCCTGTTGCTTTTGTCAGATACCAAATGATCGCATATTGGACGATCATACTTGTTATTCCAGATAGAAATTGGCCTGTAAGAAATAAATAGAAATTTCTTCTCCAATTTCTCATTTCCATTGTTGGTTGTTCATTCATAAAAACACTCCTGTTTTATCGTTTTATTTAGGAAATTTTTGACTTTTTCTTCCTAATTTGGAGTGCCCCCAAAAAAAGAAGAGGTTATACTGTTCTCATGCGAATGGAGTCGATATTGGCTTTCATAATAAATAGCATGTCAGACTCTCCTTTCCTTGATTGTTCTTACGCTTGATCATATCATTATTTTTGGCAAAAAAGCAAAAGTTCAAGCAATTATTCTACCTACTAAATTTAGAAATCTTACTATATACCTAAAAATTTCAATGGATACCCCTTGATACACATAAAGAATAATTTTTCTTCTCATCTAACAACGATAGTTTGATGCTATTTGTGGAGCCCTTTCATATTTTCATTTCAATAACTTACCTATTTCCTAGCAATTGAGATGCTTAAACTTTATAAACTGTTTTTCTATTAAATAATGAGCGCTATCAGATTCCAGCTCCGGTTCTCTCGATAGATATGGTTTTTCTGAAAATTCCTGATCTGATACTCGCATAGCAAATATAGCCGACTTGATCAACTCTTTGTAATGTTTTGGTAAGCCTATTCTGGTTTTTGCCATATATTGATGATCACCGGCGACAATAAAATAGACACCTGTTTGCTCTGTTGCTGAAAACAGTATTCTCAGTTCCTCTTCGGTCAATTGAGTTGTTGTTTCGAAGCTCTTCATATCTGTAATATAAATCAACCACTTTGGCTGACCGAAAAACCCAGATTTTTTTCTCGTAGCAATTTCCATAAGTATCTCCTGTTTGATTGTCGAAAACCTTTCTTGTTCAACTATTTGTAGGTGGTCTATAGACTCACTTTTCCCGCAAATATCCCCTGAATCAATAATTAATGTATTATATTTTCCAGCGATCAATTTTATAGAAGCTAAAACAGAAAGTTTAAGTGGTAAAAACGTCTTTCTTTGTTCACCGATTATTGCAAGATTCCCATATTCAACTATATCAAATGCAACGACACTGACGTCTTCACAGTTCACTCCTAATGGCAGCACACCTGTTTCTGCCAATTGTGAGGTTTGCTTTTCTCTTCTAAACGTCCTGAAATCTAGTATTTCCGGTACCATTGGTATCTCTTCCGGTCTCCTACCTGTCCAATGAGCATCCATTTCGGCAATCTCTTGTTGAATTGTTTCGATGATTTGCAGGGTATCTTCACCAGCTGCTGGCAGGGCAGCTTGGAAGAGCCGTGGTTCATCCAGCTTGATCAAACCACGCCCCGGCAGATCATCGATAGTTAGAGTGGTTCTGCCGACAATCGAGCGAGGCTCGGCATCATCGATCATTTTCAGGGCGATTTGTAGCTTGATGTTGCCGGACACGTTCATTCGTATCGCATTTTGACGACCTGCTGACAGCAACAAGCGGATACCGATACTGGTGCCTTCACGGGCTACCTGAGTGGTGATCTTGTCTAGCATCTCTTCAAATTTCGCCCCCTTCATTCCTTCATAACCATCTAGCAGAATCAAAATGATTGGCTCTTCTTTGCCG
Organism: Enterococcus sp. 9E7_DIV0242; assembly: GCF_002140975.2. Classification (NCBI taxonomy): domain Bacteria; kingdom Bacillati; phylum Bacillota; class Bacilli; order Lactobacillales; family Enterococcaceae; genus Enterococcus; species Candidatus Enterococcus clewellii. Next base: position 1,246,996 of record NZ_CP147247.1, read on the forward strand.
CTGGCTTTTTCGTACATCTCCAATGTTGCAACAGAAAACTCACTCAACAGCTTCTTTCGACGCTTCAGCTCGTCATTGATGAGACGGACAAACTTCGCGATTTTCTCTTCTTCATCACTTGTCATTGTATCGGCAACATGCGGTAGACGCTTCAACGGCAACAAACCATTCGTCCCAAAATCAAGCAGGTACGCATGTAAACGCTCAGGACTGTGCACACGTGCCAGATCCATCACAACACTCTGCATGAAGGTACTCTTGCCGTACCCTGGACTACTGAACACCGCCAAATGACCATCGTTGGTCAAATCGAGCTTCAACGTTTCCTGTGCCTGCATACTCGGAATATCTACGATACCAATCGTTGGTACAAGCTTTTGCTTATCAGTCACCCATTGTTCCTTAAAATCGACGTTGTTCAAGTCTGTGACAACGATGTGCTCCTCCAACGGCGGCAGCCATGGCCGTGGCAACGGCGTGATATTCTCCTGCTCCGCTACAGCATGGATACCCTCTATGATCGCATCCAGCTCTGTCGGAATCTGCTTCACCCTATCAACGTTTTCCAGACCGCTCAAATCTTCACTTAAGATTTCGTATTGCCCCAGCTCGTTGACTAGATAGATTGTCTTGTCTTTGATCTGCTGATCGTCCTTATTCGGTTGATAATCCGCGCCACTCCACGCACTTTGGAACAGCTCGTAGATTTCATTGTTCCCTACCTGCAGATAGGTCCGTCCGACTTGCGTAATTTCTGCCGCATCCGGTGTTTTCAGCATTTCCATACTATCCGCCTTATCGGCAACCTTCAAGCAAAGCTTGAATTTCGAGTTACTCCAAATCTGATCATTGACCACACCCGATGGTTTTTGAGTTGACAAAATCAGGTGAATACCTAATGAACGACCGATACGAGCAGTAGAAACCAGCTCTTTCATAAATTCAGGCTGTTCTGATTTCAACTCGGCAAACTCATCACTGATCAGGAACAAATGAGGCATTGGTTCTAAAACTTCGCGACTCTTATACAACTTCTGGTATTGATTAATGTGATTGACATTATTTTCTGAGAACAGACGTTGGCGACGCTTCAGCTCAGCATGGATAGAAATCAGCGCCCGCATACTTTGTGCGCTATCCAAGTTGGTGATACTTCCCAATAAATGTGGCAGATTTCTGAACAGGTTTGCCATTCCCCCACCCTTGTAATCAATAAGTAAGAATGCAACATCATACGGATGGAAATTCACTGCCAGACTCAAAATATAACTCTGCACGATCTCTGATTTCCCTGAACCAGTCGTACCGGCAATCAAGCCATGCGGCCCATGTGCTTTCTCATGGAGATTCAGCATCACGATATCCTCTTTACCTCGTAGTCCCAAAGGCACAGCCAATGTCTTATGCGGCGAATTCTGTGCCCAACGCTGTGCCACATTGAACTCGTGGAAGGTCTCTATGCCATACATCTCAAGGAATGTCACCGATTCTGGAATACTTGGTTTCAAATTCTGCAAATGATTCAATGGTGCCAGTAATCGTGGCAACACCTCTTTATCAAAGTCACCAGGAAAATGATCTAGTTGAAATGTCGTATTTTTCAGCTGACCCTTTTCCAGTAAAAGGACCCCTGTATTTCTGTCTCTGATATCAATAACTGTTTGGATGTTGTCTGACAGACTACTCATCACATCTTCTACAAAAATCACGCTGCAGCTTAGCTCACTTGGGTCTTCATTGAAAAACTCCATGATCACATGATCAAGGATCAATTTTTTATCGGTGAGCAACACGACATAATGTGGCGTAAACAATGCACTATCCCGACTGTTGCCATTTTCTGCCAGCGCATTTTTACGGCTTTTCAGAATTTGGTTCAAGCTGTTCAACACCTGATCCCGACTACCTTGATTGTAAACACAGCCACGAACATTCACGTCCTGTAATTTGGCATGAGGCAGCCAACGCAGCCATTCCCACTGCTCTTTTTCGTTTTCAGGAAAAATGGAGATAAACTGCAAGTCATGATAGCTATGGAATAACGATAGCTGATTGACTAACAAATGCAGTTGCTCCAACACGAAGTTTCTCGGCCCGATATAACCGACCGGTCCATTTACCAAATTCGCCAAAATCGGCATGCCATCCAGCTCCAAGCTCTTCGTATAAAGCTCATAACCCAATTCCTCTATGTGATCTGTTTCTTTGCCGCGTTCTTTATTTGAATAATCAATAGAACTAGTGCTGGGTACTCTTCCCAAGCCTAAACGATAGTATAAGAAATCAAAATGCAATGCTGTTTTTTCATAGACACGAGGACTGTATGTCTTCCCCATTTCCAACAACTCAGTAATGCATGGGTAATGATAATACTGTCCTTGTCGTTGCTTTTCATTTATCTGATACAGCTCAACAGCCTTATCAACTAAGTACTCATTGTATTGAATCTCACGGTCGATCAGACTCTGCTTGTGTTCCTTTTTATTTTTGAAAAAGCTCTGAGTCGAGAAGGTCAGCGTCATCAAAGTAGTTGTTCCACTAGCTATAACAAACAGCATATTAGAACGTAGCAGTGCCATTACTGCCGTCACAGCAAGCATCGCTAGTGGTGGCAGAATTATTTTGACTAGCTGCTCTTTCGGTTCAGCCCTTGGCTCACTTGGTGCATGGATCATTACCTTCTCTTCCGGTTCACGGTAAATGATCCGGGGCGAACGATGGAAGTCCGGATATTCCTCATACATCTCATAACGGGAGCGGTAAATCTCACAAAGAGTAGAATCAACCACCGTTCCTCTCGTCGCATGGATTTCCTGAGAGAAGACTTTCAAGGTATGTCTGCCGAAGGAAAGCTCGTCCCCTTTTTCCAGTAAATAGTCAGCTTCGGTCATCTTCTTGTTGTTCAGCGTTACGTTTCCTTCTAAAAGAAGCAGCTGCCAGTTTTCACCGGATTTCTTCATAATTGCGGAGAAATGCTTCTCAACGAGGGCCAACGAACCACCACGGTCATAGCCAATGATCAGCTCTTTTTTATCCAACAAATCAAAGATCATGTTTTTTTGAACAGGCGTGATCAATAAGCTTAATTTCTGTTTATCATTTAGAGAGACAGCTATAGCTTCATCAATAGCTAGCTTTTGTTTGGTCTCATCTTGTTTCAAGTACCAACCATCTTCATAGGAGACAATCAATTTCTTTCCTTGTGACAATGGCATATGCAATGCTGCCTGATTGTCATTGGAAATAAGTTGTTCCTGTTCTTGATCTAGAAGCAGCTGATAGCGATAGCCTTCGAAATAGATAATGGCCTGCAGTTTATCCATCTAGTTTCCCTCCTGCTGGGAAGTCCCTGTCGTTTCTACAGTTGCTTCACCAGTAGTAGCAATTATTTCTGCAGCTTCCTCTATGCTGGTATTCCGTTTGTCTCTATATTTTTCGTAGTCACTTTCAAGTGTATTGATTGTTTCTTCCTTCTCAGTCCCTGAAAGATTGGCATCATTTCGTACCTGTTCGATTTTCTGAGTGATTCCATATAGAATCAAATCTAAATCTTCCAGTTTTTTCGCGATATCCAACGCTTCATCCAAATTCCCGCGACCATTTTCGATCCAGTAATCCAAATAATTTTTATCGGAACGCAAGGTGACGTTATTCAAAATAACTGTTTTCTGCTTGTCCTGCAGGGCCTCCCCCTGAACAAAGCTGTAGGCTAATTCATATTTCTGTGTATAGGGAACATCTTTGGTTTTGACTGGCTCAAGAGTCGAAATGACACCTTCGTAGTCATTTTTCAAGAAAGCTGCATCTGTATCCTGCATCCGATCCATAAACGGAATACGGAAGAACGTCAGATAACCCAAAGGAACTACCAAGATAACTGCCAATATAGACATCCAGATAGACAATTGCTTGATCAAAGTAAATTGTCGCTTGCTTACTTTTCTAGTTGTCCGTTCCACCACAGTGACTGTTTGCTCATAGCTTGTTATCAGATACTGATGAATTTCTTCAAACGTAGCCAAATTGATAATCGTTTGGATAAACTTGGAGCCCTTCTTGATAGCCAATTGCCCCTCATAAAGAGTTGAGAAATCTTGATTCTTCTCAAACAGAGCGATAATCAGACTCTTATATTGGCGAAGCAATAGCTCTTCGCTGATTACTTGAGGTGGCATTTTCCCTTCTAACCCACGATAAGCAATTATCGGTACTAAATTATAATCAAATAAAATATTTTCCGGATGGATGAAGAAAGTCAGCGGAAGGTTCAATAGCTGCTTCACTTCCATCATATTCGCCATCGCTCTCAATTTGTCTTCCTTCGGGCGCACACTTAGCTCCATAAAGCTGATAGTTTCCTTTGGCAGAAAATAAGTAAAGGTCACCTTATCTTCCTCCCAATAGATATCTGTCGCCATCAGTAAAGGATGTGCAATCTTTAACAGTGCCAAGTCTTTTTCTTCACCGACCTGCACCTCTGATTTACGCAGCGAAAGCAGCCATTCAGCGATTGATTTTTCAAATTCATAGGTATGATTTTCAATGGTTATGGTTGCTGATGCACCCTTAGACGATTCCATATACTTGCTCCTCCAGCACCTCTATTATGTCTCCATCAGTTATCGGGTAATCCTTGATTCTCTGTTCTTCACTCAGTAAGATCCCCTTATTTAACACCTTCAACTGATATTTATTCAATCCTTTGTTTCTTCCAAAAATTTGATTCAACTCTCGAATGAAACGATAAGCAGTGATGTTGCTAGGAATACGCAAATCGACTATTTTCCCGCGATTATCACTGCATACCAATGTAATATTTATGTGCTCCTTATTGTCTGCCATTACACTACCCTCTTTTTTCTTCTAGGGTGAAATAAAGACAGTGCGACTCCTGTCAGCAAAGCTGTCCCCACTATCAAAGGCCAGAAAGAAAAAGACGGTGATGAAACTGCAGCAGCAGTTTCATCCAATTGTGCCACCTTAACTTTCTTCCCTACAGCGAATAAGTTCCCTGTATCGATTTCTTTCACTGCCGTCACTTCCATCAAAAAGTATTTTGACTGTTCCTGTTCGTTTTTCTTTTCCTTTATCCTTTTTGCATGTTCGGCTTTTGCCATCATCTCAGAATCAAATAAACGATCTTCGGTAATAAAGCTCTGGACCTTATTATTGGCCCCCTGCTCCTTATTCAAACGACCTGTTTTTAGATCAAAATTATTATCCAACAAGGTTTCTTTTGCCGAAGCATTCCCACTGAATAGAAGCAAGCTGCTTCCTGCCAAAATAACAATCAACCATTTCTTCATTTCTTTACCACTTCTCTTGCTTTTTTACCTGGTTTCCAAATGAAAATATTGACTATCGCTAAAGCAACGATGCTCAGCAAATATAAAAGAATATTGCTGCCATCCAACGAATGATTTGAAAGAATAGCCGATAGATTGTGCTCGCCGATCGATAATGGATTGATTCGCCTGATGAAGCCTACCAACGGATTATTTCCCTTAGTTTTTCCAATAGCATTTGTTATAAACACATAACTTACGAATAGAAACAAATTCAAAGCAAAACCGGCAATATGAAACTGCTTCATTGCATAGTGATTCATCAGTGAGAAAATCAACATGAACATCAGAACCATCACGAGCCACATGATTTGTACTTCTTTCATTACTGCTAACTCACTGATACTCAAAAGGGCTAAAACAAGTCCAACAACCATAGCACTTACGCTAAGCAATAATGTCTCAACAATATTATCTTTAAGCCACAGCTGTTCCCGCTTAAATTTATCTTTGATTTTGCGTATAACAGGCTGTGTAGCAAACAGATAAGCAAGGAACAGACTCAATGTGAACATGATCAATATCCACGTAAATGGCTGGTTGACCTCTGTCGTTTGAATCGTTGCCTCTGCATTTCCTGTTACTGGATTGGCAATAAATTGCAGCAATGAATTATTGGGCACTCCATCCTGATAAGCATTGTTCAATACCTTCATAAAAGCATCCACAAAATTGGAATTATCTGCCAATTCAACAGTCAAATCCTCCATGATTTGCTCCGCATTTGCTGACAGCTCTTCACTGTTCTGTTGTGCATTCTCTACTCCCTTATTGAAGGAATCAAAGACCCCCTTCACCTCATCAGCTTGTTCAATGTTTTGTAGAGAAGATTCCCTGACCCTTTCAGACTGAGAAAGAATCGTCTTCAATGTTTCATATACTGCACTGACTTCTGAATCCATCTGACTATTCATGGCACTGACTAAACTCTCACTTGAAGTCAAATCCTGACTCGTTTCCTGCCATGTATTCAGTAATTCAATTTGTTCTGTTACAGAAGCATTCAACATACTCGTATTCTCTTGCGTCTGCGCAAGAGTTGCATGAACCACTGCATTCTTATCTTCAATCGATAGCACCAAAGTCTGCAGTTGATGTAGTTGCTGCCACTGCTTGTCAAAATCTCCATCGGTATTCATAAAGGACTGGTTCAAAACAGTCTTGAATACATCTGTCAGCTCTATATCCAAGAACGTATGAAATGCAATGAACGGGTAATCACTATATTCTTCCAGTTCCTTATCCACTGTCTTATACAATTCCAAAATTTTTCCAATTTCCTCAGAATACACTCTTTTTGCATCCTGATAGTCTTTATTAAGAAAAGCTGAGACATCCAACGGATAGGTAATGGTCACATAATATCCCTCTTGCTCACCTTCTGCTTTTGGTGACCTTTGCTCATCCGGCAGTATTGGGGTACGCTCCCTCTCATAAGCTGATGCGGGCAGGTCGGAATACTCGGTATCATCTTCTAGCGGTTCTTCTGAAGCCACAGAACTTTCTTTTGTTTCCGTAACGTCCTTCTCCGTATGTTCTGATTCAATGATATTTTCTGAATTTGAAGTAGAGGTTAATGATTCGACAACCAGTGTTTTCTCTGCTGTTCGAGTCACTCGTAACGGCGTAGAAACCCCTTCACCATCAGAATCAAGCGTTATTTTAGCTTGTGATACTTTTATTTGTATGTTTGGGGTTTCCTTACTTTCATCATAATCTGTAACAAAATCATAGGGAATTTTGATTATTGTTGCACTCGTTGCGTTTTTGACCCTATACTCCAGCCAGTTATCATTTGTACCACCTGTTACAAGTCCGATATAGTCAGCTCCTGTAGGAAATTGAGATAGTTCAATAGCTGCATTTGGTTCGATATAGATAGCTGCTTGATCCTCCATATTTTTCCATTGAAGGACAATTTCATGACTCGTGTTTACAGCCGTATCTCTTTCTAATTCCAAGTTAGTATATGCTTTTTGAAGAGTGTCATAATAGCTATTGCTACCAGTGTCAACCTCCGCATTATCTTCTGAAAATTGCAGCTGTGGTACCCCGATGTAGGGATTGTTCCAATCCGCGGGAGCATAATGGACATCATTTTGATTATTTATTTCACCATTGATCGCTGTAACTTTCGTGTTAATCCCATCCAAATAGTCTTCAATTTTAAGCAGTGGATGATCTGCTATATTCTTCAATGAACCATCTTGCGGATGCCAATATGCATAAGGAGCATTTAAATAATTAAAAATTTCAGCTGTTGCTGTAGAAGTAGACCCGACAAAATTATCGACATCCCTCAATGGTAGTAAATCTAAACGATCTTGCATTTTCTGTACATACCTCTTATTGAAGCCTTCAATCTGATCAAAGTATTCTTTTACAGCTTCTCCCATCCCTTCATCTGGAATAGTAGAAGCCATCTCATATTTTTTTCTGATTACATCTCGTAAAGTAATACCTGGTGCTTGTTCTCCTTCTTTCAGTGGGTAGCCGAGAGATGAATAAAATTGGGTTTCATATTTTTCAAAATACTTATCCCTTAAACCTTCCAGTTCTTCAATCTGCTTCGTTATATCTTGTTTCGATTGCTCAAAATCCCCAGTCAAACCAGACATCTGTTGGAAGTATTGGCCCTCCTCCTGAGAACTGAATTGTTGAGCAAAATAATCATTTAAACAACTGATAGTAGATATTAAACTACTCGTTTCTGAACTTATGATACTACTGTCTAACGAAAGAAGAATTTCCAAAAATTCCTCATAGGTAAGCTTTCCCTCGACTCGTTGCTGAAGCAGTTGCTCCAAGACAGTCGAATAATCTTTATGACTATCTACCAATGAACCAGTACTATCTGAAAAGCTGCCTAGCAAACTAGTAAGTAAATCATTAGACTGCAAAGCACTGTTAGATTGGCTAGTCAATGCCGGAAGATAAGTTTTGAAATTGACTGTCGGCTGGTATAAGTTATCCTGAAAATTCCCCACTAACTCTGTTTGGTTCGTGTATACCTTTTCGATATTTTGTTGTGCTGTATACAAGTTATCAATAATGCTAACAATATACATATCAACAAGCTGTTGGTTCAAACCATTTACAATACTTCGGCCAACACTTCTGGACTCATTTTCCAAGGTGCTGTTGCCATTGGCGTTTATCTTATAATTGATTTGAAGTTTTTCCGGAGAAACACTATCTAGTTCCATTAGCTTTGCGGAAAACATACTGGGGATAGTAATCAATAAATTGTATGTCCCATTCTTCAACCCACTTTCCCCGATACCACGAGTTACAGTAAACCACTGATGATCTGTGTCCTTCTCGATTTTCTTGACGTAATCGACACCTAAGTTGTACACTTTTCCGTTACGAGTTACACCTACATCCTCATTGACCAAAGCTATGTTCAGTCTGGTCTCTTCTTCTTTGTTCGCTGATATATCTGTATAATCTCGATTCATTACTATAAAGGCTACAATCAGAACAACAACCATCCAGACTGACTTCAAAATATAATAAAGTTTTCTATTGCTCATTTCCATGCTCCTATTTCGACAGACTTCCTTTATATGTCAAATCTATTTTTCTGAACCTTTTACTTATAAAACAATAAAAAAGAATAGGTGAGGCAAAAACCCTTCGCTATTCTTCTTGGTCTTTAGACTGATTTGTCTTATTGAAAACCAAATACACCAGAAAGCTCTGAGTCTGTTTGCTCCACGATTTCTGCCGCCTTTTCTAACTGCACGTTGATTTGTACTAGCAATTCAGAGAATTCTGTTACTTTTGGTTTTAATGCTTCAAACTGGTCATTAAAGCGTGTAGATGCTTCTCCTTTCCACCCATCTAGTATTTGTTGCTGTGTAGCTGTTAACGAATGCAATACTTCATTTACAGACTCAGAACCTTCGATGTATTTTTTTGCTTGCACACGCAGCTCGGCAGGGTGCATAGTAATTTGATCAGCCATTTTTTATTCCTCCAATTTTTTAGTAATAAGATATTTAATAAATGTTCCATTTATTGCGGGAAAGCAACCATCCTCTTATTGTTATCTATCCTTCGCGAATACATTTTTATCTCGACAATCGACTGGTTTTAGTTATGCTGACTATCTTCTTTTCCTAAGCCTCCCTTACAGGTCCCTATTTTTTCTACTGCATATCTGTCGATTTCTTGTTGAGTAACCTATCAGCAGGTTCTCTAAATATAATTACGCCAAATAATAAAAAAAGTTTTATTATTCCTATTAAAGTTTTTCTAAAGCTTGTATCACAAGTTCAAACAATATTGAAAAATCGTTGATGATTTAATGGCCTTACATATATCGAAAAATATGCTTCGTATAACGAATAGCCATACACCAGTTAGCAAAATCAGCTCATAATAATTTTGACCCAACAAAAAAGCAGTAATTCTCTTTCGTAAGTAGAGGATCACTGCTTTTTTCTATTCTATTAATGTATTTTCTTCCTGTTGAAAAGACTCTTCCAACAGTTGTTCCAGCCATTCGATTTCATCTAATCCTAGTTTTGCACTTGCTAGATTAGGCGCTTTTTCATATAATGCTTTCCCTTGATCCAAAAGCATTTCAGCTCTCTCATAGTCTCCTTCAACAAAGCCATAATAAGCAGCCTCCAACGCTCTATTTCCCATAAGCGGTTGCTTCAAGCTTGCTTTCACACTCTTATCTTGCCATAGCTGAGGAATCCATTCATCGTCACTTTCCTGCGTACAAAGCCACATCAACATAGTCTTCTTCAGTTCTATTTGATAAATAGGAAGCAACTCATCCTGCCGCTCCCACATTTCCTCCAATAATTCTTCATATCCAGCCAAATCCCTTTGTTCAAATAGAAGGCCTAGTTGTAAAAATGTCTGATAATCATTAAAATAAGTTCTTTTTGGGATTGCCGGCACTGTTTCAAAATACTTTTCAGGCAAATCAATATGTGTTTTCCCTAGACTGAACTGATAATTAGCATCCATTTGTAAATAAAATAAGAATGCCTGTTCTTGACTTGAAGAAGCCATTCGAAGTGTTGCACCATCATTGAAGCCCATGGGAATACCGTTTGTCACTGCAAAAAACAGACCAACAGTAACAAAAATCATTGCACTTAGAGAATTGGGCGTAAACAAAACACCGATCACTACACTGAAAATCAGGTTTGCCAATACTCCGCCCATCAGATACAATCGAAACGGAAAATGCCCATTTTTATATGGCGGTGGTGCCATCAGACATTGCCCTAAAGTTCCCAGCACCTTATGGCGACGGAAAACAATTTTTCCATTCTCTTGCCAAACCCACATGAAGGAAAATAGTCGAAAGCTCACCATCTTATAGCCTGTCAATAACCCAAATACGGCATGACCTGCTTCATGTATAAAAATTTGAACAATAAACCATAGTATCAAAAATAGGAAGAGTTGAATAAACGTCAGCGTAGTTACTTCACCTCTGCTAAGTGTTTTTCCAAGAAAATAGCCAAAAACACCGCCAATTATGGCCATCAGCAAAATATTCGCAAGCTGTTTTATTACCTTTTTCATTTCAAGCCTCCTTTAGCTACCTTATATTTTAGCGGAAACAACAGAAAAATAACAGATGCAATTTAGACAAAAAGAAGAGCAACACAGCGGCTACTCTTCTTTCAAATTTACAATTAACGTTTTTTGAAGCTGCTAGTCTATTTTTTAGAGAGAACTATGAATCAATTACACATTCGTTTCCATCTTATTTGAAACGATAACAAACGGCATATAGATCAACGTACCCACAACAATGATTACGATTTGCAGGATAGCTGCTCTGAAATCACCGGCAGTTGCCAGATAACCGGAAAGTACCGGCGGTGTCACCCAAGGAATCAAAATGTATGTTGGCGTCACTAAGCTTAAGCTTGTTGCGAAGTACGCTAGTAAAGTTGAAACCATAGGAACAATACAGAATGGGATTGCATATACTGGGTTGAATACAATCGGTAGTCCAAACATCATAGGTTCACTGATATTGAATAGGCTGGAAACACCACCAAGCTTGGCAATCATTCGTTGGTCTTCTCTTTTAGAAAATAGTAGAACAGCAATAACCAGACAAATCATCGTTCCGCCCCCCCCCATGTATACATAGGCGTCTAAAAATGGCTGAGTTACGATATTTGGTGCTGCTGATCCAGCATTGATTGCTTCCACATTTTGCTGTAAAGAAGTTAATAGGATTGGGCCCGATATCGCACCGAATACGAATGCTCCGTGAATACCAAAGATAAAAACAAAGGTTGAAAGAAATACATAAAGCAAAATTCCCGGTAAGGTTTGGAAGCCTCCAACTAAAGGTGCTTGTAAAATGTTGACAACAATTTCCGGAATCGTTAAACCTGTAACAGTTCGAAGCACTACCTCACCAATCGCAAAAAGACTGATTGCGATAAATGCTGGAATCAAGCTATTGAAGGATTTGGCAATTGCCGGTGGCACACTTTCCGGCATTTTTATTTTTAAGCGACTATTTGCGGATAGCTTCACAACGAGCGGTACACTGATCAATGCAGCCAAAATTCCTAAAAGCATTGCGGAAGCGCTTGTATAAGTTTGTGTCAATGTACCGGAAGTTTGAATCTCAGTGCCATCAAATCCAGTAATGTTAATAATATTTGGAACCAAGCAAACATAGCTGGCTAGAGCAACGATCCCTTCCAAGGCCCCATCTGAATCATACGAGCGAGCCAATCGTACGCCAATTAGAAACGTTACCATAATTCCCAAAATACCAAGTGTTCCATTATATGCCTGCACACAAATTTCAGAAATCATTTCGCGTCCCGGTATTCCCCGTAAAAGCCCTGTGTTCTCTGTTAACAGGACATTATTGACAAGCAGGAAAAATGCGGCTGTAATAGTGATCGGAATCGTACTGGCAAAAGCATCACGAATAGCACCAATAAATCTGTTTGTGGCTACTTTGTTCGCGTATAAAGCAATTTTTTCCCCTAATGCTTCTTTGTTGAAACTACTGTCTTTCATCATGATTTGTTCTCCTTTTCTTTATTGATGAAAGTAGGCAAGTCATTGCCCACTTTCTCCATTCTAGCGGTCCGATAGCCAGTTCCCTAGTGTACTTGATGAAAGGGAAATGGTTCTCCTTTTCTTTGTTGAGGAAACTACTCAAGTATTTGATCAGTTTCTCCATTCTGATGGTCCGATGTCCTCTATCTCTAGGTTCTTGTTTGCTCCAGAATAAAGGCTCTCCTTTTCTTTATTGATGAAAGTAGGCAAGTCATTGCCCACTTTCTCCATTCTAGTGGTCCGATAGCCAGTTCCCTAGTGTACTTGATGAAAGGGAAATGGTTCTCCTTTTATCTGCTGGGGAAACTGCTCAAGTATTTGTCCAGTTTCTCCATTTTGGTGGTCCGATAGCCTCTATCTCTAGGTTCTTGTTTGCTCCAGAGTAGAGGTTCTCCTTTTCTCTGTTGAGGAAACTGCTCAAGGGTTTGATTAGTTTCATCTTTTTTATCTGATGTTCGTTTCTTTTACTGTCTACGGTTAGACGGTCTTATTACCTTCTCGTGTCATTTTCATAGTTAATCAGTTCTGCTGTCAGCGAAAGCCATTTTCCTGCTACGCCAACCCAAACTTCTTTATAGGTTGCATTATTGAACTGTGGCCAATAGGGCTGATCTTCATCCCCAAAAGTCTGCATTCCAACAGGCATTTCTCCAGTGATTTCACCTGATGAAACAGAATATTGTTGTGGATAATTATATCCTTCACCATAAACCATCGATTGCCCAAATGGATTTTTTCCAACCATCCATTGAAGCTGCTGATGCCCTCTATCCAGTAATGTCTGGTTATTTATCAGCCGACCGATTATAGCAGCTGATTTTCCCATAGAGAGTAAAATCGCATTGTTTCCTCGGAAAGAGAACCAGATTGGAAAACGTTTGATATAAAGTCCTTTCCCGATCTCAATCCCTTGTTTTAATTGTTTTTGATAACTTTCTTCTGCTTCATCACTTACTAAAAGATGCTGCTTGTAAAAACTTTCCTTGTCCTGCCACTCATCTTCGCGATAAATCCCACTGGCAAACATCGGATAAGGTTCTGTAAAGGCAGCCAAATATTCCAGATATGCCCCATACTCTCTTGCCGCTTGAACCCACTCTCCATATTTTTGATGAACAGGAAAGGCCGTCATCATTTCTTCAAAGGCTTGCGCATAGAGATGCTCTCTGGCTTGATGATTGAAATGCTGGAATACACGTCGTTTGTCGTCTCGATAAAACATTCCTTTGAGTAAGGTTCCATCAGTTAACAGCAACCCCTCTTTTTCCTGACACTGTTGTAGTTCATCAAAGCAACGAACTGCCTCTTCTTGGTACCGATCTTCTGTAAAAAGTTGATACATCAGCGCAGATGTCCATGCCATCGTCGCTAAAAATGTACTTTTTGATGTGCTATATGTGTGCTCCCAAAAAATCGGTTCATGAATAAATCCAGTTTTTTCAAAACCTGCCATGGCATAGTCATAGTCTTCCTTCACGACTTGTAAAAGTGTTTCTTTTAGGGGATGCCCTTCCGGTAATACGGTGATTATCTTTGCTAATAGACCCGTAATCAGAAAATTATCATACGGACTATTATGAATTCGTGGGACTGCATCATCCATGTTACCGATTCGGTTGTCCGTCCAGCGTGTAACACCCACACTCGTCATTCGATCGCCTTCATCTAATCTTGTTTTCAGAATAAAGTCGATGCCCCATTCTCCTTCTTCAAGCAATCGGATCGAAAGCAACTCATTTTCTTTCACTGCATCCGCCGCTTCGAATAAGCTTGCAGTAACTTCCGCTGTTTGAATCAATTGCTGAGAAAGATCGCCTGCATCATGCCAGCCGCCACTAAAATTGACTAAGGTTCCTTTATACTCTGTTGTCAGATCCTCATGACAGGTTCCATGAATCCCATGAACCGGGCAACCACAGCGTTCACAAAAGATGAAATTCAAAGATTTCCATACAGAAGAAGTAGTCAATGTCGAAAAATCATCAATCAGAAATGGCGGTGTTTTTACTTCACCGATCTGTAGGAAATATGTCCCTGTTTCTTTCACTTCAGAAAAATCCAATAGGCCAAACGAACCAGTTTCCGTTTCGATTACAAGAATTTCTTTTTCTACTACCAGTTGATCCCCGTTTTCAGCTCTTACTTCAAATATACACTCGGAAAAATCTTCTTTATTGATAATTGCTGTTTTTTTAAATGTCGAATGATACCCAATGTGAGAGTAGATGATTTCTTTTCTTGGTGCTTGCCACCCTTTAGCAGAAGTATTTTTCCTATTTTCTTCCAGATAAAGATCACTGATCGTATAGTGGAGCTGTCCAGCTAAATTCGAATAGGAACCATTTGCCCCTGAAAAAATACGAATTCCTGTTACGGTATCTCTTGGAAGGTTACTGATATCAAGAACATAAGTATGTTTTTCCTGTCCTTCTAGATTGATCACGTGCGTTCCTTCTCTGTTATAGATATCTGGAATCTTGATTTCTCCATCATTTTCAAGTGTGATGGTGATCGTTGGATTGATGACATTTTTACATTCAGCAGCAACACATAATTTGATCTGTGTATAGTCTGTCCAATCTTCTCGATCGATTGCAAGACGTGCACCGACTTCACCAAAATTAACATAGTCACCATCTTCAGGTGCACCATCCGGCCATGAGTCGTAGCGAGTATCACTGATCAATGTCACAAAGGAACGATTAGCTTCCAACCTGCCTCTCCCAAAATGCTGCCACTGAACATTTTCCGATACTAGTGTACGGCGTTGAACGATTTCTTCTTTTTCCAACTGCTGTTTTTCATAGGAACGGCTATGATCCAATGGTAATGGACGATGAATATAGCCAGATGCTTTCAACTGTTTCTCCATATCATGCATCCTTTCTTTCTCCTTTCTGATTTATAAATACCAAAGCTGCAGCCCCCTTCAGCGCAACAACATTTGGGTCTAACTCCGTCACAGAAAATCCTTTTGTCACAAATCGAATTGTCTTCTCATTTAGTAACGTTACCAAATGATTCAAAAACCATCCGTCATTCATCACTCCTCCACCGAAAACCACCGCTTCCGGATCACTGACACGAACTAAATTCATTGTTAAAGCTGCGGCAGCTTTCAAAGCTTGATTCACCACTCTCTTTGCCAAAGGATCATTTTTTTCATAGGCGAGAACAAGCTCATAAAATGGCACTCTTTCCGAAGTATTTATAGGCAAACAAGTATCCGGATACTCCGCAGCAAATTTTACCATCTGATTGTGCATTCCCAATCCGGATGAAAAAAGTTCAACACAGCCCTGTCTTCCGCAAAGACAACGATCTTCACTATTCATATCGACAACCATATGCCCAACTTCACCAGCGTTAGAATGCCCCCCAACAATCAATCGACCATCTGTTATCACTCTTCCGGCGATTCCAGTTCCAATATTTATATAAACAAAATTTTGGGTTTCTCTTCCCTTGCCCAGCATGTTCTCAGCTAAAGCAGCTCCTGAAACATCATTGGTCAGCCAACAAGGCAGCTGGAATTGTTCTGCTAACTCATCTGCCAGACTTGTCGGTTCTGACAAACCAGGTCGGATCTCAAACCACTCACCTGTTTCAGTATTTACTCTTCCGACCACACATACACCAATACCAATTAATTGGCCTTTGATTGTCTGATGTGAAAGAAAATCGGTGATTGCTTCTTTTATTTTTTCAGCAGCAGCTTGCATGCTTGTAACATTGGATGGATACTTTTGGCTAGATAGAACCTGCCCATCCTCAGTAACTTCCCCCACTAATATCTTTGTTCCGCCTAAATCAACGGCTAACACTGTCTGTGTCACTCGACTCACCTCAATCAATTTGATAACGTTACCAAATATATCTATTATGTTTTCGCTTTCACGAGTATCATACATCCTTGATAAGTAGTCTGTCAATACTAAATATATAAATTTAGTAACGTTACCAAAAATTATTGCTTTTTATTCAAACCTAACATAAACTAAGATATGAGGAGGTCTTTTGCATGAAAAAAAATATTACGATCAAAGAAATTGCTAAAAAAAGCGGCGTTTCAGTTTCTACTGTCTCTCGCGTTTTAAATAATCATCCATCTGTTTCTCCTGTGAAGCGTGCAAAGGTTCAGGCAATCATCGAAGAAGAAGGCTTTCAGCCAAGTATGCTGGCTCGAGGAATGGTTTCCAATCAAACAAAGACCTTAGCAGTCGTCGTTTCGGATATCACCAATCCCTATTTCACCTCACTTGTATCCGAAATTGAGTTAGCCAGCCAAGATCAGCATTACTCACTTTTGCTATTCAATACAATGACTGCGGGCCATAAAAGAAAAGCAGACAGCAGCTTTTCTGAGAAGGACACCTTCAATACGATTCTTGAAAAGAAAGTAGATGGCGTATTGATACTCGGGGGTGAAATCGATAGAGATGAACCTAATCCGGATTATCTAAATGCATTGAACCAGCTGAACAAGCAAATTCCTGTGTTGATCGTCGGTCAGGCGCAAGAAAATTGTACGTGTTCATTTTTAGAGCGCGATTTAGAAAAAGGTGTCTTCTTGGCTATGCAGCATTTATTAGCACTGGGGTATCGTCGGATCGGCTTTGTTGGAGGTGAAGCTGGTGTTAAGATCACTACACAAAGAGTTCAGGCATTTGAAAAAGCATTATCTTTATATAGTACCTTTGACCCTACACTCCTCTATTTGAGTGACTTTTACACAGAAGATGGCTACCAAAGTATGACAAAGATTATTCAAGAGCAAGAAACCATGCCTGATGCAGTCTTAGCAATCAATGACCGCGTAGCAATCGGTGCCTTTCGTGCGCTGAAGGATCAAGGACTATCTTGCCCAGAAGATATTGCTATTGCCAGCTGTGATGCATTCCCGGATGGTGAATATCAAATTCCGAGAATTACAACAATCAATCAGCACAACCAAATATTAGGTCAATTAGCTGTGAAAAGACTATTGAAATTGATCAATGAGGAACCCCTAGGCACGATCGACCTACATTCCCCAGATTTGATTATTCGCGAGTCTTGCGGCATTCAAAGGAGAACATAGAACATGGACAAACATCTTATTTTTATGGACATAGACGGTACATTAGTAAGCAGAGATCAAAAAATCTCCACAAAAACCCGATCCGTCATTTCAGAGCTTCAAAAAGACGGGCATCAATTTTATGTGGCAACTGGCAGAAAATATTCTTCTGCCATTGATGTTGCAAAGCGGCTTACACCTGAAACAAAAGTCGTTGCCTCGAATGGCAGTATCTATTCAGTCAATGACACACTGCATAAAAAACAGCTGTCTCGAGATGCTCTGGCAGCTATTTACGAAACAGTTTTTCAGAAGAAAATCCCCCTATTCTTTTTTGGCGAGCATACTGTTTTTTACACGGAGGAGCTGCCTGAATATCTTCAAAAGAGTGACCAATCCAGGGTCAGTGCCAGTGGAGAAGAAGATTTTCTATTCATTGATTCAATTGACACGCTTCTCTCTATGAGTACTCGAATCGTGAACGGCATCATCATTGCAGATGATCGTCAAGACGAGCTTAACAGTATCAAGGCTGAGTTGGCAGAAAGGGAACTGCTTTCCTTGTCGTCTTCTCATCCTAACAATATTGAATTGATTCCTAAAGGTGTCAATAAAGCAACGGCTATACAGGAGATTCAAAAAGAATTGTCTGTGCCGAAAGAGAAAATCATCAGCTTTGGTGATGGTATGAACGATTTGGAGATGCTGCAAGCCTCAGGGGTTAGTGTGGCAATGGGCAATGCAGTAGATGAATTAAAACAAGAGGCAAAATTTATCACAGATGCCAACACAGAGGACGGTATCGCTAATTTTTTGATCAACTATTTCGATTGAGAATAAAGCCGCGAAATCACACGAGCCGTTTTCCAACTAATAAAAAGGAGCTAGATAAACCATGACAAAACCAACGATGCTTTCCTACATCATGGAAGAACAAAGTACATTAACTGATATCATTGGTAAATATCCTGAAAATATCGATCAAGCACTGGTAGGTCTTGCCATCGATGCAGAGAATTGGCTGGTCCTTGGCACAGGGTCAAGTATCAACGCCGCGCACAGTGCTAAATACTATATCGAAAAAGTAGCAGATATCAAGTTATCGATCGAAGAGCCTTACAATTTTACACACTATGAAAAAATCGATCCGGCACTTCAAGTCGTGTTAGGGATTTCCCAAAGTGGGCAAAGTACCTCAACAATCGAAGCCATTAACAAAATTACCGCTCATCATCCTGTGCACACGATGGCAGTCACAAGTATTCCGGATAGTGAGATCACCAAGAAAACGACGACGACACTGGATATTCTTTCCGGTCGTGAACGGGTTGGCTATGTCACACTCGGTTTCTCTGCAACGGTTCTTGCACTCATGCTTTTAGGCCTTAGAACCGGTGTCAAAAAGGGCTTGATTTCTACAGAAAAAGAACAATCTGAGTTAGCAGAATTTTTGGCAATAACTGCCCGTTTTAACGAAACAATCACAAAAACAACGACCTTCTTTGAAAAACATCGACAAGATTTTAAAGATGCACCTCGCTTTACTTCTATTGCCTATGGTCCAGCTGTCGGAACAGCCATGGAAATGGAGACGAAGTTTTCAGAAACGATTCGCGTCCCTTCCCAAGGAGTGGAACTCGAAGCCTTTATGCATGGACCGTATCTTGAAATCAATCCAGAGCACCGCTTATTCTTTCTTGATACACCGGCAAAGCCGGAAATCATTGAAAAAGCTGGTTTGCTAAAAGCATATGAACAGCGCCATACAGAACATGTCTTTACTATTTCTCTACGAATGGAGGAATCCGATGACGATTCGGTGTTAGCTCTAGGTGACTATGAGGACGAACTCAAAGCGCCATATCTGGCAATCCTTCCCTTCCAAGTCTTTTGCTGGTATATTTCTCGGGAAAAGGGAATTGATATCACTCAACGAATCTTTACTGATTTTTCTCAAGCAGTCAAAAGTAAAACAACCGTTCAAGATTATGTGTGACCTTTTCACTCGTATTGAGCAAAGAGCTACCTATTTTACACCGGTGATCAAGCATTCCAGCAGATCACTGGTGTTTCTTTCTTCTCCCCTCTTCTGAAAGCTTGTCTCTCTATAATTTCACGTGCTATACTTTCTATATAAGCTTGAAAGATTGGAGTGATTCTTATGACACTTGACACTATTCGTTTTCTTACTACTATCGGTTTTGTTTCTACTGGTATTGTATTGTTGCTCGCTTTGCTTATCAAGTATGTAACTAGCGGCCTATTTCTTTCCAGAACACCCCAACGTTTTATCCAAGACAAAGAAAATCCTTATTATGCGAATGAAAGAAAGTTTGGCTACGCGTTCAGTTCTTGGGCACTCCATTATATCCCTGCTCTTTGCCTAGCTTGCCTCATTCTTTTGCTTTTTTCATTCATTGTTGGATAAATTATTCCCGCTAAAAAAATTAGTAATGGAGGCTGTAAATTGAACTATAAGAGACTCGAACAACACACATTGACTCCCCAACTATTTAGCACATTTATTCGGCATCAGGAGGTTACACATTGTTGGCGATATACAGAGGACAAATGGCAAATTGTTCCCGTTACTTTTACCGAAGACTGGGGATTGGAAGAATATACTCAATTATGTAGCTATTTGAAACAAACACTTAAAAGTGGTGGATTTGTTTTAGGGGCTTTTACAGAGGGACACCGACTAAAAGGATTTGTCAGTGTTGAAGGGGCACCATTTGGCAGTCAAAACCAATACCTTGATTTATCTTCCCTCCATGTTTCAGAGGATGCACGCGGACAAAAAATAGGGCAATCACTCTTTTTAGCTGCTGCTGATTTTGCTGCAGAACAAGGGGTTGAAAAATTATATATATCGAGTCATTCGGCCGTAGAAACACAGGCTTTCTATGCTTCACTTGGGTGTGTTGACGCTACAGAGCCTTCTACTTCGCACTTAGAAAATGAACCTTATGACCGTCAGCTAGAATATCATTTAGGAGAGAGGATAAATGAAAAAAGGCTTAGCACCGATTGTTGACCAACAGACAGAAGTCCTTATTTTAGGAAGCGGACCCAGTGACCGTAGTATTGCTTTACAGCAATACTACGGAAATAGAGGCAATCAATTTTGGAAAGTTGTTTTTGGTGCCTTGAAACAAATTGATCCAATCAATTATACAGAGAGAATCGCCTTACTCAAAGCAAATCATATCGGCTTGTGGGATGTTTATGGCGCCTTTGACCGACAAGGGAGTATGGATACCAATTATAAAGAAACCCAGCTAAATGATTTTTCAGAAATTCTTACTTTGGCCTCTCTAAAAAAAATTATCGCCAATGGAAATGAATCTTTTCGAATCATTGAAAAGCATGCGTTATTTCCTGAGCTGCCTGTTGAAAAATGCTCCTCTACAAGTGGCGCAAATAATGGGCGACAGGTACAACGCAAAGCAGAATGGGAGAGCGCATTGGCCTTTTTAACACAATAAGAGAGAAAATAAGGCATTTAAATGCCTTATTTTCTCTCTTTTGGTTACTCAATTGGGAACAATAGCGAACGCTCGAATATTGAAGCCGGGCGCTCGTTTGATCTTCGGAACACCAAGTACAATTGCGGCACCGACGGCTGGAACCTCTGACAAATTTGTCAGCACCTCGACTTGAAATTTGTCCTGTGAAAGCCAATAAAGTTCACCGATCAATCCCCCATTAGCCGTACACGCTACAGCAGAATCTGTATCCAACGTCTCATGTCCAATCGCTTGAACGTTTCTTTGCTCGTGGAGAAACTGCAATGCTTCTAACGACCAACCAGGCGTATGGGCTTGTCCCTGTTCATCTCGATTATAAAAATCATCGTGGTTTTCCCAGCGCTTGGACCAGTCACTGGCAAAAGCAACAAAGCTTTCTGCAGGAATCGCGCCGTGCTTGTCTTCAAATGCATGAATATCGGCAACCGAAAGCTCATAATCATGATTAGCTGCCACTTCTGTTTCTTTATGCAAAACAATCAATGGCAATACCAGCTCTTTCAATTCCAGCTCTTCCAAATGACGTTTCCCTGAGGCGAAATGGCTGGGCGCATCGATATGAGTCCCATATTGTGTAACCAAATTATATTCTTTTGCAAAAAATCCATGTTCCTCAACAGTAAACAAGGTCTTCTCGGTCAATGGCTTGAAGGACGCAAAATAGGGAATCTCTCCTGAAACCTCATGCGTCAAATCGATCCATTTTTGCTGCTTCAAAAATGTGATACTTTCTAAAATTGTCGTCATAGACGCACCCCCTAGTCGTTCGGCCAAACCTCTTTTGCTACCTCTACAACCAATTTCAACTTCGCCCATTGGTCCGCTTCACTCACTTTATTGCCTTCATGTGTTGAAGAAAACCCACATTGTGGACTTAGACACAATTGATCCAATGGCACATACTGAGAAGCCTCCTTGATTCGGTTCTTCAACAGCTCTTTACTTTCTAATTCTGGTGTTTTGGTTGTTACCAATCCCAAAACTACCCGTTGATCTTTGATATTTTTCAACGGTTCAAAACTGCCTGACCGTTCGTCATCAAACTCAAGGAAGAACCCATCGAATGCCGTGATTGCTAAAAGTCTCTCCGCAATAAGATCATAGGAACCGTCATATAGCCAATGGGATTGAAAATTCCCTTTACAGAAATGGAAGGTTACTGCTAAATCAGCAGGTTTGTTTGCTAAGATCGCCTCGGTAATATCGCCAAATTCTTGGATAAGCTCATCCGGATCATAGCCATTCTGTTCGATCATCCCACGAAAACGTGCATCAAATAGTCCACCCCAGCTAGTATCATCCAATTGCAGATAGCGACAGCCCGCCGCATAAAACGCTTCAATCGCCTCTTGGTAGGTAGTGATCAAGTCCTGAATAAAGTCAGCCTTTTTCTCATACGCAGGTTTTTCATGATACTGCTTAGATAAAATAAAGGAATCCAAATAGATCATATTTGGTCCGGGAATCGTTTGTTTGGCAATCGCTTCTCCCGCATGTTCTTTCGTAAATTTGAAATGTGACAGGAATGGATGTGCCGAGTTAAATGACAGCTTATCACTGACAAATGTCCCCTGTGCTTCTGTTGTTAATCCAAAAGCTGTTGTTTCAAAATCATAAACTGTAATACCATTCAGCCCTGCAATAAAATCTAAATGCCACCAACGGCGACGAAACTCTCCATCTGTAACCGCAAGCAACCCGACTTCCTTTTGTTTTTCAATAATTTTGATGATTTCTTGATCTTCGACCTTCGTCAAATCCTCTTTTGAAATATTGCCTTGTTTAAATTGTTCCCGCGCTTCTTTTAGTGCTGTCGGACGTAGCAAGCTCCCTACTTGATCCCAGCGAAAGGGGATAGTTGTCATGTGTTTTCCTCCTCTATTTTTGTTGATAAAAAAAAGCCCTTAGACATCGTAAAAGATCTCTAAGGACATATAGATATGTGTTACCACCTTATTTCGCAGCCGTTTCACAATTGCTGCCTCATTCAGTACCCAACGCAAGGTTGGAGACTAGTGTTCATTAACGGAACAAACCGTACCTTCTTAAATCATTCAGAAGATCCACTCAAAAGCCATTTTCAAAATAAGCATATCTCGTCCTTTTTCAGCTGTCAGGACTCTCTGTTGGAGAAGGCATTATTTTTACTTTCTTTCTCATTGTGTTTTAATATTCGTTTCACTCAATATAGCAAACAAACCAAGCGCTTGTCAATGTCATTCGAAAAAAGAACCGAGGCAACCAAGTATTTTGATTGCTTCGGACTCTGCTTCTGCTTTAGTAGCTTCCTTTTATCACAAAATAATAGCCGCGGATTACACCTGCCAGCTTAGATTTTTGGCGGGCAAACTTGAATTTCCCTTCCAGCTCTGTCGGTACCTCCATCCCTTCTGAAAGCTTGAAGCCAACTGCTCGCTTGCCTTCGTCTGATAGGCTGTACATTACATTGACAGACAGACCGTTTTCATAAAACACATAAGAAAATCTTGTCCCCTCTGCCTCAAAATCAGTTACTTCCAGTGGTTTATAAGGAAAGTGCAGCTCTCTTTCTTGTAAAATTTTTTCGATCCACGCCAGTGTTTCCGGTGCTTCATCGGCAGGAACGGTGACAAATTCATGTTTGTATTTGTTCCAAAAATATCTTGCTTCATTTGCACGAAGTCCGGCCAATGCATCAGCAAATGGAGAACTTTCCAAGCCAACCGTTGATACTTCTTTAAAATCTACTTTATACGACATACTAGTCCCCTCTTCTATGTTTTATATAGTAAGTATAATCAGAGAAGAAGAAACTACAAAAGAATAGGTTCTGAAATTGGTACCAAACATAAATTAGCTAAGAAAATGTACGTATGCTCTCACTTATTATGATTTTCAAAAGGATTCATCTTTAGCAATCAATGCTTGAAACAGAGTCAGTGTTTCAATGGTCTTCTTTTTGTTTGCCACAGGTGCTTCTGCTCTCATCCATCTTTCGATAATCCCAGCCATCGCTTCTGCACAACCTATCAATGTCAGTTCATTGTCCGCAAAGCTCTGAGTATAGTTTTCCAGCAATTGATCAGCAAAAATCTGCTTTATCTTTTCTCTGACCCATTGATTTTCTTCTCTGTTCAGCAGATTCTTCAAAATAGCTCCTGCCCCATCTAGCTCATCAAGAAACTTCGTCCAATTGCTAATGGATAGCGATGTGCCAAAAGTCCTACTACACATATCATTGAACCAGCTAAACTGTTCATCCAACAGACTATATTTATCAAGATAATAGATATAGAACGTGTTTCTACTGATTCCAGCCTCCTCCGAAAGCTTGGTCACAGAAATTTCTTCAAAGGTATGTTCCTGAAGCAACACCTCAAAGGCATGAAGAATCAACTTCTTCGATTTTACAGTACGTAGATCTCCCACGACATTTTCACCTTCTTTGGGTGTATCCAAGACGTTAATACAATCAATTTTTTAAGATACACATTAATTAAGATTTTGATCGACTAATTGACAGTCATTGATACGCATGAATCGAAAAATCTCTCCCGGAAGCTCTTTCCAATAACGAACCAGCTTTTGAAAAAGACTTGCTTCTGCGGTCATCTCATATTCTGTGACAGTCACGCCAAAGTTTTTTCGCGTTTCTCTTTTAGCTTCTTCCTCGAAGACTTTCAATGCTTGTTGCTTCTGACTCTCCACAGCTAGTGTGTCGATTTCTAGATAGGAGCCTTCGATTTTTTTCACTCGCTCTATAAAATAGAGTGTTTGAGTCTCGGTACTCATCGTTTCACCTTCTTCATCCAAATTTTTCTGTATGTTTCATTTCTATTTTTTCAAACTGGCTATTATATAAATCGGCATAAAATCCTTGTTGCCCGATCAACTCATCGTGGGAGCCTTTCTCAATGATATTCCCCTCTTTCATTACCAAAATCAAATCAGCATTACGAATCGTAGATAGGCGATGGGCAATAACAAAGGATGTTCGACCTTCCATCAGACGATCCATCGCTTTTTGTATCAGTTCTTCAGTCCGTGTATCAACGGAACTGGTTGCTTCATCCAAAATCAACATCGGTGCGTCCTTGATCAACGCTCGAGCAATCGTCAACAGTTGTTTCTGTCCAACTGAAAGAGAAACACTATCATCTAAAACAGTCTCGTAACCGTTTGGTAAGGTGCGAATAAAATGATCGATTCCAACCGCTTTACACGCAGCTATTACCCGCTCCTGACTGACACCCGATTGGTTGTAAATCAAATTTTCAGTTATCGTTCCTTCAAACAACCATGTATCCTGCAGCACCATACAGAATTGATCATGAACTTCCTCGCGTGTCATACTCGCTATCGGTACACCATCGATCGTGATTTGCCCTTGATTGATTTCATAAAATTTCATCAACAAGTTGACAATCGTTGTTTTCCCTGCACCGGTCGGACCGACAATCGCAATCTTTTGACCTACTCGTGCTTCAGCAGAAAAGTTTTTAATGATTGTTTTGGACGCGTCATAGCCAAAGCTGACATTTGAAAATGTGACATTTCCTGTTACGCTCTTCAATTGAACTGCTTTGTCTGTTTCGTCCTCCATCTCTTCCTCATCTAAAAACTCAAAAACCCGAAACATCGCTGCACCTGCTGATTGCAAACTGGAAACAGCTTGAGCTAATTGCCCTAAAGGCTGTGAAAACAGACGAACATAAACCATAAAAGCCACAATCACACCAAATGTAATTTGTCCATTTAGTGCTAGAATAGCACCGACAACACATACTGCAACATAACCAAAATTACCAATAAAGCCCATCAGCGGTTGCATGATTCCTGATAAAAACTGTGATTTCCACACACTGCCATGCAGCTTATCATTTAACTCAGTAAATGTAGCAGACATATTTTCCGCTGCGCTATATGACGTGATGACATTGTGTCCGGAGTAAGCCTCTTCAACAAAGCTGTTGACCTCAGCCAAATTATTTTGTTGTCCATCAAAGTGCACTTGCGACTTCTTCATAATGATCATCATCAAAGCAAAACCAAGCAGTACTGAAACGACAGCCGTCAAACACAAAATCGGGTTTGATTTAACCATCATGAACAGACAACCAATAAATAGAGTAATAGATGGAACAAGCGAGCCCAGACTTTGGTTCAGTGACTGACCAACCGTATCTAAGTCATTCGTTACCCGACTCAACGTATCGCCTTGACTATGAGAATCAAAATAGCTTAATGGAATTTTATTGATTTTTGCGGAGATTTGCTCTCTGAGTTTCTTTGAAAAGCGCTGCGTAACAGTTGCCATAATGTAACCTTGTCCGTATGACATCAAAATCCCAATACCATAAATGATTGCCAGTGACAAACAAATACTGCTAATTTGCTCCAAATCGATCGAGCTCTGTAACCCTACGGTGATTAAATCTGTGATCTCGCTCAATTTGTCTGGCCCGATGATCGATGTGATGCTGCCAATGACTGCCAAAATAACTGCTATGGCAAATGGGACTGTATACTCGGAGGCATACTTTTTAATATTGTTCATAAAATTAGAGGTCTTCTTTTCTTCTACATGCGTTTCTGTTAATGTACTATCCATTCGCTAATTCCTCCTTTGAAAGCTGTGAATAAGCAATTTCCTGATATACTCTATTGGTTTTTAAGAGTGATTGATGCGTCCCTTGCCCGACGACCGTTCCTTCATCCAATACAAGAATCTCATCGGCATCCATAATCGTGCTGATTCGCTGGGCAACAATCAGCTTCGTCGCGTCCTTGACCTTTTCAGCCAATACGTCTCTCAGCTTTTTATCTGTCTTATAATCCAACGCGGAGAAGGAATCATCAAAAATCAAGAATTCCGGCTCTCGTGCCACTGCTCGAGCAATCGCCAAACGTTGCTTCTGACCACCGGAAAAGTTTGTGCCATTTTGGGCAACATGACTGTCCAAACGATCTTTTTCTCCCTCAACAAAATCTTTCGCCTGTGCAATTTCTAACGCTTGGTTTATTTTCTCATCATTTAAGGGAGACGCACTACTCTGACCAAAATCGACATTGGAACGAATGGTCCCACTGAACAAGACAGCCTTCTGAGGAATATAACCGATTTTATCGTTCAAATCCTGATGGCTGTACTCCTGAATGTTTTTTCCATCGACGGTTATCGTTCCTTCTGTCACATCATAGAAACGTGGAATCAGATTTACGATCGTACTTTTCCCACTACCCGTTGAACCGATAAAAGCGATTGTTTCTCCTTTATTTGCCTTGAAGCTGACATTTTTGATGACAGCCTCTGACGCATTTGGATAAGTGAAAGACACATTTGAAAACTCGATCGCTCCTTCACCGACGCCGGCTTGACCGCTGTCTTCCGGAAATTGAATCGAGGGTTCCATATCCAGCACCTCATTGATCCGTTTAGCTGAGACCAGTGCCCGTGGCAAAATTAGAAAAATAATCGTCATCAGCATAAAGCCCATCACGACTTGCATCGCATAGGAAGAGAATACGACCATATCACTAAACAAGGTGATTTTCATTGCGCCATCCGCTGCATCGATCAGGTAAGCACCGATCCAATAAACAGCCAATGTCAGTCCACTTGAAACGAGAGTCATCCCCGGACTCATGATCGCCATCATCCGATTCGTAAATAAATTGACCTGTGTCATTTCTTCGTTGGCTCCTTCGAACTTATCGTTTTGATAGTCTTCAGCATTATACGCCCGAACGACACGTAAACCTGTAAGGTTCTCTCTAGTGATACTGTTCAGCTTGTCCGTCAAGCCTTGAACAACCGTGAATTTCGGTTGAACGATCGTCAAAATGATTGTCAGCATAGCTAAAAGTACTACGACCGCCACCCCTGTTGATACCGTCCACTCCCAGTTTTTATTGGCAATTTTCATGATGGCCCAAACCGCAGTGATTGGTCCTTTAATCGAAACTTGTAAGCCCATTGCTACCACTTGTTGAATTTGAGTAATATCATTCGTTGTTCGAGTAATCAAGCTTGGAATTGAAAACTTATTCAACTCATCGGTTGAATAATCCATGACACGATGGTACACGTCCTCTCGCAAGCGACTGGTCAAGCTTCCGGCAATTCGTGCGACAAAATACCCAACAACCACCGATGAAGCAAAGCTTAAAAGTGATAGCAAAACCATCATCATTCCCGGTTGCATGATATCAGAAATGACTGTATCCGGCATTTGTAGCTGGCTCGTTACCTCCGACATGTAATCAGGAATCTTCAATTCCAGCCAGACCTGTACCACAATGAATGCTACACTGACCAGAACCAATAGTCGTTCCTTTATTGTTGTTTTCTTAAGTATCTTTATCATAAAAAATCCTCCTGTTGTTAATGGTTACCCTGCTAACTATATATCGAAAGAAAAATCTGACGATAAAAGCTGTCAGATCGGCTTAACTTTGAATATTCTTTTTTAGCTTTTCAATCGTGTGGATAAATGACTGAAGTTCTTCCTCAGAAATATTCTGCGTTAGACGTTCCTCCAGATTGGTCACAAACTGCTCCACTTTTTTCATATTCTCCATTGCTAATTCTGTAACGATGAGCCGTTTAAAACGCTTGTCCTTCGCTGAAGGAACAATTGTAATGAACCCATTTCTTTCCATTCGTTTTACCAGACGACTCGCTGTCGGCTTGCGAATAGATAACTCTTTTTCCAAATCCTTCTGATAAATTTCCCTGTCCAGATTTTCGCTTAAAAAGCCTAGTGCCCACGCTTGAGGACCTCTCATCTTCTTCAATTCAGAATCGGGTCCTTGCTTTTCTATATAGCGCCCAATCAGAATAGACAATTCACGGATTTCAAACCCCAATGTACCGTGCGGTTTCAAGATGATCCCTCCTTAATAAAATTAATAGTTGTCGTGCTAACTATAAGTAGAATACGACATTTTTTTTTACCTGTCAACCATTTTTATTCGTTTGTGTATTTGCTTAAACGAGGTTTAACTACTGAAATTATACAATTATTATTTGCAGACTCTGGCACTAAATAGAGGAACCCAAAATTAAAAGACTTTTCTCATGTTTCTATAGGTAGGGAGAATAGCTTTTGATTAGAAAACCGCACGATGTCATTCCAATTCTTCCTAAAATTATTTCTCTTCACGAATCAAAGATATGATAGACTTATGACGTAACGTATCTGAGAGAGTTAACGCTCATAGCCATCTTAGACACAGACAAAGATGCTTTCATCCTTGGAGGGATAAATATGAAAAGAATACTCGTTATTGAAGACGATAGAGATATTGCTAAAAATTTAGATAGATTACTACAAAAACATGGATACAGCGTTTTGGCTGTTCACACACAAAAAACAGCACTTGATTTATTACATGAACAATCCTTTGATTTGGCATTGATTGATATCGGTTTACCCGATGGTAATGGCTATGCTGTTGGCACAAGCATTAAGAATCTGGATAAACCATTCCCTTTTCTATTTCTGACTGCCATGGATGACGAGGCCAGTGTGGTGACTGGCTTAGAGCTGGGTGGAGAAGACTACATCATCAAACCCTTTCGACCAATGGAGTTGATTTCCCGTATCAAAACAGCACTGAGACGGAATGAAAAGGATCAATCCGAATACCTTATAGATAATCTGGTCATTGACACCATGCGAGGGACCGTCCATAAAGGGGGACAGGAAATTTTCCTATCGGCTTTAGAATATAGGTTATTATTGATATTTGTGAACAATAATGGACAAATCCTTTCCAGAGATCAACTACAACAGCACATTTGGGACATCGCCGGTGATTTTGTCAACGATAATACCATGACCGTCTATATCAAACGATTACGGGAAAAAATTGAGGATGATCCGCAAAAACCGACGAAAATAAAAACCATTCGCGGCTTAGGCTATAAACTGGAGGTTTAATGTGAAATATCTACGAAATAAAGAAGAGCGAATATTCTTTTTCATTCTGAGTATTCTCGCAGCGGCGGCCGTATTCAGTAATTTTCTAATCAACCGCACAGCAGGAATAATCACACTTCTTATTTGTCTGAGCTTTTTTGGAGGAATCTTCTGCTATAACAAAAACAGGTACCGCCGAATCGAAGAGCTGACAAATCAAATCGATGAGCTTCTTCACGGCGCACAGTTGCCTGTGCTTCAAGCAGAGGAGGGTGAATTAGCCATCTTATCCAGTCAGATTCAAAAAATGACGATACGATTGCAGGAACAAAGTCGTTCGCTTCAAAAAGAAAAAGCACACCTTTCTTCTTCCCTGACAGATATTGCCCATCAGTTAAGAACACCTCTGACAACACTGACAATGATCGGTGATTTTCTAAGTGATCCTGAGCTAGATGAGCAGCGGCGAATGTCTCTGGCACGGGAACTTCTAAGTATGCTAAAGCGAATCGACCAGCTGATCACGATTCTTTTAAAAATTGCAAAATTAGAAGGACAAACGGTTCAATATCAGCCGCAAATCATCCCTTTGAAAAAACTATTGTCCGACGCGCTTCAGCCATTTTTGATTCCGATGGAGCTGAAGGATATATCGGTTCAGCTCGTTGGAGATGAGACGATCCAGTTATTGACAGACTCGACATGGACGCAAGAAGCTGTTGGAAACATTATAAAAAATTGCATTGAGCATTCAGAGAGCGGCAGTCATCTAATCCTTGCCTATGAACAAAACGCTCTTTATACCGAGCTCACCATTTCAGATACGGGAACAGGGATTGATGAGGAAGATCTACCTCACATATTTGAACGCTTTTACCAAGGGAAAAACCATCATAAAAACAGCTTTGGCGTCGGTCTATCCTTAGCACGGATGATTATTACACAGCAAGGTGGAAACCTCACTGCAAAAAATAAACTCTCCGGCGGGGCAGAATTCACGATTCGATTTTATAGAGATATGCTTAAATGACGAAATTGTCATTTTCCAGTCACGGGACAGTCATTCTCATTCAGTAGAATAGAGACAAGTACTAGGAGTTGGTTGAAAATTCAGCGCTAGCCGAACCTTTCAGACACTCTTAAGAGAAAGTGTTGTGACATATATGAAAATATTGGAAGTTAAAAATCTAACAAAGGTTTATGGAAAAGGAGACAATCAGGTAACCGCTCTGGATAATATTTCGTTTACAGTTGAGAAAGGGCAGTTTGTCGCTATTATTGGCCCCTCAGGCTCTGGAAAATCCACCTTACTTCATTTGCTCGGCGGTGTCGATGAACCTTCCTCCGGAAAAGTATACATCAACAAAACTGATGTCTATGAGCAAAATGCAGAGCAGCTAGCGATTTTTCGGCGTCGTGAAGTGGGATTGATTTACCAATTTTATAATTTACTACCCGTCTTGACTGTCGTTGAGAACATCACCTTACCTGTTTTACTGGATGGACGAAAAGTAAATAAAAAGCGCTTGAAAGAGCTAATAGGGGTTCTGAATCTAAAAGACCGTAAAAACCATCTGCCAAATGAGCTTTCCGGTGGTCAACAGCAACGGGTATCGATTGGTCGTGCCTTAATGAATGCTCCGGCACTTGTTTTAGCCGATGAACCTACAGGAAATCTTGATAGTAAAAATGGACAGGAAATCCTACAGCTGTTGCGGCGATCCAATCAGGAATACAATCAAACGATGATTGTCATTACCCATGATGAGAATATTGCGTTACAGGCTGACCGCATCATAAAAATTGAAGATGGCCGCATCACACAGGATGAGGTGATCCGACCATGAACATCCTGAATAAAATCACACTGGCAAATTTGAAAAAGAATAAAGCCCGAACTTTAGTCACGATCATTGGTGTCATTTTATCCGTGGCAATGGTCACTGCCGTCACAACCAGTATTGTTTCCCTGCAAAATCATATGGTGAAAAATACGATTGCTTCGACAGGAAACTGGCAGATTCGATTCCTTGATCTTTCAAAAAAAACAGCCGATACAATCAAGCAGGATGAAGACGTAGCACAGACCTTTACGACAAAAAAGTTTGGCTATTCACCGTTATTGAATACTAAAAGCTCTGAGGATTCTTTTTTGAGTATCGAAGGCTACAGTCAAGAAGCATTTGATGAGTTACCTTACACTCTTTCTCAAGGAACGCTACCAAAAAACGAACAGGAGATCCTGTTACCAATCAATTACCAAACTACGCTTGAAACACCCTATAAAATCGGTGATACCATTACCTTGAAGTTCGGACAGGAACCGATTATTGCGGATAGTGACACCCACGAAGCCATTGATCCTCAAGTCTATCAGACATCAGAGGAACAAACCTATCGAGTGGTCGGTTTTATTGAATGGGGTATTGACAAAATTTATTCTGAGCCGTGTTATTTCGCTGTCACCGGACTCACTGACACAGCGTCTGCAGTTACTCAATATGCAGCGCTCAAAAAACCGAAAAATATCTATGATTTTTCCAAGAGATACGCTGACTTAAACTACCAACACAACCGTTCTCTTTTACAATCTCTAGGTATTACAGGAAACGATTCTTTTCGACAAATGTCCTTCTATCTAGGGGCAATCTTGATTCTTCTGATCGGTACAGGCTCTGTTCTATTGATCAATAACTCTTTTGCAATTTCAATCAATGAACGCCTTAAACAGTTTGGTGTACTTTCCTCTGTTGGGGCAACAAAGAAACAGCTACGAACTTCCGTGCTGTTTGAAGGAACAGTCATTGGTTTGATTGGCATTCCGATCGGCTTACTTTCAGGAATTCTAGGTTTGCTGATTACGTTCAAGCTCTTAGAAGGTCGATTCGATGCCTTCGGTCAAGCCAGTACACTAGACCTAAGCTTTTCATGGCAAACTATCGCCCTCTCTATCGTGATCAGTATCGTAACGATTTATATCTCTGCTTATCTGCCAGCTCGAAAAGCCCTGAAAAAATCAATTATTTCTTCGATCAGACAAGCGGATCAGATAAAGCTGACTGGCAAAAAAGTACGGACGCCGCAACTAATTCAAAAATTATTTGGATTTGAAGCCACGATTGCCTTAAAGAACTTTAAGCGAAATAAAAAAGCCTATAGAAGTACGATCATTTCATTGTTTGTTAGTATTGTCCTATTCATCTCAACAGCTTCCTTTAGTATGTATTTAACTAGTGGTGTGAATCAAAGTATGGATATTTCAAGCGCCGATGTCACTTACACCAGTTATGGAGGAATGAATAAGGAGCAGGCCGACGAATTATTCACACTGGTCACTGATATTCCTGAAGCAGAAGAAACTGCCGTACAGAGGATGGCTTATTTTTCAGTAGATTTATCCAAGATAGCCCTGCGAAAAGAATACTCAGACTATTTGAAAACAGAAGATCCTGACTATAAAAAACAACTAAAAACAGCCCCTCTTTCTGTACAAATAATTGATGAAGAAACCTTTAAAGCTTATTTAAAAGAACAAAACTTAGCAGAAGCTGATTATCTAAAATCAGATGATCCAGCTATTCTGGCAATTCAAACAATTAATCAATTTGATTCAACTTCTCGACGGATCATCCACTTTGATATGTTTGAATCAAAGGAACCAATGACACTTGATCTCTTGCGTTACACAGCAGATGGAAGTGAGTCTACAGGAAAAAAGCTGACAATCTCTACTTATGTCGACCAAGGACCGCAACTGCTGTCAAGCTCCTACTCACATGGCTTGACCGTACTAATCCCTGAAAGCCAAGCGTCTCTCATCCCAAAACCTGAGAACGATGACTATTTCACTTTTGCATTTAAAACAGATGATTCCAAAGCATTAGTTGAAAAGCTTTCCGCTATTTTACAGCAGCAGAATTTGCCGGTAGATCGTGGCTTAACAGATGTAGCTTCTTATCAAGAATCCGATAGAAATATGCTCTTTATCGTCAATGTTTTCTCCTATGGCTTCATCATCCTGATGACTCTGATCACCATTGCCAATGTCTTCAACACGATTTCAACAAGTATTCAACTACGCAAAAGAGAACTGGCGATGTTGGAATCTGTTGGTATGACTGAAAAGAGTATCAATAAAATGATGCGCTTTGAATGTTTGTATTACGGCTTCAAGTCTCTCCTGTATGGCTTACCGGTCGCTTTTGGCATCACCTATTTGATTTATACAAGTATGGATCTCGCCATTGATCAGCCATTCCAACTACCAGTTACAAGCATTCTGATCAGCATTTGCAGTGTCTTTCTAATTGTTTTCATCACGATGCTCTACTCTGTTCACAAGCTTCGAAAGGTCAATATCATTGACGCTTTGCGAACAGAAGTGGTCTAAAAAAATCTCTTTCCGAAATGTAAATCATCGGAAAGAGATTTTTTGCTTTCTTCAAACTAAACACCCGACTAGTCCCTACTATTGTTCCATTCCTCATTCAAGTGTATACTATACCTAACAATAAAAAGGGGGATCTTCATGATGAATTCTAGTTTTTTACTCGCTTTTTCTCCTTTTAAACTTTTATATATTCTATGTATGTTTTTCTTATTATTGATCGCGATAGCTGCCCATAAAGAAAAGCGAGAAAAGCTGTTTGTCGTCACGCTCTTGTTCATGCTTTCTCTCAGTCTTTTCTATTCGGTTGGTCAAACAATCGTTGATTTTTTCATAAATTTTAAAGAAGCCTTTCGCGGAATCGGTTGATTTGTGCAACATTGCTCCTTCCATTTCAATTTACATATGCTGTCCTTCATTGTCTAAAGCAACTGCCAGCCATTGTATAGATTGATAAACAAGACAAAGAGAACCACGCCTTGAAAGACCTGCTTCACTTTTTCAGAAGGCAGTAAATGACTGACTTTCGCACCTAACGATCCACCAATTATCGCTGCTGGAACGACAAACAACAGCATCGTCAAATCATACTGAGCAAAGCCTGCTGTTACTGCAATTGTCAGCAATTTAGATAGCTGAGAAAAAAAGATCGTTCCAATCGAATAAACAGTTGCCTCTTTGATTGGTAAGCCAAACAGCAACATCAACAAAGAGACATTTATCGGTCCACCGCCAATCCCCAGTAAACTGGCTAAAAAGCCCAGCAACAGGCCGCACATCAGTTGCCAACCAACATGCTTTAGCTGATAATTTTTCCAATTATATTTCGTATAGAAAAAGGCAAACAATAAGGTGATGATCGTCACCCCTATCTGAACGAGCTGGACGCCGCGTTCTTCCTGAAACAGCTGCAAAAAGTAGTCGAATGTCAGATTCCCACCAATGCCGCCCATTACCGCCCCCAAAGAAATCCAGCTTAGCATCCGCCAATCCAGTTGAACACCATTTTTTAGCTGCCGCCAGGTAGAGACAAACGACATGGTAAACACCGCAACGCTGGAGTAAAAGGAGATGCTAACAACTGTATCAGCATGGATAAAATCCAAAACAGGTTTGATAATTACCCCACCACCCATTCCGGAAACTGCACCAATAGTATTGGCAATAATGATTACAAAAAAATAGAGTATACCCGTCACTAATGATCACCCTCCAATAATTGTAGGATCGTCTCGATCTTTGGAACAAAGCTTTTCAGGACGGCTTGATACCCACAAAACGTCTCTTCTCTATCTACATAGACGACCTCTTTCATTCGTTTACAACCACCACGACAAGCCTTAAAAAATGGGCAACTTTCGCAATAAGAAGATAACTTTTCTTTAGAGCACAAAAATTCTCGCGATCGTTTCTGTTCAAACAGCTCCCGCAAGGTCTGTTCTTGAATATAACCCAAGCGATACTCATCCAAAACATAAAAATCACAGGGATAGACTGAACCATCCGCTTCGATGACATACTGAATCTGACAATTGCCTAGCATTCCACAAGCGCTGACCGTTCGCTTGACTAGTAAATTAATCAAGTCGTCAAATAGCTTTATACTGATATAATTTCCTTCTTTCAACTCCCGTAGCCAAAGCTTGAGCAGCTGCTGATAAAAGTTGGCAAACCGTTTTGGTGTCAACGCATAACTATCTTTTTCCGTCTCATCCAGACTTGCTAAGCAAGGAATAAACTGTATGTATTGAATGTTTTCATCTTTAATAAATTGAAAGACTTTTTTGGCTTCTTTTGCCAATGGATTTGTCAGTACACAAAGAACATTGTAGTCTATTTCATATGTATCAAACAGTCGCTTGGTCTCCAACACCCGTCGAAAGGTTCCTCGTCCTTTGGAGTCCAGCCGATTCATGTCATGATACAACGGATGACCATCGATCGATAAACCTACCAAAAAATCATGATTCTTAAAAAAAGCGCACCATTTTTCATCGATCAACATACCATTTGTCTGGATCGTGTAATGAACAGCGACGCTCTTTTCTTGTATTTCTGTAAGAGAAATAATGTGCTCAAAATAAGCAAGACCTGCTATCGTTGGCTCGCCACCTTGAAAAGCCAAGGTCAGCTGATCGCCGTCTTCAAGCTCTTTATAAATAGAAGCAAGCATTTGCTCTGCAGTTTCCGGAAGCATTCGACCAAATGAACGAACCTCTCGCATAGAACTGACGTCTGCATAAAAGCAATACGAACAACGAATATTACAAAGCGCAGATGCAGGTTTGATTAAAACAGACAGATGCTTCATCACACCTTCCCCTTTCACAAATTTAGTCGCCGTTGCTCCCGCATTCCGCAAGCAGTCGGCGACATTTATTTAGATACTCCATTGATATAGTTACAACTAGCTGCTATTTTCTATTCAGAAGTATTTTTTGCCGCATTTTTGGCCAGTAACAGGCTTCCATAAATCCCACTCTGGTTCGGCAATCCCCATTCGACAATATAGTCTTCTATAGGCGGAGTCAACACATAGCTGTTCATTTGCTCAACAAAAGACGCTCTAATTTGATGAAGCAAGTGCGGTTGGTTCATGACGCCACCACCCAACACAATGACCTCTGGCGAAAATGTCAAGGTATAGGTCATGAGCGCCTGTGCAATATAATAGGCTTGAATCGCCCAAATCTCATGATCAGCAGAGATAGCCGTTCCTTCGATCCCTGTCCGTCCTTTCAAAGATGGTCCTGCTGCCAACCCTTCCAGACAATCCTGATGGTACGGACAGCCGCCAGCATAAGTATCTTCTTTATGACGTTTCACATGGATATGCCCCATTTCCGGGTGTGAAAAACCTGAAAACGGTTGCCCATTCGTAACAAACCCACCACCAATACCTGTTCCGACCGTTAAATAAACACAGCTGTTTTGCTCCTTAGCAGCACCTAGCTTAAGTTCTCCTAAAGCTGCCGCGTTTACATCTGTTGTCCAGCCTATCGGGAGCGCATATTGTTCTTTTAACATACCCAGTAAATCAGTATTTGTCCATCCTTTTTTGGGTGTCGTCAGAATATGCCCATACTCGGCTTTTTCAGGATCGATCCCAATAGGGCCAAACGAGCCGACACCCAAGGAAATCAAGGGGTATTGATCAAAAAACTGGGTCACCTGTCGCAATGTTTCGATGGGCGTTGTAGTAGGGATACTGATCTGGTCGATAATTGATAATGCCCCATCTGACACTGCACAGACAAATTTTGTCCCACCGGCCTCTATTCCTCCATAATACATTTTTTTACTCCTTTTTCACCTATTTTTCTACCCGAATGTCGAAGTAATCCATCAGCAATTCGCAAAACATCATATTGGCCCAAGAGAACCATTCCCGCGTATAGCTTTCCGGTGCATCTACATCAAAGGATTCGTGCATCAAATTTGTTCCGGCATCCGTCGCTGTCAACAGGTTCAAAATTCGTTCCTTCTCACGCTTGTTATCCGATGTCAAGCCTTCCATAGAAAGAGCAATTGGCCAGATATAATTAGGTGGTGTATGAGAAGAACCTATCCCCTTAGCATATGTGCCCTCATAATAATAAGGATTTTCCTTACTCAAAATGGTTCGTCTGGTTTCTTGATAGATTGGATCGTCTGATGAAATATACCCTAAATAAGGTGCGGACATCAAGTTTGGAACATTGCTGTCATCCATTACGACTGCTCGTCCGGCTCCATCTGCTTCATACGCAAATACTTTCTCGCCGCTTTGATTTAATGTGATGCCATACGTTTCGATCCCTTCTTGAATAGCTTCTTTTAGTTTTTTAGCAGCTGCTACTATGTTCGGATCAGACAATATCTGTGTAAATATTTCCTCCAGATAGCCCAGAACTACGACTGCAAACATATTCGAAGGAACAAGATACCCATAAATACACGCATCATCACTCGGCCTGAAACCAGACCAAGTCATGCCACAAGGTGTAACCTCTGCCCCTCGCCCTGAGCGAATCAATGTATCCTCCGGCCTGCTTCCTCCAACGATATCCCGTTCAAAGGTATAAGTCGAATGCTGATGATCCTGCTCTAAAGCAAAGACCTCAAGGATTTTTTTAACTCCTTGCACAAACTGTTCATCGAATTGCTCAACACAGCCTGTATTCTTATATAAAAGATAGGCAAGCTGAATTGGGTAACATAACGAATCTATTTCGTATTTTCTTTCCCATATCCAATCCTTCATGTCTGTGTGGTCTTCCTGATGTCCGGCGCCATTTGGTCCTTCATTAAAAGCATTTGCATATGGATCGATCGTGATATAGAAAAACTGTCTTTTTACCAATCCGGCGATCATTGCTGCCAGCTCCGGATCTTCTTTAGCAATCACCAAATACGGTCTAACCTGCGCTGTGGAATCTCTTAGCCACATCGCCGGAATATCACCCGTAAGAACAAACGTCGTTCCATCCGATTGCTTATTTACAGTTGTCAACAAAGTGTTGGCAAAGGCTGCATTAAAATTTTTGGCCCAATCTTCATGGGTAGTTTCACATTTTTCCGTAATTGCCGCCATGAATTGCTTAACTGACAACGGAATCTCTTTATATGCCATTTATTACTCTCCTAAAACAGTTTTTGCTATATAGAAAGTGTTGCGGCAGCTAGGATTTTCTTACTCTTTAGCATTGAATCCTTCCTACCGCGACCAACTTCCTATCTAAATTACCTTCTTCTCAATTGACGGAATTCAAAAATCAGATTGTCTTGATTTTCCTCCATCCATTTTTCCAGCTCGCCTTGTAATTCCTCAACCTTTTCAGGTTGTTCATCAATCAAATTTATCAGCTCTCCCGGGTCCCCTGCTAAATCATATAGCTCATCGATATCGCCAGAGTTGAAAACATACTTCCAGCTCTCCTTACGAAGCATCCGTTGTGAAAACATAAGACTACCGATCCCCGAGCACTCCACAACAATAGATTCTCTAACAGTCTGTTGCTCCTCTGCTAAGATAGGCATCAGAGAGTAGCCATCTCTCTGTACCTTACTTCGTTCCCAACCGGCAGCTTCAAGAATCGTACTATATAAATCACAAAGATTGACCAGTGCTGGAGTGCGTTTTTGCTCTTCCTGCTGTGGTGATTTGATAAGCATAGGAATACTGACGATTTCTTCATACATGAAAATTGCTTTATCACAGAGTCCATCGTGAATACCTAACGATTCTCCATGATCCGAAATGAAGACAATCAAGGTATCTTCATACAATTGATTCTCTTTCAAATAATCGATCAACCGGCCAATTTGATAATCAATATTTGTCATGTTGGCATAGTAATGTTTGAGATAAGGCTCAAACTCTTTCCACGATGTGTCATTTGCCCGCTTGACATCATGGATTTTTGGTTTATTGTCACTGTCTCCCTGATAGTTCTGCCAAGGTTCGATCGTGACGTCCCGATACAGATCCAGAAACTCTGTCGGGGCATAATAAGGTTCATGGGGCCCCCAGAAATTCAGTTGAAAGAACCACGGATCATCCTTTTCTTTAAACTGATCCAACCAATGCTTACTGCGTTCAACTAAATAATGCTCAATTGTTGAAGACAAGCCGCTAGTGATTTCCCCAGCTTCATGGCCCATATAATTACCGGAAACGATATTCTCAATTTTGACTTCCAGCTCGTTGTCCTTCAAATATTGACGATATTCCGGATAAATATAACCACCCAAACCATGCCCTGGGAAATCATCTCCCTGATATCCTACGGTTGTCGGACCTGCTTTTTCATGGGTATCCAGCTCCGCGAATTGAATTGTTCCCATATAGCGTTGAATATACTCATCTTTTCGAACATTCTCTGCTCCTGTTCCAAGATGCCATTTTCCAGTATAGCCAATTTGATAGCCGGCTGTTTCCAAGCGTCGACTCAAAAGCTCCGGGCTATCCGGCAACTCCTGTACCATATTTCCATAATTATAAGAATTCGTCAGCATTCCATGATGCATTGGATACAGCCCCGTCTGCATTGAACCACGTGCCGGTGTACAAATCGGACAGGTTGTATACGCATTTTCAAAAACAAGAGACTGCTCAGCCAGTTCATCTAAAGAAGGAGTTTGGCACAGCGATTCTCCATAAGCTGATAGTGTATCCTTCCGTTGCTGATCCGTTACAATAAATAATATATTTGGCTTTTTACTCATAGCGACCTCCAAATAAAGCGTTTTTTTCTGTTCCCTTTGATCTTTTTGTACACTAATTTTCTTCGAGAACTTTATTTCCTTCTTCTTCCGCTGCTTTCAGTGCTTCATCTGCTGAAATTTTCCCAGCAACAAAATTTTCAAATTGCGGACGGCAGCATAATTTTTCTACATTTGAATAACCTAATAATGATGGACGTGTGCGTGCATAATCCATAGCTTTCGCAAATGGTGCATACCGCTCTACTTCCTGTAATTCTTGGAGTGCATCTTTTCTTCCCGGCAGATAGTCAGAAACCTCAGTGAAATCCTTTTGAATTTTTGCATCTCCGGTCCACCATTTGATGAAGTTCCAAGCCGCTTCCTTGTCGCCGCTTTTTTCAGGAATTACCAGACCATAGCCACCCATTGTTGCACCTGTATCACCATTGTCTCCTCGCAGTGGCTCAACTACACCATAATCCAGTCCGTCCACATCGTCATAGTTTTTCATCATCGTTGTCGTGTTATACATCATTGCCACTTTACCTGCTGCAAATTGATCCGTCGAACCATTGAAGCCCAGCTGATAAACCTTTGAATCATTCAAGATATCATCCCAGAAATCAAGAACCGCTTTTCCGTGTTCGTCATTGAAAGCAGTGACATCCTTCTTCTCATCGACCATCCAGCCACCAGCCTGCTGAATCCACATATTGAATAGCCCTACATCATCTAAAGAAAAACCAGCCTGAGTCAATGTATTGCCGTCCCATTTTGTTGTTGCTTTCGCAACCTTCAGCATTTCTGCCCAAGTTGTCGGCGGCTCCACTCCCGCTTCTTTAAGCAAGGCCTTATTGTAATAGAGGCAACGATTATCAACCAGCACAGGAAGCCCATATTGATTGTCATCAAAACTCATTTCTTCCGTTGCTGCATCCACAAAATCATCCAAGGCGATATCATCCTTTTCGATGTACTCATTCAGCGGCAACAAAACATTTTTCTGGGCATAGGTAGAAGTTCTAAACCGATCCCAAAGAATCACATCGGGAAGCTCTCCACCAAGTGTTCCTGTCATCAGCTTTTCTTCCACATTTTCCTGAACGACATATTTCAGCTCATACTCTTCCTGAGATTCGTTATACCAGTCAACCAAGGTATCGATTTGTTCTTCATAGGTTCCACTTAAGGAACCCCACATGATCAACTCTTTCTTTTCATCACTTTTCGGTTCTGCAGCATCTTCTTTTCCTGACCCACATCCTGCAAACAATGTGCATGCACTTATCGCAGCGAGCGTCAACCATACTTTCTTTTTCATTCCATTCTCTCCTATCATTCATTATTTAATACCAGATTCAGCAATCCCCTGAACATAATATTTTTGAGCAAACATAAATAGTAAAATACTTGGGATCATAGACACGATCGTCCCAGCCATCAACGGACCAAAATCCGTCGTAAAATCATATTTAAATGCGGCAAGCCCTACTTGAACCGTTTTCATTTTTTCAGAATTCATAACGATCAACGGCCACATAAACTGATTCCATCTTGCTTGAAAGGTCATAATCCCCAATGTCGCCATCGGTGCAAACGTCAATGGGAAATAAACCTTCATAAAAATTTGAAATTCTGATGCACCATCTATCCTGGCTGCCTCGTATAAAGAGTCCGGTAATTGCTCATAAAACTGGCGCATGAAAAAGATAGCCAATGCACCCGCGGCACCTGGTAGTAAAATCGACCAGTAGGAATTGATCAAACCAAGGCCTCCTTGTCCGGTGATGTCATTTCCTCCCGCAAGTGGAAAACCGCGCAAGACCATAAAGTTCGGAATCATTGTCACAATACTCGGAATCATCATGGTCATCAGAAAAATGATATAGATGATTTTCTTTCCACGAAACTCCAGCTTGGCAAACGCATAGCCAGCTAAGGAACCGAAGAAAAGGTTCGTGACTACACCACCTAATGATACGATCAATGAATTTTTTAAATAAGTCATAAACGGCATCTTGTTAAAAACCTCTGCATAGTTGTCCAGTGTGAATGTTTCAGGAATAAAGTTCATTCCTCCAGACAATATCTCACTTCCGGTTTTTAATGATGTCGAAATCGTCCATACAAACGGTAGTACAGTTGTTATACTGACTAAAATGACTGTCACATACCACAAGCAATTTTGAAGACTTTTTCTTTTTATTGTCAATTTTCCTGTCACCTCTTATCCGTTCTCATTATTCGTGACTTTCGTGTTAATCATTGCAAAGACAAAAATCACCACAAACAATACCATCGACATGGCCGATGCGTACCCCATTTTTAAAGACCCAAAGCCTTCGTTGTAGATATAATAAACAATCGTTATCGTAGCATTCCCCGGTCCACCTTGTGTCAGCATATAGGCTTGGTCGAACACTTGAAAAGCGCCAATCAATAACTGTGTTACGACCAAAAAGGTCACCTTAGATAATTGAGGTCTTGTGATAGACCAGAATTTTTGGAACGCGTTTGCCCCTTCAATATCCGCTGCCTCATATAATGCTGGATTAATCCCTTGCAGACCGGCAAGAAAAATCATCATGTTAGCTCCCATGCCCATCCAAACACTCATGATAACAATGGCCAGCATCGCCCACTGAGAATCATATAACCAAGCCGGACCGGCAACACCAAACATCCCTAAAATCTTATTGAAGAGTCCCATTTGCGGATTCAACAGCCAATACCAGATCGTCCCTGTAGCTACACTGGAACATAATGCCGGGATATAGAAGAACGTCCGAAACATTGATACCGCTTTCTTTTTTGTGTTTAAAAGCATGGCTGCCCCCAATGAGGTAAGCAATCCTAAAGGAACATATAGTGCGGTATAAACCAGCGTATTTTTAAGTGCGATACCAAAATACTTATCATCTAAGATCTTTGAATAGTTTTCAAGCCCTAGCCATTTCGGAGCAGCAACCACACTATAATCAGTAAAGCTGTAATAGATGGCCATAAAAATCGGAATGATATTAAAAAATAATAATAGAATGACCGGCACTAAAATGAACAAATAAGCCATATTACTGCTTCGCGATTTTCTCTTCCTCTTCTTTTTGTTTGCCTTCATACTCGAACTCGTCATTTCCATAAAAAAACCTCCTTTCGCCCACATTATAATATACACATTAAACCCGTGTCAACAATATATTAAATATAACATATTTAATATACATAATTAAAGAGGAGAGCATTAAAATTCTATGATACCAAAGAAATAGTTTCCCATGAAATCAGCCATTTTTGTATTTATTTATCTATTTTGATAAATAGTTTCATGAATTCCTTGTATCACACTGAGCATAAATACTATTGTACATAATTACTATACGCATTAATTTCATTAATACTCTTAATTATATATATAATTTGACTATAATACCTTTTTTTATTATCATTAAAGAGGATTAATGTAAGTTATTAAAAGGGAGGGGAGACTTTTATGACAGCCATCTATAAAAAAATATATTCGGAAATAAAACAAAAAATAACTACTGGTGATTACGAGGTGGGAGAGAAGCTCCCAACGGACAAAGAACTAGCTGAGACATATGGTACGAGTGTCATGACCGTCAGCAAGGCTCTGAATTTATTAAAAAATGAACAGTTGATTTCCAGAAAACCTAAGCTGGGCTCTGTTATTCTACATCATCAAGAATCCACCCAAGAAGTTAGACGAATCGGTTTTGTTATTACTGATTTCGGTGACGTTTTTGGAACTGAGATACTAAAAGGGGTCCTTTCATCCGATAAAGATGTGGAAATCGTTCTCAAAATTTCTCATGGAAATGTAGAGCTTGAGGAAAGATGTATTATGGAGCTATTAGATTTAAAAGTTTCCGGAATCATTTTGCTGCCTTGTTCGACAAAATTTATCTCATCGATCGTATTGAATCTGGTCAGCAAAAATTTCCCACTCGTTGTGCTTGATCGCCCGGTTGATTATATCCCGGCTTCCAGTATTGAAAGTGGTAATAAGCAAGGCATGCTTCTCGCAATGAACCATCTTTTTGAAAATGGACACGAGAACATTGCACTGATCAGTTCATCAGATTACGTAAAAAGTGTCTCTGATCGAATCGAAGGCTATGTCTATTCCTTTTTGACTAGGGAAAAGAAAACCAATGAATCCTATATTTTGAGCAATATTGATTCCACCCTACTCAATTCTGATCACAGCGCTGAAAAAGATATCGAGAGGATCGCCGCCTTTTTGGAAGAGCATCCGGAATTGACGGCCATCGTAACCACAGAATACTCGATTGCCAATCTGCTCTACCGTGTTCTAAAAGAAAAAGGGCTTTCTGTTCCTGACGACCTATCGATCATCTGCTTTGATAGTCCTGAGACCAAGTACTTCCATGAGCTTTACTTTACCCATGTGAAGCAGCAACAGTTCAATATGGGACAACAGGCTGTGGACTTGGTTCTGCGAAATGA
Organism: Enterococcus sp. 9E7_DIV0242; assembly: GCF_002140975.2. NCBI lineage: Bacteria > Bacillati > Bacillota > Bacilli > Lactobacillales > Enterococcaceae > Enterococcus > Candidatus Enterococcus clewellii. The sequence continues at coordinate 1,291,965 of NZ_CP147247.1, forward strand.
TGAAACCATTCAAAAAATTGTTCTTGATTGTGAGTTGGTTGAAGGGAACTCTGTCCGAAATATAACTAGTAGTAAATCAAAGAACTGAGTGACAGTTACTGCTTCCCGTTATATTGAGGTTCTATGTCAATTTGTGTTGGTAGGACAAAAAACTGAATAAAATCGTAGAACTTGGAATAAAAATCAGAGACATTCTGGTTTTGTTTCAAGTTCTTTTTTAGAAATAGGAGGACTTCTGCCAATTATCTGGGCAGCTGGCCGGAAGCGACTTGGCAAAAAGCGCCAATTCCATTCCTAAATCGAGTCAAAGTAGCTGTACATGTACTTGGATAACAGCTACTAATTCCCGATTTACCTTTATAGCTGCAGAGATATTGGTTGTGAGCCTCCTTTTAATCTTGAGAAAAAACAAGACCTTGAACAATGTAAATACGTGAACGAAAATGATAGAAATTGCGGTAGCCATAAGCCACTCGTTTGATTACCTTAATCTTGTTGTTCAACCCTTCTGTAATGCCATTAGAAAAAGAAAAACTGAACGCATTGGTAATTCCTTGTCTGTGCTTCTTGAAGAATCTCAATTTCTTTTTGAACCAGAAAGGCAGTCGGGGATCTAGTGTATCAAGTTCTTCAAAGAAACGCTTGGCGTCTCGATGAGTAAAGGCATATTTGAGAAATTGAACAGTATCGTAAGCAATGCGCAAGGTTGAATCATAGCTGAGTAATTCATCGACAATATCTGTTTGAGTTAATGGACGTTTGAACAGTGAATGATAGGGACGATGTTGACTATCAAGTTCAGAGGAATCTTTTAAGAGTAACTTCCAATACCGTTTGAGTCGACGATATTGCTTCTGTTCTAGCGGTGAGGAATGCCGAAAGGCATTCATTGTCTTTATCCGCAGTTGATTTAACGCTCGATTCATCTGTTGGACAATGTGGAATCGGTCAGTGACGAGTTGGGCATTTGGAAACACAGACTTGAGTAATTGATCATAGCTCGCATTCATGTCCATGACCAGGTACTTTACGTTTTCTCGAGCTTCTTTTGTGTAACGCATAAAGTGTCGGGTTAAGTGTGTTAACCGTCGGTCTTCAAGGACTTCAAGAATCTTGTTGGTTTCTCCATTAACACAAATAAAACTCATGGCTCCTTCACAAGATTTCATTGATTTGAATTCATCAATACATAAAATTTTTGGAAGAAATCGCCAGTTTGGAGAATAAGAAGTAGCTAGCTCTTCCATTAAGCGAAGAACCGTCACGTCTGAAACGAAATGTTTTTGGGCAATCTCTTTCCTAGAAACATTTTTCTTTAAATCAAGCATGATTTGGAGACAGAGCTGCTTCGATAAATGATGATGCTCTTCAACTAACTCTGTTTGAGCGTGAAAAGTAGCGTGACACTCATGACAACGAAAGCGTGAACGTTTCAGCTCCAATAATGTCAAGCGACCATTAAAAACAGGTAATTGAGTATATGTCCGATGGTAACCGTTTTTGATGATCTGTCCTTGATTTTTAATGCCACAGTTTCTACAATGTGTAGGTATATACGTAAGTGTTGCTTTGATGACCTGAGCCTTAACACCTTTTGAATGACTGTATTCAAGCCAATTCTCTCCAAAGGAGAGATGTTTATCTGTTAGTCCAAGCAATAATCTGGTATTCTTATCCATAGAGGAACAACCTTTCTGATGATTTGTGGTTTTAGACGATTTCATTTTATCAGTTTGTTGTTCCTTTTTTGTGTTTGAACACTCAAAAAAATGCTGGTGAGTTTTCCTTTAGGAATTTCCACCAACACAATATATTGTAGAACCTATATTGATCCTAGTTACATGACAAAAATACCAGTTAAAGCACAATGCTCTAGCTGGTATTTTTATTTTTTATGAAAAGCGATTAGTCGGCCTCCACACCGAGGCACTTTGATACTTATGTTTACAGTCAAACACATTAAAAACAGCACTAGTTTTCGCCCAATAAGCGACTTTGGATTTTCTCTTGTCTTTTCTGATGAAGATACCCAATAGCGACAACAATTAATGTCCCTGCCAGATTGACCATGATGTCCTGCATCGTATCACTTAAGGCTTCATGCCCTGCAAGAATCTCACCCTCTACTGTCATAAATTTCTGCATATTGGTCTTTAAAATATGATCGGCTAAATACTCATAGACCTCCCATAGCACCCCACAGGTCGTCGCAAAACAGAAAGCAAACAGGCTGACAAAAAAAGGACTGAGGCGAACGGTATTTCGCTTGCTCCTACTGATAAAATCAACAATCAAAAAGCCTAATGCACTAAGCATCCCTGCACTGAAACCATGAAGGATCATGTCCCAAAATGGGATCTTATAATAGAAATTCTGTACCTCACCTAGATAAATCGCGCAAAACAGAAAAATAAAGTAGATGATCTCCATCAAATCAGGAATATCGATTCCATACATTTTCTCAACTCGATAAGGGATAAATATAACGATCATCCCTACAACACATTGCAAAATCATCAACACATAGTCACTTTTTACCAATTCATATTCCTTATTGGAACTGCCAGATGATGCACTTTGAAACATAATTATCGCATAAACAACCGAAACTGCCAGTAGACAAAATACGATGATAAAAATCAAATTTTTTCGTTTATCCAGCCTTGATTTCTTCTTATCGATGGATCATTCACTCCTTTTCTATTTTCTCTATTCAATGATAGCACACTTAGACAACGGAAAAAATCTCATTACGCATTTCACCTTATTCTTGTGTTGTTTTCCAAAACGTAGAAACCATCTGTATCTCTTCCCTATTTTTGCTGATTCTGCTCCTCAATGACCGTCAACGCTTTCGAGTAATCCTCATTTTTACTGCCATCAATATTATCTGGAATCAATACATAACCGAACCTTTGATAGAGCTTAATGGCTACGTGGCTCCAAGTTTGAGTATGCAAATAAACCGTTTTTTCAGGCTCAAGCTCAGAAAAGCGTGCCGTTACATTTGCCACGAGCGCTGCAGCAAGACCATTTCCTTGGTACTCCGGTTTGACTGCCAACCAATGCAACAACGGAACAGACTGACCATTCACAGCCTTCCACCAAGCTGTACAGGTCGCTACCTTCTCGCCTCTATCATTTTCCACAAACAGCATCCGCTGAGTCAGCTGTTCAGGAAACGGAGCGAAGGCTTTGTCAAAATAGGCCAATGCCTCCTGTTCCTCTGAAAACTCCAACACAGCAGTTTCAATCTGCGCCCACTCTGCTTCGTCGCCTTCCTGATAAAAAGCAAAATGAAAGCCGTCCGGCAAGCTCACTGATTGTACTGATTCAGAAACCGGACGTGCCATCCATACCTCATAATAAGGGATCGTTTTATCTAGCATTTTTTTCGTCTCCTCTCATCTTTTTTAGACTTACATTCAGTATACACTGCTTCTCCGTTTTCTTAAAAAAACACGTGAGCAAGATAGCTAAAAAAGTAGGAAAGCACTCCCCTTTCAATTATCTCCTGACAAAAAAAGGACTGTGACATTAATGCCTCAGTCCTTTAAAACTAGTTAGACGGTGTTCCAGAAGCAGCTTCTGTCACAACCTCCTCATTTATTCATAATTAGGAAAACACACGATTTGACTACAGTTTAAAGCATTAGTTAGACGCTTTTCTTACAGCCTCTTATTTCACTGCTTTCATTGCATCAATAACTGCTTGCAGGTAGCCTGATGTGTCAGAGAAGGTTGCTCCTGTCACGACATCTGCCGGGCTATCATCTTCACCTAAAGCATCCAGTTCTTTTACTGAAGCTTCTAGCTCAGAAACAGTTTTTCCTAGAGCAAATTCAGCGATTGCATCCATGCTGTCTGCCCAATCTTGAGACGCGCCACCTTTATCTGCCATCAGTTTAGAGTATGCGTCATTGTTCGCTTCTTTTGAAGACAATACTAAGCCTTCTTGAACATCTGCCCCAAAGTCAGCATCAGAATTTGGCACACCGCCAAATGATGCTGGATCAACGTATTGGAATTCATCCAATGAAACAGCCGCCAATTTATCACCATCTAAAGCTACAGTTGTCACAGAGAATGATTTATCTCCATGAGGTGCACCCAATACTTGTGCTTCTTTCAAGTCTTCTGTAGAAGTCTTGATTCCTGTAGAAATTGCTCCTTTGGTTGCTGCATCAATGATTGCTTGCAAGTAGCCTGATGTATCAGAGAAGGTTGCTCCTGTCACAACATCTGCTGGACTGTCATCTTCACCCAAAGCATCTAATTCTTTCACAGTATCTTCCAATTCTGATACTGTTTTGCCTACAGCAAATGCAGTAATAGCATCCATGCTTTCCGCCCAGCCTTGAGACGCGCCACCTTTATCTGCCATCATTTCTGAATAAGCTTTATCATTTTCACGTTTGCTAGACAATACTGTATCTGTTGGATAGTTTTCGCCAAATGCACCATCAGAGTTCGGTACGCCAGTAAAATCATCTGGAGAAACATATTGGAATTCATCTAATTGAACAGCTAAAATTTTATCACCGTTCATTGTCACGTTCGTTACAGCAAAGGATTTTGTCCCATGTGGTGCTGTAAGTAATTGTCTCATATACACTGTGCCTTCAGCTGGTGCTGAATCTTTTGTACTACCGTCTGCGATAGTTACATCCGCTGCTGCAGTGCTACTGCTTTCTGTTGTAGCGGAACTGCTTTGTGCTGTTGAAGAACTTGAGCTTGCAGTTTCTTTTTTGTCATCCGCGGAACAACCAGTAGCCGCTAATAATGCCAATAAAATTGCTGTTGTTAAAGTAATCTTTTTCATATAATATTGCCCCCTAAAATAATTATATTACCATTGTTCATTATATCACATTAAGATAACAGCCTCTACTATCTTTAAAGCGTTTTCTCTATTTGAAAAATGATTTCTAAAAATAACAGAATTTACCGAATTTTCTGTCAACTTCCACAACCCACTATCCATCGTATTTCTTACCTGTTGTTCATCTATTTAAACAGCTAGAAGGTACAAATAAAAAGAAAAAAAGAACTGCAAAATAACACAGTTCTTTTTTCTTTTCACGTTTTATTTATTCTGTTAGTTCTTCAAATTGCGAGTTATAGAGTGACGCATAGAAGCCACCTTGTTCAAGCAATTCTTCGTGTGTTCCCTGTTCCTTGATATCGCCACCCTGCATATAAAGAATCTTATCTGCATCCTTGATAGTTGATAGACGATGGGCGATAACGAATGACGTCCGGCCTGCCATCAGGTTATTCATTGCTTCCTGAATCATTCCTTCTGTCCTTGTATCTACGGAGGAAGTAGCTTCATCCAAAATCAGGATCGGTTTATCCGCTAAAATCGCACGAGCGATTGTCAACAGTTGCTTCTGACCTTGAGAAATATTGGATGATTCTTCATTCAGCTCCATCTCATACCCACCAGGTAATGTTTGAATAAAGTGATGAACATGGGCTGCTTTTGCCGCAGCATAAACTTCTTCATCTGTCGCATCCAAACGACCATATCGCAAGTTTTCCATGATTGTTCCTTTGAACAGCCAAGTGTCCTGCAAGACCATCCCAATATTCTGACGAAGATCCGCACGATTAAAATCTTTGATATTGTGCCCATCGATTTTGATAGCACCTGAATTGACATCGTAAAAGCGCATCAGTAATTTTACCATTGTCGTCTTACCGGCACCCGTTGGACCAACAATCGCAACTGTTTGTCCTGGATCGACATGCGTACTGAAGTCGTTAATAACGATTTTATCCGGTGTATAGCCAAAATGAACATGATCAAAATCGACCATCCCTTGGGCTTTGTCGATCTTCACTGGATTTTCAACCGTTTGATCTTCTTCCTCTTCTTCCAAGAATTCAAAGACACGTTCTGCAGCTGCTGCCATGGATTGCAGCATATTTGATACCTGTGCCAATTGAGCAATTGGTTGTGTCAAGTTACGCACGTATTGGATAAACGCTTGAATATCCCCAACTGTGATTGACCCATTATATGCCATGATCCCACCGAAGATTGCTACGGCAACATAGCCAAGGTTTCCAACAAAGTTCATGATTGGCTGCATCAAACCAGAAAGAAATTGTGATTTCCATGCAGATTTGAACAAGACATCATTTTGCTTTTTAAATTCATTCAGCGAATTCTCTTCATCATTAAACAGACGAACAATATTGTACCCACCGATTGTTTCTTCTACTTTACCATTGATGACCCCAAGGTATTCTTGTTGGGTCTTAAAGTATTTTTGTGAGTTTTTTACAACGATCATAATCAAAATAAATGAAATCGGTACGATCAAAACAGCGATACCTGTCATTTTAACAGAAATCGATAGCATCATAACGATGACACCGACGATTGTAAATACAGAGGTGATCAACTGTGTGATCGACTGGTTCAGTGATTGCCCCAAGGTATCCACATCATTGGTGATACGTGACAAAACTTCCCCTGTTGTCCGACTTTCAAAATAGTTCATCGGCATGCGATCGATTTTTTCGGAAATCTCTTTACGCATACGATACGTAATTTTCTGAGAAATCGTAGACATGATCCAGCCTTGCATAATTCCAAACAGTGCTGCTACAAGATAGAGTCCCAACATGAAAAGAAGAATACCGCCAACTTTTTCAAAGTCGATTCCACCTGTTCCCTGATATTTCTTGATCAAGCCATCAAATAATTCTGTAATAGCGGATGATAAGATTTTCGGTCCCCATATATTAAATACTGTTGAGGCAGCAGCAAAGATCATTACAAAGAAAACGGGTATTTTATATGCTCCAATATAGGAAACCAATTTCTTGATCGTCCCTTTGAAGTCTTTCGCTTTTTCAACTGGAGCAATTTGTCCAGGACCGCCGCCGCGAGGGCGTTTTTGTTTTTCTTCTGCCATTCTGTTTGCTCCTCCCTACTCAGCTTCTTCTATGCCTAATTCAGCATTGCTCAATTGTGACTGGGCAATTTCCTGATAGACTTTTGATGATTGCATCAAATCTTCGTGTGTTCCTTGAGCAACTACGCGTCCTTCATCCAGTACAATGATATTGTCCGCATGAATGATGGTAGAGATTTTTTGGGCAACGATGATTTGTGTTGCTTCTTTGATATTTTCAGCCAAAGCTTTACGTAGCGCCACATCGGTCTTATTATCAAGTGCAGAGAAAGAATCATCGAAAATCAATATTTTCGGATTTTTCGCCAAAGCTCGAGCGATCGAAAGACGTTGCTTCTGTCCACCGGAAACATTCGTTCCACCTTGAGAAATTTCACGACTGTAGCCTTTTTCATCCGAATCGATGAACTCTTCGGCTTGAGCAATTTTAGCTGCTTTCTTCATCTGTTCATCTGGAATATCCGCATCTCCAAACTTGATATTTGACGCAATATCTCCTGAGAACAAAATCCCTTTTTGCGGCACAAAGCCCATAATGGCATGCAGCTTGTGTTGACTCATTTCACGAACATCTATACCATCGATCGTAATCCGTCCACCTGTCACATCAAAGAGACGCGGAATCAGATTGACGATCGTTGACTTACCTGAACCGGTCGAACCGATCAACGCAGTGGTTTTCCCTGGCTCAGCAGTAAAGTTGATATGATGCAAGACATCTTCATCTGCATCACCATAGCGGAATTGTACGCCTTCAAACTTCACTTTTCCTTTAAAGTCATGGTCATCTTTTGGTTGTTCCGGATCAACAATTGTCGGTACTGTATCAAGAACTTCTTCTACACGTCCAGCAGCAACATTGGCACGAGGAAGAATGATCGAAACCATTGACAGCATCATGAATGCCATAACGATCTGCATGGTATACGTGATAAATGCCATCATATCCCCAACCTGCAACTGACCAGTATCCATGTTATGTCCACCGACCCAAACGATCAGAACAGAAATCCCATTCATCATCAGCATCATTACCGGCATCATGATAGACATAGCACGATTGACAAATAATTGTGTTTTCATTAAATCTGTATTCGCCACATCAAAACGTTTCTCTTCAAATTTTTCACGTGAGAACGCACGAATAACAGGCAATCCAGTAATAATTTCACGAGAAACCAGATTCACTCTATCGACCAAGTTCTGTAACGCTTTGAACTTAGGCATAGTAAATAGTAATAACGTCATAACTAACACTAGGACTGCGACAACAGCTACACCAACGATCCAACCCATGCCGGTCCCTGTGCGATATACTTCGTAGATTCCGCCAATACCCAGAATCGGTGCATAAAGAACCATACGCATGATCATAACGATCCCCATTTGCATTTGTTGGATATCGTTCGTATTACGAGTGATCAATGACGCTGGCGAGAATTTCTCCATCTCAGTATTTGAAAACTGTAATGTACGTTCATATTGACCAACACGCAGGTTACGTCCAACAGCAGCAGCTACTAATGAAGCAATCAATCCAACAATGATAGCTGCGACAGCAGAAATCAACGTCAACATAATCATTTTAGACCCTTTTTGGATCATATAGTCGGTTTGAATTTGTTGGACATTCATATCCAATGCTTTATATTCAGCTAAGGTCAGTTGGATACCGACTGTTTTCATGGAATCTGCGCCAAGATCACCTAAGCTCTCTTCTGTTTCTTTACGAGCAGCTTTCACTTTATCCGGCAATGCATCCATTGTTGCAGTAATTGAATCCGCCAGCTTTTGTGCTTCTTCACCTTTTGCCTGTGCTTCAGCTGCCAATGTTTGTGCTTCGGCACCTTTCGCTGCAGCTGTTTGCATATCAGTAGCTGTAGCGGCTGCTTCTCCAGCTGCCTTTGCCTGTTCTCCTAGAGCGGCTGCTTCTTCGCCCAGCTTCTTCGCTTTTTCGCCATCTTCTCCAACAGCTTTATAGGCTTCTATCACACCTTTGGCTTCACTAGCAGTAGTAGAATCCTTCGATTGAGAGGACGCTAACATCATCATTGGCAAATTGAAAATATCCGCCAATTTTTCTTTTGTCATTCCATCCTGAAGCTTCAGCTTGTAAACTTCAACTTCTTTACCATCGATCTTTTCAGTTGTCAGTTTGTAATTGTCTTCAACCTTTTGCTTTTCTTCATCGGTCATGAACATCTCAATCCCCTGAAGCGTTGTTTTCCTGATTTTTTCAGGAGTGGAGATTTCAAGACCTCCTTGTTGAATACCGACATCGACGATATCTGATGTCAAACTTGGTAAGCTCAAATCACTATATGCCTGCACAACTAACAGCGCAACAACGGCGATGACGGCATACCAGTATTTGCCAAGATATTTAAAAATCTTCACTATTGGTCACCTTCCTCTTTCAGGGATAATTTTTGGGAGCATTCTACAAATCTCGCAGTCATTTCGATAAATGTTTTCGTATCTGCTTCTCCCATCAATTCAAATACTTGAATGATTTTATCACGCATTTCTTTCTTTTCCTCATGCGCCATCTTCATTCCGCACTTTGTCAGTGTAACATTGATCCTCCGACGATCCGTCGGGTCCATATCACGAACGATCATCCCCTTCTTCTCTAAGCTGCCTAAAACGACAGCAATACGGGCACTGGACAAATTGAGCGATTCAGCTAAATGCTTAGGGCTGGTCGGTTCACCTGATCGAGCAAGAAACTTAATAACGATGCTTTCACCTTTGTTGCTTTTCTCTATTTTACTGAATGCACCATTACGATTTTGAAGCATTAATCGAACGAGCTCCTGCTCGGCTTCCTCTGCGAATGACATAGAGCTTCCCCCTTCTTCCAAGATAATTCCCAAAAATCACTAACACTGTTAGTAACTAATGCTGTTCGATATTAACGCATATAGCTGTTGAAGTCAACACCCTTGCTTCAAGAATACGCTTTAATGGGAAAAATCTTAAGAAAGTGTTATAAATATCGATTGTTATCTTAACTGGTTACTGTAAGCAAAACACTTCCATAGAATAACAATACTAACATAAAGATATTTATAAATCACTAATTAAAACACAAAACAACCTCAAACACTGTAAGTATGTTTGAGGTCAATGATTAGCTGATCGATTATTTAATTGCATTTTTAGAAGCTGTAAAAAGCCTCATACAGACCTAAGTCCAGCTTAACTATTTTAGAAGAATCTTATTAATCCTTCATCCCAGAGGTTTTTATCCCTGCAACCAAATGTCTGGAAGCAAACATATAGAGAATCATCGGTGGAATCGCCATGATCATTGCAAAGGCCATTTGCATATTCCACGCTGTCTGATTTTGCCCGCCTTCGATCTTAAAGGCATTCAACGCACCTAGGGTCAAGGGCTTCAGATTTTCTGAATCAATAAAGATCAAAGGTTGGAATAGCTCGTTCCACCAGAAAATCGTAGACAGCACACCCACTGTGATAAAAATTGGTTTTGCCAACGGTGCGATCACCTTCGTGAAAACCTGTATTCTGGAGCAACCATCCAGCATCGCCGATTCATCAATACTTTTAGGAATCGTTTTGAAGAACTGACGGAATAAAAAGACATTATACGGATAGGCGAAGAAGCTCGGCACGATCATCGGCAGGAAGCTATCTAACCAACCAAAAGTTCTAAACAATAGAAACTGAGGAATAACCAATGTTACTGTCGGAACCATCATTGTTGCCAGGATCATTCCAAAGACGACGCCTTTGCCCTTGAACTCCATCCGCGCCAACGGATAAGCTACAATTGAACTAGAGACCAATGTTCCAATGGTATTTCCAACAATCAGAACCAAACTGTTTTTGAGATACTCCAACGCATTACTCTTCTTGATCACATCAATATAGTTTTGCCATTGAGGCTCAGAAGGGAATATCTGAGGCGGGAACTCGCTGATTCCGTTCAATGTCTTTAATGAGTTGGAAAATATCCAAAATATCGGGAAAAACATTAGGATGGCGAAAAAGATCAAAATGCCATACTGTAATAGTTTTACTGCTTTCGAATCATAATTCATGCTCTTTTTCACCTTCCTTATCCATAATTGACTTTGTCATCCGATAATTTAAACTGGAGAATAGATATCACCGCGACAATGATAAACATAATGAATGCCAACGTTGAAGCTGTCCCCATATCAAACTGTTTAAAGGCTTTTTCATAGATCAACAGACTCAACACCTTCGTCGCATTCCCCGGACCGCCACCAGTCAGCGGGAATAGAAGCGTAAATGCACCATTGAATGAATTGACTGTCGCTACTACCGTATTGAACAATAGAATGGGTGAAATCGATGGCAAGGTAACATTTTTAAACCGTTGCCACGCATTTGCGCCATCCAGATGAGCTGCTTCATACAGCTCAATCGGCACCTCTTTCAAGCTGGAGTTGAAAATCAACATCATTTGCCCAGTCGAGAAGGTAAACACACTAGCGATCCCGACAACGACCCAAACGAGGTTCGCATCGCCCAGCCAGTTCGGACCGGTGATCCCTACTGTAGAAAGAAAATAATTGACTACGCCTAACTGATTGTTGAACATCAAGATAAAGCAGCTTGTCATAACAACCGATGGCATAACTGCGGGAACAAAATAGAAGAATTGGAAAATGCCGATAAAACGTACCTTGAAATTCAATAATACTGCCAAAAACAGAGAAGCGCTGACGGTCACAAACACATTCAATAGTGTGAATAGAAAGGTTATCTTCAATGTGTTGAGAAAATCAGAACTGCCGCTGAACAACTGTTGGTAATTTTCAAGTCCGACGAACTTCGGTTGCCCCAGCAAATTCCATTTCGTCAAGCTCAATAAAAATGAAAGTAAAATCGGTCCGCCTGTAAAGAAAATGAACCCGATGACCCAAGGAGACAAAAATCCATAGGCGGTCAGCGTATCTTTTAGGCTCTGCCTATTTTTTGCTTTTTTACCTTTAGATAAATTTTTCATAGCAACCTCTCTTTTCTTTTTTAGGGAAAAGGCCCGTTCTTCGACCAACATTTCCGTTCCCTACAACTTTTGCTAAATGATACAACTAGCTTCTTACCTACCATTTAAAGCAATATGCTCATGGACAAGCCATACAGGATGCGCCATTTGTGATGGATCGACGCTCCTGTAAGTACTCGTCACCAGAAAAAAACTTTGTCATGATCTTCTATTGATTATCTTTTATTTCTTGGTTCGCATTTGGGATATACTTATCAAAAATATCGTCCATCTCAGTTGTACCTAAAAGATACGCATCAAATTGATTCACCAGATTGGTTGTTGAAGCCGCGTTGATCAGTACATACCCAAACTCCCCTTCTTCTCCGGCACGTTCAATGACTTCCCAATTCGATGGGCCATTTTTGCCTTCTTTCTTATATGCCCCTTGCTCTGCAATTGATTTTAATGCCGACGGATTTGAGCCCCATTCAGAGTTCAAGGTCTGACCTTTTTCACTCATCATGAATTCAATAAATTTCCATGCTTCATCCGGATGCTTGCTGGCTGCATTGATCGTATAGAAACCGGTGTGTAACGAGTTATACGCACGTTCGCCTTTTGGCAATGTTTCGATATCCCAGTTGAATTCTGCATCTCGGTAATTTAGAATCTGCCAGCTGCCTGTACGTGTCATTGCCGCTTGACCAGAAGAGAACAAATCTGCAACAGAATCTCCGGCAGATGGTTCAGGACTGACCTTCAACTCATTCGTCAATTTATCCTGATACTCAAGCGCACTCTTCAAGCCATCGCCCAAATCCAGCTGTCCATTTTTCACTACAGCGTCGCCACCCTGTCCTGCAAGCGACCACCACAAGCCACGGAATGTCAATGCATCCGCTCCCCATTGGGTTGTTTTCCCACCTTCTGAAACAGTAAGCTTTTGTGCTGCTTTCTCAAAATCATCCCAGGTCCAATCCTTTGTTGGGTAGTCTACACCAGCCGCATCAAACATATCTTTGTTATAGAATAATATCTCAGAAGCATACGCCCATGGCAGACCATAATTCCCACCAGTTTCTTCATTCAACGCTTGAACAGCAGGAATAAAGTCATCTGTATCGATTTTGTCTGTATCTGCTAAATAATCCTCTAAAGAAATGATAGAGCCAGAATCGGCAAATTTCGGCAGGTCCGTTTCAAAGGAAAGAATAACGTCTGGCGCTGTTCCACCAACGAGCATTTGATTGATTTTTTGTGAGTAATCGGAATCCGGTATTTGAACTAGCTCGATTTCAATATTCGGGTTCTCTTTATTAAATTCTTCGATGATATTGTCGGGAAATTTATCCCATGCAGAGAATTTGATTTTTACTTTTCCATCGTCAGACCCTGAACTTGCTTTGTCATTCGATCCGCCACAGCCAGCTAGTAATCCCAAACCTGCAACAACTGCCAACAACCCCACTGTTACTTTTTTCCACATCATTTCCATCACCTTTCCAGTTCTCTTTTATTGCTTCGTTTTTACACGAAGCATATTCCACGACAGCGCCGGTAATTTTACGTCTATACCGTTGTCCGTCATTGCTACTTGCTCATTTTTGACAGGCTTCACTTGCTCCTGTCCCTTTGTATTGGTTGCTTTCAGCTCATGTCCCGCTATGGTTGAACACTCAACGACTGAGTGAAGCTTATACCCTTGCAAATCCAATTCAAGTGTCATTTCTTCCTCTAGCGACCGATTGACTGCAAAAATAGTCAACTCATTTCGTTCTTCATTTTCTACTACAATGCTTTCTAAATAAGGAACATTTGAAAAATCCTTGGAATCGTAACTGTCAGAGCGCACATTCGTCACTAGCGCTTTGCCTCTGCCAAAAGTCGATACCTGTTGAAATGGATAAAAAATTGTCTGTCGCCAGCTCTCCCCTCCTGTTTCAGTCATGATCGGTGCAATCACATTGACCAGTTGAGCCAGACAGGCAATTTTTACACGGTCACTATTTTTTAACAGTGTGATCAGCAGACAACCAAATGCCAAAGCGTCCTCAAAATTATAAATATCCTCCAGCACCGGACGGGCAACCTGCCATTTTTCAATCTGTTCGTCCGTATCTAACGTGTGGTACCAAATGTTCCATTCATCAAATGCAAGATTCAAGGTCTTTTCTATTTTCTTTCTGGCTTTGACAGAATCACAGATAGCGATCACCCCTTTGATAAAGCGATCCATATCCAACGATTTTGCCAAATAATTTTCAATATCATTCTCCGGATTTCCGTAATACATGTGCAAAGATAGATAGTCGACATGCTCATACGTATGCTCTAACACGGTTTGTTCCCAGCTGCCAAAAGTCGGAAGCGTACTGATCGATGTCCCACATACAACCAGCTCGATCGTTTCATCAACCAGCTTCATGACCTTGGCTGTCTCAGAAGCTAAACGGCCATATTCTTCTGCCGTTTTCGCACCGATTTGCCATGATCCATCCATTTCATTACCAAGACACCATGTTTTGATATTGAAAGGTTTCTGTGCGCCATGTTCTTTTCTTAAATCGCTCCAATAGGTACCACCCGGAAAATTACAATATTCCACCAGATTTCTGGCTGCATCGATGCCTCTTGTCCCAAGATTGACACCCATATCTACGTCTATTTCCAGCTCATTCGCCCATTGCATGAACTCATGCAGACCAATTTCATTTGTTTCGATCGTCTGCCACGCTAAATCAAGCCTTCTCGGTCTTTTTTCAACAGGGCCGATACCATCTTCCCACTTATAGCCGGAAAGAAAATTCCCACCCGGGTATCGGACCAGAGGCACATTTAATTCCTTGACCAAAGCCTTTACATCTTCTCTAAACCCATAGTTATCTGACATAGGATGCTCCGGATCAAAGATACCGCCATAAACGGCTCTACCCATATGTTCAATAAATGATCCATAGAGACGATCATCTATCTCACCGACTATATTTCCTTTATTTATAAGCACTCTAGCCTTCACATGACTCCCCCTTATTCGGTTCAGCAATTGCAATTTCTGCTTTATTTACGTATATTATAATATGTAATCGCTTTAATGTTTTATAAAAATCAAACTACAATTTATAATATTCCACACTAAAGGAGGAGAAAAATGAATCCTATACCGATTCTCTCCATGATCATCCCGCCGTTTCCAACATTTATTGAAGGGAATTTCACTTCATATTCTGCCGGACAACAGCACCCCAATCGAAACAATCTGCCTTATTTTGATTTACTATTTGTTTTGAAAGGATCACTCTACATCACAGAAGAAACGACGGATTATGAAATTCGGAAGGGAGAAATGCTGGTGCTGGCGCCTTTCCTCCATCATTTCTCCACTAAACCATGCACAGAGGATACTGATTTTTATTGGCTCCACTTTCATTATGATGGGCATTGGGAAGCGCTCGAACATCCTATTCAGCTTAATTCTGACGTTATCATGCCTGAGCTGCACTACCACAATGAAGACTACACGTTGCATCTAAAAAAATACCAAAAGCTTTCCGATTCAAAATTCATATACGCACTACTTGACCGCCTGTTATTGGGAACTGTTGGAGAGAAAAAATCGATTGTCTTCTGGGACAATCAAAAACGATTTTCTCAGCTTTTGAAATCGTTGGAGGAACAAAGTTACTCCAAAACCAGCGTGATTGATTTGGCGGAAAATATTGAGCTGTACATCAAGCAAAATTACGCAAAGGAAATCACGAATGCGACATTATCCAAGCATTTTCACTTTCACGAGAATTACCTCGTTCGTTCCATGAAACAAGTCTTTCAGTGTACACCGTTAGAATATTTATCTAATTATAGACTGGATAAAGCCACCAGCTATCTGATCAAAACCAACCTGTCTATGACAGATATCTCGATAAAATGCGGCTTTAACAATTCCGCTTATTTTTCACTCTGCTTCAAAAAGAAATACGCCATGTCACCACTGAATTATCGCAGAGCCCATTCCGGAAAATAGAATGAAACAGGACAGAGATCACACCATGTAGCGGTGAATCCCTGTCCTGTTTTTTTGATTAACTGCTTTCTGAATTTCCTCTGTCACTCCCGCTTTCTAATTGCCTACTCAAAATCGCTTTTTTCCCATCACCTTCCAACCGTTGGAGCTCTCCTCCAGTTAGAAAAAGAATGTTCTTCGGGTATGGCGCATAGCTTGTAATAATCCTTTCCTTGTCTCTTGCTTCGATTTTCCCGTTCACTACCTTCAATGTCTGCTCTTCATCGTAATAAACATACGCATTTTGACCAAATCGATCCAGGTAAGCCACCAGCTCTTCCCCCATATCCCAGTCACTTGTCTGTTGTGAGTTCTCATCAAAAATCTGGGCGAAAATCCCGCCATCCTTCGCAAATGTCTCTTGCCCAAATCGATTTCGAGACAAATCGACACGGTTATCATGAGGGCTTGTGACTGCATACGTCGAAACAGCTTCCCCAGCTTGAATTTTGGTCGTGGTGGTCGAATGATGGTCGTAACAGTATAGAACGCCAACGAATGCCCGATAGCTTGCTTCCAGATAGCGCGGATCTTTCACTGCATGAAAAACATCCAAGGCTGCTGCCGCAGTGATCCCGCCCCATAGAGAATGAATCATGTAAGCCAACGCTTCCCACCAGCGGTCCGGATTTTGTGCTCGAAAGTCATTGCTGAAGCCAATGTTTGCCAGTAACAGCTCGCCATAACGAAGACAGTTTGTCGTGTAGCCGGCATTAGCCAGTGCAGCTGCCGCCGGACCAAAGCCGGCATTATCAAAATAGTGCTCTGTCATTACAGCCTTCAAGCTGGTTTTGTCTTCTAAAATCTCAAATAAATTATTCTCCCACAAGCTTTTCAGCTTCGTGTGATCCCCAATTGCTCGTTGCTCCAGCTGTTCAATCAACTCATTGATATACAAGAAAAACACGCCTAGCATCTCTGATTCTTCCTTCGCTCGTAAGCTATCATGACACTCCGGATTTATACGCAGCTCAACGACTTGTGCCGCCCATGTCAAATATGTATCGGCGCGTTGCTCATGAAGTAGCTGATCTGGAAACAGCGAAAGTAAATACAGCACATGTCCCAAATACTCAAAATCCATCACGCGGTAAAATGATCCATAGATATTTCTCGGCTTCTTGAAATCACCATGATCAAACCATTTGTTCATCACATATTGATTGATACTCCTCTCCACCATGTGGATCTCTTCAGGCTTCGGTTCAGCCAGCAAATTCTTTTTCAAGATAAGCGAAAGCTTTCCTAACGACTCCCCTTGATTCGATACAGGGGAAAACGCATGGGCTTCCTCCACTCCATAGGAATGCTCACAAAGATAACTAACTCGTTCTTCCACTACCTTACGGATATCCTCCATCACATTGAGGATCAACTGATCCTTCTTCCCATCCGCAAACTCGACCACCAAGCGATGCTCTCCACAGAGTTCGGCTATACCAGACACTAGCTTTCCGTCACTCACAGACAATTCTTTTCGCTGGAGCTTGCCATCAGCCTGCCACTCGATCATTGCTCGAACAACTACAGAGCCAGATATACGGATGTCAAAAGCTTCGCCAACCGGTATTCGCTCTGGAAAATCAATTTTGGGATGTCCCAGCTCTTGCCCTTGCGTGAAAAAGTCCTGCTGATCAGCCACTTCGTTGAGCTGATACTGCCATATCTTCGAACCTCCTGCCTCAACAATTACTTCTTTACCAGGATAAACCCAATCCTTTTCATTTGACCTATTCTTGCCGGAAAGAATCATTTTATGATAAATCAGTCCATCCAATGAAGGCGAAATATCTTCAAAGAATTTGTTTTGAAATTCACAATAGCTGCCCACCGAAAGAATCTCCCCAGCCAGTTGGTACATCCCCAAGCTACTGTCTTCACTGCTTCTTCTCATCACCGCAATTTTCGAAAAATCAGGTGAAAGAGATGGGAATACCGCCGCTGACTGATGCACATTTCTTCGAATGGATGGATCCCTGAACATGATATAACTAAAAGGAATCCACACAGAAAATTCTTGCAGCTTCAATGGAAGTGACCGTTCATTAATGAACTCGATCGACCAACGAATCACTTCCGAATCAGAGAGATCAAACACTTGAAGCAACTGAAAGTCATTGAAATCATATTGGATAGACAACCGCTCTTCTTGTCTTTCTATCTCCGGCTTTAGATAGGCACTATTATAAATTTTGTCTTCTATTTTTATGATGAAATTTCCAAAGAGCTTGTCTTTGCTGTAATAATCAACTTCATTCAAATAATCTTCTGTTATCACCCAGTTCATGCGATAAGGGTCTGCGTTCATTTGAAGCAAATCAACGGTTCCCTGCTCCGTGACATTCAGAGTAAATATTCTATTTTTAATTACCATACTATCCACTCCCGCTACTTTTGTACCCATAGTACAATACCGAGGAACGAAATAATTATGTTTTTCCAACTAGTTTTATAACGATTCCACACAAAGTTGCTAGGACATAACTCAACTCCTGCGCCTTGTCTATACATAACCAAATAAACGGTAGGACAGAAGCAACTTCTTCTGTCCTACCGTTTATTTTTCTCGTTGGTCAATCAACTAACCCATATTTTATTAGACTATCAACAGCTGCTAATGTCGCCTGCTCCTTGTTCGAGATCGGTGTCCAGCCTAACATTTTTTTCGCCTTTTCATTGCTGACATTACGATTCATTTCTAAGAAAAGCTTGCCTTCCCTTGCTTGTTTATTAACCAATGCCCCCGCTTCAATAAGCGCATCAGGTATTTTCTTTGTCGGTACTTTGGACGCCAGCTGAGGACGCTCGTTTCGAATCAGCTCTGCAATCTCCTTCATCGAAATCTGTCCATCCGCAGAAGCTATAAAACGCTGACCATTCGCCTCAGGAGAAAGCATTGCTCGAATATGCAAATCCGCTACATCGCGGACATCCACAACATTCAGCGGAATATCTGCAATTCTCTTAGTCGAACCATTCAGTAAGCCTTTCAATAAATCAAAGCTGCCGGAAACATGATTCGTTAAAGACGGGCCAAAGATCGCTACAGGATTGATCGTCGCAAACTCCAGTTGCCCACCTTCCGTTTCGATATAAGACCAGGCAGCCCTTTCAGCAAGCAACTTGGATTTTTCATACGCAGACAAGCCCGGTTCATTTTCATCTGTCCAATCCTCTTCAGTGGTAATTACTTGAGGTCCATTTTTCTTACTGAAGCCCACTGCACCAAAGTTCGAAGTCATGACAACTCGTTTTACCTTGCTGTGATTTGCTGCCTTCAAAATGCGAATGATCCCATCTATCGCAGGTCGAATCACTTCTTGTTCGTCTTTGGGTATATCAAAAAATACAGGGGAAGCAACGCTCAGCACATACTCGCACTCATCCATCGCCGCATCCCAGCCCTCATCCTTCGATAGATTGGCCTCCGCAAAGGATAAATTTTCAAGCATCGAAGCACCATTTTTTCTTAACACTTCAACAACCGTAGATTTACTCTTAAGTGATCGAACAGTCGTCTTAACGGAATAGCCCTTCTGCAGCAATTGAAAAATGATTTGCATGCCGACAAAACCAGTCCCACCAGTAACTAAAACTTTCTTTTGCATATCTATTTCCTCCTAGATTGATCATTAGTTGTAAAGTAATTCTCTTTACCGTATAGTTAGTCTAAACCCTAGAGTATAGTCGAGGGAAAGCGTTTTGTTCAAAAAAGGAGAAAAAAGATGACTTATACCATAAAAGAAGTATCTGAAATATTTGATTTATCCATTTATACATTGCGTTATTATGACAAACAGGGGCTTTTACCCTTCGTCTCAAAGAATAAATCGGGTTACCGAGAATTCACGGATGCTGATCTAGGCTTCATCCATACGATTTGCTGTCTGAAAAACACCGGTATGGCGATCAAGGACATTCGTACCTATATCGCTTACTGCATGGAAGGAACCACAACAATCGAGAAACGGGAACAGCTACTCTCCAAGCATCGGGAACAAGTTCTTCAAGAAATCAGCCATTTAGAAAGCAATTTAAAAGAAATCGATCGTAAGCTAGATGTCTACTCTGCACCAAACGCTGTCGAAATCATCAGTGCTCAACGACGCTTTTCCAGCCTTGAAAAAGAAAAAAACGCCCTTCCAAATCCATTTATCGATTAAATGGCTTGCGAATAACTACAGCGCTTTTCCTGTCTATTTAGACCTATTTGAATTTTCCCTTTAGCTGTTGAAATGTCAACAGCTGATGACGAGCTCGTTGAATCTGTTTGTATCTTTTCGGTTGTTTTTTGTAAAATTGCTGATGATAGTTTTCCGCCGGCCAAAAGGTCTCTGCAGCTCGAATCTCCGTCACGATCGGTTGTTTGTATTTTCCCGAATCAATGAGCTGTTGCTTCGATTCCTCAGCAATTTTGCGTTGCTGTTCATTCTGAACAAAAATTATTGGACGATACTGGCTGCCTCGATCCTGAAATTGGCCTAAAGCATCCGTCGGATCGGTGAGCTGCCAATATAGCGTAACAAGCTTCTCATAGCTGATGACGCGTGTATCAAAAATGATCTCCACCGCCTCGACATGTCCTGTGTAGCCGCCACTTACTTGATCATACGTTGGCTTCTCGACATCCCCACCTGTATAGCCAGACAACACAGAGACGATTCCCTTCTTCAGCTCAAACGGCTCGACCATACACCAAAAACAGCCGCCGGCAAACACTGCGACCTCCTGATGCAGAGGATCACTCACCTCATGCCCAACAGAATCATTCGTTTCTTCTGATGAATCATCCGTCAGCTTCAAATAGAAATCCGTCATATCCGGTGTCAGATTATTTCGAAGCGCAAGTGGACGCAAAGCAGCTTCCAACTTCCCCAACTCATTTTTGATAGCCGCATCACTTTCTATCGCATTCTTTGCCGTAACGAGCTGCGTTCGTTCCCATTCACGAGTACCGGGATTGAGAATCAGATTATAGATGTCATTTAGTAAGTCTTGTGAGCTGTTAGACATAGAGTAGGCTCCCTTTCATTCCTAGAATACTTAGTTATCTGAAACTTACCATAATTTTCCTGAACAAGCGAAGCATTGATTTCCATAGAACAACGATCAAAACTGGAAGTGCCTTGGATAAAAAAGAGAAGAGTGTGGGACATAACTCAATCCTACACTCTTCTCTATACACCTAAAACCGAATAAACGGTGGGACAGAAGCAGCTTCTTCTCCTAATTTTCATTTTCTTACTTCAGCTATGCGCCTTCCACCAAATCACGTCGCTTATAGCCTAGATAGCCAATAAACATCAACCCTATACTGATTACCGTAATCACGACAAAGACAATTCCATCAAACTCTTCCATTGGCATCCGAGGAATCCAGCTTTGAATAGCCGTTTTAGCAAACCAATCGGGTAAATCAAGGATGCCGCCAAAATAGTTCAGAGCAAACGAGTAACCCAGATAGGCATAGACAGCTTTTCCAAGCTTTGGAAGCCAGCCTAACACCAAAGCCGCAAGCCCAATATAAAACAGAACAGACGGCAGAATATTATATCCGGCAGCTAAAAAATCCAGCAAATCCATTGTCGATTTATTTTCCATTGCAGCAATCGCTGCCCCGCCTAGTCCAGCTGAAGCTAAGCCAATCCCGACCACACCGGTCAAAATAGCTAAAACAACAGTTGTCCAATATAGCTGAGCTCGGGTAACCTTTGTTGCATACAGCTGACTGAGGTGTAATCGGATTTCCTCCGCGAACAGCTTATTGATGACCGCAATCGGTAAAATCGTTACTAAACCGATCATCACCATCATAATCGTTCCTGTAAAGGATTCTTCGATCGATACACCGGATTGCGTAAACATTTGCTTCATCAATTCATTACTACCAAGAAACACCTGCATATCTCCATAAATCGATCCATAGGCCGCACCCATGATCACAAAGGCGACTAGCCAGCCAATGATCACTCCTTTGTTGAGCTTAAAAATCAATCCGGGAACAGATAATAACGATTTTCTAGCAGTCGCTCTACCTTCTCGTTCTGGGAGGTAGCCAGCCCCCATATCTCGGTGCCCCTCTAGTATGAAAGAAATCAAGAGTAACACACCGCTGAAAATCACCGCAAAAAGCAGTGGCATCCAGTCATTCTTAGTAAACGGATGGGTCAGATAAATCCACCCCATCGGGTTAATTATCGAAAGCTCCGCATTAGAGACATCTGTCCCCACGCGTGCAATATATAGCAGCCCCACAAGCCCTAAGGTTGCTCCGGTTGCCCCAGTGGATGTTGACATGAGCTGTGCCATCACAAGCGCAAGCACACCACCAACGATACCAGCCATCGCAATCGATGCGCCAAACAAGAACGCCCCCTGTGCATCAATCGTTTTTACGCCAAAGCTCGTCATGATACCGCCAATAAAGAGCCCCAATAAAACATTGATCACAGTTATCTCTGTAACCACTGCCAGCGAATTCGCTTGACGCCCTACCCGAAAAGAGCGAACCAATTCTGTCAGTCCCAGCTCCTCTTCCTTTCGCGTATGACTAACAACATGGAGTGCCGAAACAATCATTGCAAACAAGCCGCAAAACAACAGCATTTCCTGCGCATACATGGCTCCCAATGTATAATCAGCGCCAGACGTGATTGGGGTTGGGCCAACCATTGAAATCATTGCCGGATTCTGCATCGTTTCAAACATTCCTAACAAGCCTTGCCCCTTACCGATTTCTTCAAACGCCGGAACAAATGCTCCGGAAAACAGGCCTAAGCCCAAAATCCAAACGATTATTTTTTTCCAATCACGCTTCACATATTGAATAAACAATACACCCCAACGGGCAAATTTCTCATTCATTTTATTTTCCTCCGTTCCGACAATCAACCTTCATAATGACGCAAGAACAAATCTTCCAGCGTTGGCGGCACAGATTCAAATTTTTTGACACCTAGCTTCGTTGCTTCAATCAAAATAGCATTCATCGCTTCATTATCAGCAGAAAACGTTGCTTTGCCTTCCTTTTGGACAAAATCATGAACACCTGAAACAGCTGCCATCTCTGCAACATCACCTTCAGTCACCAATGTTACTGTGGAGCGGGTCAAATGCCGCAGCTCATCCAAGGTTCCTGTTTCTACGACTTTTCCTTGTCGGATAATGACGACCTTATCGGCCAACCGTTCTACCTCACTCAAGATATGAGAAGACAGTAGAATCGCTTTACCTGCCTTTTTAATTGCTTCTATTTCCTCTTGAAAAACAGCCTCCATCAGCGGGTCCAAGCCAGATGTCGGCTCATCCAGAATATACAAATCGGATTCAACAGATAGTGCCGCAATTAATCCTACCTTCTGACGATTTCCTTTAGAATAGCCCTTGGCCTTTTTCTTTGGATCAAGCTCAAATCGTTTGATCAAATAATCTCGTTTTGTCTTGCTCCCTCTACCATGAAGCTTCATAAACAAATCGATGATCTCGCCACCTGTCAGGCTGCCCCACAACGCAATATCCCCCGGAACATAAGAAATTCGCTTATGAATTTCCAAGCTGTCCTTCCAGACATCCTTTCCGAAAATGTTCACCTCACCCTTATTTCGGTTGATGATTCCTAGTAGCGTCCGAATCGTGGTCGATTTTCCAGCCCCATTCGGTCCAATGAACCCAACGACCTCGCCAGCATTCACTGTGAATGACACGTCACTCAAAGCCTGAAACTTACCAAATTTTTTCTGCAAGCCCTGTACTCTTACAATTTCTGTCATGATATTGAAACTCCTTCTTCTTCTGACATCATTTCATAACGTGCTTTCCAGTCCAAAACAAAACTTGATCCTTCATTTTATGAACGCATACTTAAGCCAAGGTTCACAACACACTGATTTATGCTTCATTTCAAACCAAAGTTCATTTACACCTCCAATAATAGCCCTTTCTAATCGGGTGGTCAACGAAAAGCTGCTATAGTTTTGAACTCATCGTCGATTGTCAGTTCATATTTATTGGTATATAATATAGGAAGATAAAATTACGAACTTAGTACAGAAAAAAGTTCATATAAACCCGAATAAAAGGCAGGTCTTACAGATGAATGGTTTTGAACGTAGAACAGAAGAAAAAAAATCTCAGGTATTACAAGCAGCCTTTGAGCTAATGAATACAGACCATGGAATTGAAAACCTAACCATTGATGAAGTTTCTAAAAAAGCGAACGTAGGAAAAACCTCCATTTTTACCTATTTCGGTAACAAAGAAAAACTCATCCACGAAGTATTCATACACTCTATCGAAGAAATGAGCAACAAAGCTAAAAAGCTGATGGCTGAGAACCGCCCCTTCGAAGAAACGCTGATCGCAATGAGCCAAAATAAAATCGATTACCTCGAAAAAATCAATCCACAGTTCTATCTGGATCTAATGAAATACTTCACTGAAAAAGGAGACAACGGGTTTACTCGAATGATGGAAGAATACACAAAACAGAGCTTCAACATTATGCTGGATCTGTTTCATCGCGGACGAAAAGAAGGCAAAGTCGATCTAAAATACTCGGACGAATTCCTAATGCTCTATTTCCAAGCCATCATTGAAGGAATTTCCAACCCGCAAATATACGAAAGAATCCTGCCCTACACAGCAGAATGGACAGAAGTTCTGGTAAAAGGAATTGCACCTCGGTAGGGGTGGGGATGTATTGTAATTGACGAAAAAACGAGGACGAAACAGATTGTTTCGAACTCGTTTTTTTCATATCGTTCTGTTTAATCATAGTTCATCAACCATCATTTACACATAGATGAACTTCCAATTGAAAACTATCAATACTCAACAGTTGATAATTCTAAATTCTCTTCATTCGATAAGTCTTGAAGTGTTTCAAGAGCCAAAACCATTCCTTTAAACATCTGTTCTTCCTCCGGAATAGATATTTTCTCTCTCTTCGACACTTGCTCTTCAAAAAATGGTGTTAAGAATGTTAATGCGAACTTACTCTTATCTTCTGAAGCAAACATATCCTTCAACAGACCACCAGTAAGCTTCTTCTCCAGACTATCCATCAGTGCTTCAACTTCATTCATATTTAGCAAATAATCAACTGTCAAAAGCTTAAATTGCTCTTCCAAAAGTCTAACCATTTCCTTCGCATCATCCTCAATAAATGCACCTGTTACCGCATTAGAGATACCACCAGCAGCAGCTCCACCTAATAAAACACCACCAATACCTCCAACTGCTACACCAACCGCTCCCCCAATAATAGTTCCTACTACAGGAATAACAGAGCCGATAGTAGCACCAGCGGCGGCTGCAGCGGTAGTTCCAGCAGTCCATCCTGCCATGCCACCACCAATTGATGCAGCTGTATTCGTCACGTTTTTAAATAGCTGACCTCCTGAAATCCTGCCACGAAAAATGTTGACTACATCTCCAGTGGAAAGAAGTGCACCAGTGATAACTCCAGTTATGACATTACTTCTAAGTAACTTCGCCGCACTTTTCATAGCTGCAGCACCATAAATATTTTGACCACTTCTCAACGCATTTACAAGATACGCTGATGCTTTCGGTCCAATCATTGTCACAATCGCCTCACTACTGGAGACCATTGCGCTATTTAGTCCTGCTTTAGACAACTGACTCGCCACTACACTTGAAACAATACTTAGACCACCTATTTTTATTCCCGAAATAGCAGAATTTCTAAGGGCAATATCATATTCTTCGCCATTCCAGACAGAAAGAGCAAAAGATAAGGTTGCTGATATACCAAAAGCACTTGCCCCTATAAACACACCATTTGCCATGTCGAACTTGAGTGAATCGATATTCCCTGCTTTAGTCACATTAATTGCTTGCTGCCTGGTGAATGGACTTTGTTTAATAATTTCTTTAGCTTGTGCAGGGTCAGTGACTCCTCGCAGCTGTCCGGCTTTGATTCTATTTTCCATCGCTTGAACCGCTGCTTCATATTTATCAAAAGGAACTTCTATTTTCATAGGCTGTCCGTCTTTCGAATAATACTTAAATTCCTGATTTTGAAAGCATTCTTGAATACACTTCGATCCTGTACGACAAAATTTTGTCTGAATTTCTACTCCATCAACCAGTCGATCAGCGCCATGTTTACTATTGTCAGCCCCCACAAGTGTAGCCTTTTTTCCATGAAACAAGTCATGTAAATGATTCATATCTTCTGCAGCAAATCCATGCCCCTTATTATTCGCAGTATACTTATTATGATTGTACATATTGCCACTTGAACTTACATTGGAAAACGTTGTTGCCGCTTGTTCACTCGCAGATAACTTACTCTTTTCCTTTTTTTCATTTCTCTCCATATGATTACCCCCAATTATAGCAAAACAGATCAAATCTTATATTTAGATTATACCATCTGTCTACATGTTTTACTTTAGTGACTTTTGAGATTTATGGGTTTAAAGAAATATTACTCTTTCCTGACAATTGTTTTGATAATGTAAATCTCTAGTTTACTGTCATAAACTAGCTATTTTTAGGAATTCAATGATTCAGATACACTCTTTAAACTCTATGGAAGAATCAAATGAAATGCTATGTTCTATTGCCTATATCTACACTTTGATTTGTTTAGATATTTAGTGATTTAATTGGTGATTCAAACTTGGGAACAGCGTGAGTTGGGGGAAGTTGTGAACTTTTTAAATGGAAAAGCATATAAACAACAAGAACTACTTGATTCAGGTAAGTATAGAGTTTTAAGAGTCGGCAACTTTAATACCAATGATAGATGGTATTATTCAGATCTAGAGTTAGAGGAAAATAAGTATGCAAATAATGGGGATCTTTTATATTTATGGGCGACTAATTTTGGACCTGAGATATGGAATGAAGAACGTGTAATCTATCATTATCATATTTGGAAGTTGCAATTATTATCAAATGAACTTGATAAACAGTACCTATATACTTGGCTATTAACTGATAAAG
Organism: Enterococcus sp. 9E7_DIV0242; assembly: GCF_002140975.2. NCBI lineage: Bacteria > Bacillati > Bacillota > Bacilli > Lactobacillales > Enterococcaceae > Enterococcus > Candidatus Enterococcus clewellii. The sequence continues at coordinate 1,318,912 of NZ_CP147247.1, forward strand.
AGAGAATAAAACAAGCTACAAATGGAACAACAATGGTACACGTTACAAAAGGAAATATGGAGCAAAGAGAGTTCCAGTATCCAACAGATATAGTAGAACAACAAAAATTAGGTTCTTTCTTCAAGCAACTCGACAATACTATCGCTCTTCATCTGGGTAAGGTAGATGCTCTAAAACAGATCAAGAAAGGCTTTCTACAACAGTTATTTCCGAGAAATGGTAAGAATGTGCCTGGGGTGAGGTTTGCTGATTTTGAAGAAGAATGGGAACAGCGTAAGTTAGGAGAAGACATAAATTTTTTAAATGGACGAGCATATAAACAAAATGAATTACTTGATGAAGGAAAGTATAGAGTTTTACGAGTTGGAAATTTCAACACTAATGATTCTTGGTACTATTCTAACTTGGAATTAGATGGAAGTAAGTATGCTAATAAAGGAGATTTACTATATTTATGGGCAACAAACTTTGGTCCCGAAATTTGGAAACAAGAAAAAGTAATCTATCATTATCATATATGGAAGCTTGAGTTAATTAATGACAATGTAGATCAACAATACTTATATACTTGGCTTGAAACTGATAAAGAACGTATCAAGCAAAATACCAACGGAACTACTATGGTTCATGTGACAAAAGGAAATATGGAGCAGCGAGAATTTCAACTTCCATTAAACATAATTGAACAGCAAAAAATTAGTGCTTTCTTTAATCAACTAGATGATATTATCACTCTTTATCAATATAAATTGGAGCAGCTCAAAATTTTAAAAAAAAGCTATCTACAAAATATGTTCATCTAAATAAACATTTACACGTAAACTAACTCCTTGGATAATAATTAAAGATGAGATGATTCACTCATCTATCTATTTACTATCTAGGAGGTTTCTATGAGAACAAAAAGAAGAAAAGAACAAATGTTTCATGAGTATTTTAAAGAATGGGTGGAGTTGTATAAAGTTGGAGCTATTAGGTCTATTACTCTTCAGAAGTATTATGTAACCGAGCAAAAATTAATAGAGCTTGTTCCTACTCTAAAATTAGAGGAGCTTGATCGATATAGTTATCAGCAACTATTGAATGACTATGCACTTACTCATGAGAAACAGACTACAATGGACTTTCATCATCATTTAAAAGGAGCCATTTTAGATGCTGTCGATGAAGGGATTATTACTCAAAATCCCACAAGAAAAATTGTGATTAAAGGAAAAACCCCTCGACCCAAAAAAGCAAAATTTCTAAATCAATTTGAAGTACAAGCCTTATTGAAAGAGTTGAACTTAGCAGAAGATATTAATTGGGATTGGTTTATCTTATTAATTGTTAAAACTGGCCTTCGTTTCTCAGAAGCATTAGCATTAACACCTTTGGATTTTGACTTTTCTAAACAAAAAATAGTAATCAATAAAACTTGGAATTATAAAAAGACAAATGGTTCTTTCCAACCAACAAAAAATGAATCTTCAAATAGGAGGATTCAGATTGACTGGCAGTTGGCCATGCAGTTCTCTCAATTGATTAAAATGAAAGAACAAGACAAGCCGATTTTTGTTAAAAATAGAGTATTTAATTCGACGATTAATAATCGGTTAAAAGTACTATGTAATAGTGCAAATATACCAGTCATTACTGTTCATAGTTTACGACATACTCACGCTTCATTACTATTATTTGCGGGTGTGTCGATTGCTAGTGTTGCAAATAGATTAGGACATTCTAGTATGACCACAACTCAAGAAACATATCTTCACATTATTCAAGAGTTGGAAAATCAAGACAACGATAAAATTATACGACATTTATCATTGTTAATGTAATAAAACCATTCCCGTCTATTTTTACTGGCACTTTATCATAGTCGGACTGATAGTGTCACCCAAGAGCGTTGAAAAAGGAAAGTATTCTCTTTCACATCAAGGTTTTTGGTTTAATGGGGCTGTGACATAACTCATTATGAGAGCCAATCAAAAAGAGAAGCGAATCAAAAAATTGTAAAATTATTTTTTGATTCGCTTCTCTTTTTTGATAATTTTAGTCGGTTTCAATCACTAAAGTGATTGGAATAAGAAACCTTCCCTGTACATGGAAGAAGTAGCTTTAGCGATAAAACTCATTTCGATATACCAGCTATTTTACTACAAATTGATGGGAAATATTTTATATGAACATATTTTGTAGATAGGATTTTTTTAGAGTTTTGAGTTGTTCTACTCTTTTTTGTTGGATAAAGATGCTATCATCAATTTTTTTTATGAAAATACCAATTTCTAATTGTTCTTCTAAACTAGGCATTAGAATTTCAAGATTCATTAAAATATTAGCATTTAATTTTGCACGACCACCACCAACTAAAAATGGTTCTATATTTGTATTTTGCAAGGAATACATTAAAAATATACTATCTGATTTTTTTTCTTTTGCTTGTAAAACATGAGCATGATTATTGACCCAAACTTTCCCTTTAACATAACGCACAGGATAGTTCACCAAATCATTAGCACCATCTTCTGCAACGAGAATAAATTCTCCATCATGTGTGAAACCTTCCACATAGTCTTGAATTCCATTTGCACCATAATACGGAGTTGTACCAGTTACTCTATTAGAAGCAGTAATAGGTATTCTAAGGTTATCATGTCTACTTGAAACTTCCCCTAACTTACACTGCTCCCACTCATCATGAAAATCAGTAAACCTCACCCCAGGCACATTCTTACCATTTCTCGGAAATAACTGTTGTAGAAAGCCTTTCTTGATCTGTTTTAGAGCATCTACCTTACCCAGATGAAGAGCGATAGTATTGTCGAGTTGCTTGAAGTAGGAGCCAATCTTTTTTTGTTCCTTTTCTTTTGGAATGAAAATTTTTGCTTCTTTGATATCATTCGAATTGATACTTTCAAATGTTGATCCTGTACTTAATTTATTCCAATATCCATTTTGTTTCATCTTTCCGAGCGATTGAAAAACAAATTCATTTCCTTTTATTCCAGCTACGCCTCGACCTAAAACCACTTCAAAATCAGTTTTTCCAATATCTCCAACAGGAGCTCGCACACTTAAAATTAAATCTCCTCTTCTAGCTTCTTTAGTCACTTGAGTTGTCCAAACTCTTGGAACAACTCGACCATTTTTCATGTCAGCATTACCTTGAACAAGAATATAATCATCTGGATTGTCAGTATAATTTTCACTACTAGGTGATTGCCCCATAGTAATCTCAACAATTTCTCCTAGCTCACGCTGTTCCCAATCGTCAGAAAAGCCTTTAAATCGCAGTTTAGGTGTTCTATCCTGCCCCTTCATCGGAACACGTCCTTTGTTGCTTCAATCAAGTCTTTTGTTTCTGGTGTAACCGCTAGCTCGTCTAGCATCGATAAGAACTCTGCTTCTGTTTGTTGGATTTCAGCATTCAATTTAACTATTTCTTGACTGACCTCAACAATATCAATTGGCTCTTCCTCTTCAAATGTATCAACATAACGAGGAATATTTAAGTTATACTCGTTCTCTTTAATCTCATCTAATGTTGCAATATGGGAATACTTCTCGATTTCTTTGCGATTAGTCACAGTATCAACAATTTTTTTAACATCATCTGGACGTAACTGATTTTGCTTTTTCAGTTTCTCAAAATCTTTACTTGCATCAATAAATAAAATATCCGAAGCAACACGATTTTTTCTTAAAATCAATACACAAACAGGAATAGATGTATTTAAAAATAGTTTATCCGGGAAACCAATAACAGTTTCAATCTGATGTTTATCAATGAGCGCTTTACGAATGCGCCCTTCAGCAGCTCCACGGAACAAAACACCATGAGGTAAGATAATTGCCATCCGCCCATCGTCTTCCAGATGATACAAACAATGTAATAAGAACGCATAGTCAGCCTTTGTTTTAGGTGCTACGCCATATTCTCGCCAACGCTGATCGTCTTCACGGTCTTTGCTATCCCAATGAGCTGAATACGGTGGATTCGCCATTACAGCATCAAACATTCTCGGGGTGTCCTTACCTTCTATAACACCATCTGGCCAATCACTTTCAAGAGTATCTGCATGGTTTACATTGATATCGTTATACTCTACGCCATGCATCATCAAATTCATTCGTGCCAAACGATAAGGAGTAGCATCCTTTTCTTGTCCAAAATATTTTATCATGCCACGTTTATGTGAATTTTTCATATAACTTGCTGTTGTAAGTAGAAGTGAACCAGAGCCCACTGTTGGATCATAGATGGAGAAACGCTCTTTGCCTTCACGACCAAATGTTAAAATTTGAGCCATTACATCAGTAATTTCCTTTGGTGTATAGTACTGTCCCATGTCAGATGCCAATACAGTAGCAAATTGGCGAACTAAATATTCATAAATATCTGAGACAGTATCACCACCATCTGATAAATCAAATTCAGGAGTCGATAACAACTCAATCATAGATATCATCACACTAGCGCGAGCTTGTGCATTCGCACCTAGGTCAGCACTATCAAAACGCATACCGTCGAAGATACCATCAAAATCTGCTTTTGCTTCAAATGCGATTTGTTGGTTAAAATGACCAAATGCATTCGTCATTAACCCAATATTGAATTTATCCTCATCAATTGCCATTTTCCAATCTACGAAAAAATCCTTCGGTTGAATTGCATACCCTAGATTCTTTTGCATATACTCTAACGCTCTAGCAGGATCTTGAGCATAGATATTTTCCCACGTTTCGCCACGCAACACACTTTCTAACCAACGTGTTGCTTTTTCAGATAGATATTTATAAAACAAGATCCCGAAAATGTAATCCTTATATGCCGTTAGTCCAATTTGACCGCGGGTTTGATTGAGCATTGCCCACATTTTTGTTTGTTGTTCTTTTGATAATGCCATGAGTCCTTCTTTCCAATAGAAACAGCTATTTTTATAGTTTGTCAAAAAAATCCATTAAAGATTCTTCGAATTCCGAGGCGCCAAAAAAGCCAATATCTTCCTCTTTCTCGATTTCTCGAACAATCTCGGACAGTTCAGGAGTATCTATGAGCGTCTGCCCAGGTAAATACAAATCAAACGCTTCTACGATTCGATTACCATTAACGTTTTGATTTGCTGACCAACGACGAATTTTCAGCTCTTGGCGTTCCGTACGATATTTTTTTCTTGTCTCTTCAAGAGAGTCACTTGTAAAGTGTTTCGTAATCGTACCTGCCTCGATATCGTCAACAATCTCATGGATTTCTTCACGACTTTCCTCACTCATTGGTATAATGTGCTTATCAATTGCATCTTTATTCGATTCCGTCGTCTCATCTATGAAGGTATTCAGAAGTTCTACCAACATGTCATAGTCAATAATTTCATGATCAAAAAACTTTATCCCCACTTTAATTTCAGTGAGGTCAGGGCGCTCCTTTTCTGGTAATCGCTCTCTAGCATCATTTAGTCGAGCTTGTAAAGCCCCAAATTCCTCACTATTTGAAATATCTAGTCGAACCATCTTACCTGTCGGATTGCGCTGGTCATCTAACTCTTCAATCTCGCTTCCTAGTTCGTATCCCTGGCTTACTAATTGTTGAATTTTATTTTGTGTAGCTAAGCCAAAATTCACAAATTCCTTCAGATCATTTTCCCCACGAGGAATTTGACTAAAATCATCACCAGATAGTTCTTTTAATCGAGCAACAGCTTCTGCCAAGTCATTAATTTGGTGGCTCTGTGGTGCAGCTAAAATGTCATCATTGTCTAGATTATTCGATTTTTCTGTATCATTTTCCGCTTCTTGAAGTGTATCGTTTCCACCTCTTGTATAAATGCGCAAAGCATTTTCTACAAACTCTTGCATCTCATCACCTTGACGATAAAAACGAACTTTACCATGAGGCTTGCTATTTCGATCATAGGTTCTGTTGGTTCTTGACATCGCTTGGATGAGCATTCCCTCTTTTAGACGCTTATCCATATAAATCATATTCACAAATTTAGAATCAAACCCCGTCAGTAATTGATCGGAGACTATGACTAAATCTAATCGGTCTTCATCCTTGCCTTGATTGTAAGGTTTTTTACGTGCCAAACGCTTTGTAATGTCTAACATATAGGCTCTAGCGGGATCATTTGCATTCAAAATACTCGGAACATTGAATGTTTCTGTATATTCCTTAATGGCTTTCTTGAGGGCTTCATTTTGCTCTTTTGTACCAGACTCATTCGACTCATCACGAGAAAATGTCATTGCCACCTTAAGATGCGGTGCTTTCTCTTTAAAAATATTATAGTAGTGAACAACAGCTTGCTTACCGGATACTGCAAGCATAGCTTGAAATGCATTTTCCTCACGTCGCCCTGCAATCAGAGCCCCACTAGATGTTTTTTTCCAATTATCAAGTATATCTTGTACAACTTCTTCACGGTACACAACACTCTGATATACTTCTCTTTCGTACTCTTTTTCTGAAAATTTATTCTCAGGATGTTCAACAACCCAATGAGGTTTAAAGTAAGTTACATCGAATCCAAGTACATTTCCATCGCCTATCGCATCCTTAATAGTATACATATGCAAACGATTACCGAAAATATCATGTGTAGAGATATCCCTAGTTGTCTTAACATCATTAATTTCATCACTATAAAAGTTGGGAGTTCCAGTGAAACCAAACCAAGTAGTCTTTTTAAATGCATCTTTGATTAGACCAACTGATTCACCACTTGCACTTCGATGAGCCTCATCCATGATAATCACATTCCAATCATCATTTTTCAGTCCTTGTTTCACCGCTTTTGTTAATCCCTGCACAGAAATGAGCAAAATTTGTGATGCCCCTCTATGCTTTAGCTCTCTTCTCAATTCTCGACCATTGACCTTCTTAATTCGATTTTTAAAATGCACGTAAGCAAAATCTTTGAAATTTTCAAGTGTTTGATCAATTAAGTCTACGCGATCTACAATAAATAACACATTGCGAACTCTTGGAGCTGAGGCCAATAATTGAGCCACCTTGAACGACGTGACAGTTTTCCCCGACCCGGTTGTATGCCAAATATAGCCTCCTTCTTTTTCTACCAATCCATTTTGTTCCATTTCTTTCATACGCTGGATAATTTTGCGTGTCGCTTGAATTTGGTAACTACGCATAACCATTAAATTATCGTTTGATGCATCTGGAATCATATTAACCGTGACCAAACGGTGCAATGCGGGAATACTCATCACTTGATGCGCAAACTCAAAAGCATCAGTAACATCCTTATTATTTTCGTCACGCCAACCAAATACAAATGTTTTGTTGTAATGATCAAAGGCATTTGGTCGAGCAAAATAATGTGCAGAATGTTGACTCATGATAAATTGGACTTGCACAAACGCAAACAGACCTACATATAACCCGTCGCCATGATAGCCTTTCAGCTGTTCAAATCCATGCCATTGATTTTGCAAGTGCTCATCCTTTTCTTCGATATGTGCAACCGGAATTCCATTGATTAGTAAAGCAACATCTATAATACGCTTTGTACTCAATCCCTTAGGCAAGTTATCGAACCTTATTTGGTTAACAATTTCATAGCGAGAGCGTCCACCTGCCACATCATCTTCATAAAAAATTTCAACTTCCAAACTCGAACCATCATCACGCGTAATTGGAATCGAGCCTACTCCACCTGCTCCCACCAAAAGAAGTTGAGCATCGTAAGGCGTTCGAATACGTTGCAACTCTTGAAGAATCAAGCCAAATTCAATATCAGATAGTGGCGTGCCATTTAACTTATGTGCATTCTTTTCATTTAGAATCTCCCGCCAATGTTCCTCAAGTTTTTTTATGCTAACATTTGAAAACTCTTTGTTGTATGTCCAACCCTCAGTTTCAAGCTTTCTAATTAAAGCCTCCTCAAATTTCGCTTCTGCCAATTAGATACTTCCTTTCACTATCCCTATATAGTATTTTTGTAAAAATTTTTTCTTAACAGTTCGAACTTACGCTCTATTTCAACGTAAGCATTCATAGGCTAATTATATCACTGGTGTTTATGCTAGTTTAAAAAGGGGCCACTTTTCATAGAAACGATGGTTGAAAAAGGGACCACTACTAACTCACAATAAGTAAAGAATCAATTTACTTATTGGAGGTCTTGGAGTGATAACTTTTATGGATAAATTAACAATCATTCGTCTGCTGGAAGGTGGCCGTTCTCAACGTTCTGTTGCGAAAGAACTGGGTCTCAATCGAAAAACTGTTGGTCGTTACTGGCGGCAGTATCAAGCAGCACAACGATCATTGGAACAAGATCCTGCCAATCCGATAAAAAAAGAGCAGTTAACGGCTCCACCAACTTATCAAACAGAGAATAGGCAACCTAGAAAATATACACCTGAAATCGACCAACGGGTCGAAGAAATTCTCGCATTTGATCAATTAAAAGCCAAACAGCTTGGTCCTCATAAACAACGATTGACCACTGTAGCGATTCACGAAATGTTGGTATCAGAAGGGTTTGATATTGGACAGAGTACATTACGTCCATATATTCGAGAAAAACTTCAAGCAAAAAAAGAGGCGTATATCAAGCAGCTTTACCCATTGGGTTATCGAACCGAGTTTGATTTTGGTGAAGTAAAATGTCTGATCAACCAACAAAAGAGAACATTGACGATCGCGGTATTCTCTTGCCCAGCTTCTGGTTACCGCTGGGGAAAGCTCTATGAATCTGCCAACCAACAGGTTTTCTTGGATGCCCATATTTGTTTCTTTGAACAGCTTCAGGGTGTTTACTCTACGGTTGTTTATGACAATATGCGAAACGTAGTGAAACGCTTTGTCGGCCGACATGAGAAGGAACTCAATGACGAGTTAGTGAAAATGGCTCTTTATTATCGCTTTGAGCCAGTGGTGACCAATCCCTTCAGCGGCCATGAAAAGGGACACGTAGAGAAAAGTGTGCAGGTTTTACGCCGAAAAGCGTTCACAAAACAGTATGAGTTTGAATCGATTGGACATGCCCAAAAACATTTAGATCAAGCTATACTTGAATTAAACTTAGACTCGACGATCGCTGTGGAACAGGCACAATTACAGCCGCTCCGAGGATTTTATGACTACGGTATCACTACAAAGCAAACCGTAGATAAATATAGTTTTGTCCATGTGAATGGCAACTACTATTCCGTTCCAGATTATCTGGTTGGTCAGAAAGTCATCGTGAAACGTTATCTCAATGAACTGAAAATTGTCGGTTCCAGCCAGATTATCGCGACACACCTTATTCAGAAGGGAGAAAAGCAATACTCGATCGATATTCGTCATTATTTAACGACTTTTTTACGGAAGCCTAAGTCATTGGAACACTCGCTTGTTTTGAAGAAGACACCTAAGTTGCGGCATTGTTTTCTTCAGTATTATCAAAAGACCCCGCGTAGATTTCTTCAATTTATTGAAAATCATTTAAGTATCTCTTTGGATCAATTGATCATCCAGTTAGAAGAAGAAGCGTTGAAAGACCATAAGGTCTCTAAAACACCACCTAGTCGAGCGGTAAATGAAGCGAGAAACCAACTGCAGGAATATAATCTGATCCACCAAGTGAGAAAGGCGGCCAATAAATGATCGAAGCATATGCCAAGCAATTAAAATTACCTTATCTGAAGAAAAACTATTCCACTTTACTCCAGCAAGCGATCGACCTGGATCAAAATTTTGAGGAGTTTCTTACACAGCTGCTTACGTTAGAGATTGAACAGCGGCAAAACAATCGGATTCAAACACTGATTCGTCAATCAAAATTGCCAAGTAAAGTGACGTTCGATGACTACATGGACAGTCATTTAGAAGTGAAAATGAAGAAACAAATCAAAGAGTTGAAAACATTACGATTCATCGATCAAAAAGAGAATCTTATTTTAATGGGCAATCCTGGCGTTGGGAAAACCCATTTAGCAACTGTTCTCGGAATGGAAGCCTGTCTTTCCGGAAAAAGTGTCCTCTTTACGAATATCCCTAACTTGGTCATCGAACTAAAAGAATCCATGAGTGCGAACCAGTTGAATTTTTATAAGCGCCGGTTTGGCAAATACGACTTAGTTATTCTAGATGAATTAGGTTATGTGTCATTTGATCAAATAGGAAGCGAGATTCTCTTTAATCTTCTCTCGAATCGAACGACTGCCGGCTCGATGATCATCACGACGAACCTGTCCTTCGATCGCTGGGAAGAAACCTTTAAAGATCCAATGCTTACAGCAGCAATGGTGGACCGTTTGGCCCATCGGGCTCATGTGTTGGATCTCAGTGGTCCATCTTTTCGTGTAGAAGATACAAAGAAATGGCTAAACTAATTTTTGGCCCCTTTTTGAATCATCCAGTGGCCCCTTTTTCAGTTGCGTTTAACAACTGGTAAGTAATTTCTAACAGCGTCATTTTTACTTATTTTTTAAGTGGAATGATCCATTGTTTCATACTAAAAAACATCTATAGATCGCTCTAGCTCTGTTTACGAATAGAGTAGGCTTGGAACGGACTCTGTCGAGTTTTGCTATCTAATTATCACAATCTTAAAATTTACCATTTTCCATTTCACAACAATTAACATGATTTTACAGAGAATTTCAAATAAAAAAAGCTGGAAATATCTTTAAAAAGACATTCCTAGCTCTCATATAAACATGACTAATAACATTTAAAAAAAGGTTGACAATATATGCACTACCTAGATAAGTAGTTAGATAATACAACATTCAAATTCAATTGGCTCTAGGACTTTGTAAAAATGTCACGGCCTCCTAATAGATTTAGTACAACAATATTTAGAAATAAAAGGATACTTATTATCCTGCTTGAGAAAGCTAATTAAGAAAAATATTACTCTTGACATTATCTCCTCTCTTGACAAACACGTGTTGCACGTATAAAATATTGAATGTCAGGAGGTATATGCACAAAATGCCAATGACACAAAAGGAGATGGTCAAATTACTCAAATCCGCTGGTTGGATAAAAACCAAAGGAGGGAAAGGCTCCCATATAAAAATGGAAAAGGCTGGTAGAAGACCTATCACAGTTCCGCATGGTGAATTGAATAAGTACACCGAAGCCGGAATAAAAAAGGATGCTGGGCTAAAGTAGCCCCTCCTTTGATGAATAAGAAAGGAGATTTTCGCATGTTAGTTAGTTATCCCGCGCTCTTTTATTATGATGATACTGAAGAAACTAATGCAAAATTCTTTGTGTCGTTCCCGGATTTCCCAGGATATGCTGGAACACAAGGTGAAGATATACCTGATGCGATGTATATGTCAGCTGATTGGTTAGGTATCGTCTTAGCTGATGCTATCGAAAATGGACGTGAAATAGTTACACCAACACCAATCAATAAACTGTCACTTGTAGGTAACAATCCATTTAAAGATGATGAAGAAATGCGCTTAGTTTACGATCCAGAAAACTCTTTTATATCAATGGTTACTGTGGATGTCTCTAAATACCTCGGTAATCAAGAACCTATAAAGAAAACTCTTACCATTCCAAAATGGGCAGATAAGTTGGGGAGAGAAATGCATCTAAACTTTTCTAAAACCCTTACCGATGCCATTGCTGATAAAAAAATGAATGTATAAAATTAACCCCAGCACTTTTTTGGCGCTGGGGCTTTTAACATTCCTTTTCTCATTTTTATTGGTCTAAATCATTTTCAGCATTCGTGCTGTTTTCCTTCTTTCAAAAAAAGAACTTAAAACAAAATCAGAGATTTCTCTGTTTTTTGTTTCAAGTCCTTCGATTCCATTCAGTTTTTTGTCCTACCAACACAATTTGACATAGAACCCTAAATCAAAGAGGAGCATCATGGCCATTTATTACTCAAAAAAACATTTAATTCAACATTAACAAACTAATAATCCTCAATCAAAAATACTCTAATAAAACAATAAATCTCACCATTTGAAAAGAAAAATGAAACTTGATTCAATCACACCAGAACCAACCTATCAATGCTTTTAAGTTTTAATAGCTTCTCCTGACAAAAAAGAGCACATGATAAAACAACTGTTTCTTTAGTGATATATGCACGCTTATCTACTCCGTTCATGGTCAATTTTTATTCATCAACCTTATCAAAACTATTCAGATGGCTCGTTGATTTTTAAGCTTATCTCATGATCAACTGAAAATAACCAAAACAATTAGCTACTACAGGTAGAATAATAGTTTCATCGATCGAAAATTGTCGCTTCTCTCTTCCAGCCAAATCTGTCTCTCTCAGACTCATAATTTTGTCAGCTGTATTTGTAAGTTTTACTTGCCCAGATTCTTTTTTATAGTTTTTAACAAACAGCTGAATGGTATGTTTGTCTATTTTTTCAATCGAAAGAATTTGTGTATTCTGGCATTCTAATTCAATTGGGAGCTGGAAACTTTCTGATTTTACTGCCCAGCTGTATTCAACAGGGTGATTCATTTGTACACCTAATGCGACTTGCTCTTCTTCAGAGTAGGTTCTGAAAGGCTTGATCAAATAATTATGCTCGATTTCACTGTCATCGGATGCAGCAAAATTAGTATCCCAATAGTTATTATAAATCCACGAAAGAAACATCGGCTTTTCAGTTCTGGATACTTCTTTACTTTCTCGACCAAAGGAAAAGCCATTCATTTGAACTAATGGTGCATCTGAATTTGCAAAATACATTCCCTGATTCTCATCATAAAATGCCATACTGCTGCCCAATGTCACCCAATCTTTACTGACTGCACCGATCTGCTCTTCATCTAGTTTACACAAAGTATCTGCTGATTCAAAAACAGCTGTCCACTGCTGGTTTAGTGAAGTAGGTATGATCAAATAATGAGCTGTCGGTAAGGTTGTTGGGTTTCGCTTCACCCTTATAGATACATTGATGGTTCCATCTTCATCATTCAGTGTGATTTTTCTTTTCAGCCAAGCAATACTGCTATGTCCGCATTTGTAGGTGGTTTCAATCACTAAATGTCCATTCCATTCATAAGTTGCCGTTTCAACTTCTCCTATATATTTTTCGCGAATTGCTTGCCACTCATGATTCCAAACACTGATCGAATAGTTGGCTAATTCGATATCTCTTGGGAAAAAAGTCGCTCGTTCTTCATTATTCTTTGTTCCATCAATTGTCTCTACAACTAAATCAAAAAATCCATAATCATCACTAGCGATGATATCCATTTTCATCGCTTTAGAATAAAGTTGGTTAATTTTTCCTTTTTCATCGATCTTTAAGACAAAGCTCTCAGTTTCATAGCTTTTCTCTCCACAAATCACCTTTTTTTCCAGCTGTCGAATATGAAATTTTTCCACTGGAATCATCATTGACTGGTAGGGTGCCAGATCAATTTTCGGACCATAACATAATTCATCTGCAGCCGTTTCTCCATGCAGATATAGGTTTGACTTAAAAGAAGATAAAAATGGTCGATTTTCAAGTATTGCTTTTGGAATCTGAGTCTCTACTTTTTGTGGAAATGAACTTGTATTTGTTACAGTCAGATAATGGATTGTTTCATTTTGATCCATCACCTGTTGATAGGAATCAATGCTCTTATTGAGAAGAAAAGCACTCTGTGCCACAGCATCAAAACAATAACTCGCTTTTTTCACTTTTCCTGCAACTGCTTGGAAAGAATCTGGTTCTGTCACTGAATTAGCGGCTCCCCAAGTATGCTCGTTATATAATAGAGAATTCAACAACGCTGACTCTTTGACTCGCTGATACTGCTTATTGCTCTCTGTTGCAAAGGCTTCAAAGAGAGCTGCCTTTTTTATATTTTGATTGGCTATTTTGTTATACTTTACTTCATATGGTGTACTGCCGGCTCCAAAATTCCAGAAATCAGTCCAATCCCCTTTAACCGTTTCTGTTACTGAATCCTGCGACACAATGCTATACAGGATTTCAGGTGTAATAAACTTTATTTTGTAGTCGGGTATTTGCTCATTAAATGCTCGGACTAAATCAAACAATGCGCAATCCGGTGAATTATTATCCAACAGCGGTGGATTGGTCGCCGTCAATACCGCATAGTCTTTGTCGTACCCCTTTTCTTCCAAATGCGCCGTATAAGTAATGATTCCCTTTTTCATCACTTCAATATCTCGCTGATCCGTTTTTAAAAATTGACTGAATAGTGAATAATGTTCTCCTAAAAAACTTACTATTTTTCTGCTACTTGGCGTTTCCCAATGAAAAGCTTTAGGCCGTGGAAAAGGAATCCCACCGAAATGAATATTTTCACCAGTCAAATAAAAATTTACGTCGGCATCCAATAAAATATCACCAAATGACCACGGCTGCCCATTGATATCATGGTTGATCGCTGTAGTGATCTTTATATCGAGTTGCTGTTCAATTCTTTTTTTATATTCCAACAGTTTCTTTAATTGATACCCGTCATTTAATGGCGTCGTATGCATCGGTAAAGCGGCTACAGAAATCAAGCCTTTTTTGATCAGCTCTTTTAGCTGTTGCTGCTCTTCAACAGTCGCATCATCCAACCAATTCAATAATGGCAGAGTCGCTTCGATCGTCCAACGAAACGGATTATCTTCCTGCTTGTATTTATCACATAGCTTGATTCCTTGTGAAATATACTCTTCCTGATGCTCCAAGATCAACTCCTGCGGGTGTGTATAGCCCAGATCAAAATGGCTATGGTGAATACAATAAATTGTTTTGATTTTGCTCATCTTTCTTTAAACTCCAATCATTAAATTTATCCTTTAACTGCACCATTCATAAAACCTGATAGAACCTTTCTTGAAAAAATAACGAATAGAATCAAGATTGGGATCGTGGCTAATACGGAGGCAGCCAGAGCACTATCCATGTTGTTAAACAGATTATTGGTATATTTAACAACTAGTAACGGGACAGTCTTTTTTGTGTCTGTTTGTAAGAAAATCAGTGGAATAAAAAATTGATTCCAAATATTTACAGAGCTGATGATACACACAGAAAAGACGACTGGTTTGGCCATTGGAAACATGATCCGCAAAAAAATCGTTAATTCTCCTGCACCATCCAATGTAGCCGCTTCATAAAGCTCATCAGGGAGTTTACTGAAAAATTCAGTCAACATCAATACAGGCATACTGATCGCTGTTCCCAAAATAAGAACAACACTGGTATACGAATCCATCAAACCAACATTTTTTATCAATAGAAAAATCGGGACGATCCCCAATTGTACCGGAAACATCATACCTATCAAGAAAAATACCCGTAGGAAACGATTTCCTCTAAACGTATAGCGACCTAAACCGTACGCGACAAACGAAGCTAGAAAGACTAACAAAACCACTGAGAAAGCAAGAATAATGACACTGTTAAGAAAATATTTTTCAAAATGGTCATTCACAAACAGCTTAATATAGTTTTGAACAGTGAAGCCTTTCGGCAATCCTAAAGTATTTGTCATAAAATCGCTTTTCTCGCGAAATGAATTATATAGAAGATACCCAAGAATGAAAATGATGAATGCAGCAGCCAGCCACATGATCTTATTGATGATTTTTTCCACTATCCCTTTATGCTTTCCCATCATCCTCATCCTTTCTCATCATGAAATACATTTGCAATGAAGCAACTATAAAGATAATCAAGAATAGGACACAAGCAATCGTGGTCCCCATTCCCATTGAATTTTCTGAAAGGTTGCCTCCTAACGGATTATTATCGCCAAACGCAATTCGATAGAAAAACAGACTGACTACATCTACACTACCGTTTACGCCACCCGATACACCACCTAAAATGTAACTATAGTCAAAAATCGTCATAGCAGTGATATAAGAGATCAGCGCTAAATTCAAAATAGTATTTTTGATTTGCGGGATAACGATCAGCCATAATCGTTTCCAATACCCTGCTCCCTCCATATAAGCCGCTTCGATACTATCCTCGGAAATCATATTCATCGCAGCAATAAAATACATCATTCCCACACCAAAACCAGCCCAGGAAATCATGAGCCAAACAACATAGATTCCCACACTGGGCATTCCCAGCCAAGGCTGAGCTAACGAACTTAGCCCAACCTTGTTCAACAGCTCATTGATCAATCCGATATTCGCATCCAGTAATAACGTAAACAGAAAAACAATTACTGGTGTTGAAATGAATTGCGGCGAGAAAATAACCGTCCGCAAGACCCCATGCCCAGTCGTCTTTGAATAAATCATATAAGCAAAAGCAATTTGTAATGGGAGCATGATCAAGACTGTCAAAATGAAAATAATCAAGCTATGCTTTAAGGCATTTGTCAGCTGATTCAACAAAATCGGATTAGAAAACAGCTCTTTGTAATTATCAAATCCAACAAATAGCTGCTCACCGATTCCGTTCCATTTAAAGAAACTGATTTTCGCCGCTGAAAAAATCGGATAGATGACAAAGAGACAGTAAAAGATAAAACCTGGAGCGATAAACCATAGGAATGCCCTCTTTTGTTTCATAAAACATCTTCCTTTACTTTTATTTCTCCAATTCAGCCTTTAACAGGTCAATTGCTTCATCTGGTGTAATCGTTCCCTGCATCAAATCTGGCAAAATAGAAGTTAGCAGCAAATCTTGTGGTTTAGAGCTTTCTGATGCTACCTGAGACAATTTATTATAGATATTTACTCCGACCTCATCAAAATCAGCCAGTTCAGAAACTCTGTCATCTTTCGGCTCAATATCATCTAGCATCGGCACTTCTCCAGTAGCATCTTCAATGATTTGCTGTGCCTCTTTGCTGTTTAGAAATTCAACATATTTTGTTGCTGCTTCCGGATGCTTGGTTTTCTTAGAAATTGCATACGTATTGATGTTGTTAGGACCGGACTGTGCATATTTCTTTCCATCTTTGCCCGGCAATACGAATGTCCCCACATTTAGACCGCTTTCAAAATATGATTTACTATTCCAGGTACCGTCAGGGATCATCGCTGCTTTTCCATTGGTAAACAGTAATTTCGCCCCATTTCCATCTGTTGAAACAAAATCCTTTCCAAAGACACCCGCTTTACTATAGTCATAGAAATTTTCAAACACTGTCTTCAATTCATCAAAAGTCGCTGAACTTTTATCTGTAACGATACTGTCGATATCCTTACTAGCCAAGCTCGCTGCCGTTGTCTGAATATACCAATAACGGTCAAAATCCCCATTTCCTCCTAATGCAATCGGAGCAGTATCTGTCTCTTTTAGTTTATTTACAACTTGGTCAAACGCTTCCCAAGTTGTTGGAACTTCTAAATCGTTCTCTTCAAATATATCCACATTGTAGTAATAGGTTACATATGAGATAAAGGAAGGCAGAGAAGAATATATTTTACCATCCACCGTTGCATATTCGATTGCCTCATCTGAAAAACGATCATAGTTCAGCCCTTCGATCGGTAATAGATACCCATTGTTCGCCATTTCAGCCATTTTAGTCGATTTGTTGCCCTGGACCCAGAACAAATCAGGTAATGAATCTGATTGCAACGCTACATTTATTGAGTCTAACGTACCGGAGTATTGATAATTGATCTTGATATCCGGATTTGCTTTAACAAACGCTTCATTGACCTTTGTAAAAGCCTCTTCCTGCATTGCCTGGTTATCGGCATCTCCCCATATCGTCAGCTCTACCTGTTCTTTCCCTTCCTTTGCTCCGCCACATCCAGCCAAGGCCAATAATCCAACCGTTCCCATAATCAGTTTAGTAATTTTTTTCATCGGTTTTCTCTCCTTCTTTTAGTATAAATAATCCCTCTAAGGTTCTTAAGGTTGTGTCTTCACTGACTCTCAACGTTATCTGCTGCTCTTGTTTTCCAAGAGCCTTTCGTAATCCACCTTCAAAATAAGTAAAGCTTTTACTGATTTGTCCTCCAAATGTGATTTCATCCGGCTTGCAGCTCGAAATATATGGTTTGATTGCCTGACCCAGATATTCACCAAAAAACTGAAAAACAGTTCGTGCAGTTTCAGCTCCTTCTTTCGCCTGTTTGTACAGCTCTGCGCCAGATAACGCGTCGAGATAATAGACGTCAATAATTTTTTCCAGCCCTCTAGCTGAAGCATAATCATCAATGATGCTCTCTTTGAACGGCTGATCGTATATCATTCCCGATTCAGGAATACCTCTTGCTCCGGCAACGATTTTCTGTTGATCGATAAAGGTCGATCCTAATCCTGTACCGATCGTAAAATAGGCACCTCTATTTACCTTTGAATAGTGATTTTCACCAAAAGCAAAGGCTTCGGCATCATTTTTAAAAAAGATAGCTGCATGTCGGATTTGCTCATTTTCTTTTTTCATCTGTATTTTTTTTAGTTCTGCTAAAAGGTTGATTCCGTATAGTTGATTGAATTTTCCCAACCCTTTGATCAAACTAATTCCTTTTTCGTAATCAAATGGTCCTGGAAAAGCGATAGCAATAGTATCTACTATCCATTCACTTTCACTGTATTCAAACAATAAATTCGTAAAAATCGTGTCAAAATTCTCTAAAATCATTGCTTTTGTTTCATCTGATCGAGCCGGATAATAATGGATTTCCGTGTACTTATCTTTGAATTCATTTGAAAATAGCGCACCTTTGATATAGGTTCCTCCCACATCTAAACAGATCGAAATCTTTTTCATTGTTCAAACATCCTTTTATCTAATATAGGCTTTCATCACTTTTACTGTTTGCCCATCCACAGGTGTTAATAAATAATCACCAATGATCTCAGGAATAATAAATGTCTCACCATAATAAATATCAAATGGCTCAAATTTACCGTCTGGCGATGTAACAACTATCTGCTCTCCTTCCACTAGATTTAACATATTTACACTGGATTCTGTCCGTAAAGAAATAGTTTTTGAAAAGGTCAGCCGTCTGGTTTCAATCGCTTCTAACACATGTAAGCCTGTTTTTTCTTCTAAAAAGCCTTCCTCTTTTTGGATAACTGTCACTGCATTGATCAATTCCCTTTTGGCGAAGGTTTCATTAAAATCTGTATTGATCACTTGTTCTCCATGATCAATTGAAATAGGTCTTGGTTTTCCGTCTAAATCTAACCTTCCCCAGTCCCAAAGCTTAAACGTAAATCGATTTGGCGTGGCACTGATTTCCAACACTACGCAATTTTTGCCACTAGAGTGTACTGTGCCAGCAGGTATCAAGAAATGATCATGTTTTTTCACAGAAAATTTATTTACATATCTTTCTTCATCGAAGGTGCCTGTTTCTTGCGCTTTTTTGAGAGCAGAGATCATTCCATTTTTGTCTACTTCATCCTTAACACCCAGATAAACAACAGCATCTTCTTTACAATCCAAGATATAGTAGCTTTCATCTTGTGTATATTTTGCGCCAAATTTCCGATAGGCGTAATCAAGAGTTGGATGTACCTGTAAACTTAGATTCTGCCCATCGATCGTGTCCAAATAATCAAAACGAATCGGGAAATCTCTGCCAAAACGGCCATATACCTTTTCGCCCAGCAATTCTTCAGGATAGCTGTTCACCAAAAGCTGAGCCGGCATCTCAAATTCGAACTCACCGATTTTCGCCAGAATGCTATTTTCCTCTGGTACGCCATCAAAGCTCCAGCCCAGGTTCGGCTGATTTGCCCCCACATCAAACTTTTCCTGCATCCAATTGCCGCCCCAAACACCTGGATCGAAATAGGGAACTAAGCGAAAGGGTTGATGAATAAAGGCACTCAACACCTTCTCTAAATCAGACTCGTGGATCATCTTCAAGCTACGATGATCTGTTCCATCTAAGTAATAATCACAGCTCTTCACCAGCTCTCTTCTTCGAAAATCTGCTGCCGGCCAATCAAAATAATAGGCGCGCTTTAATTTTTCAGCGAATGATTCTTCCCTAAATCCTTGCCAATTCATCAAGCCTTCTTTATAGCGCAGCTGTACTTCCCATCTAGTAATGTCGACATAAGCAAGAACCTCATAATCGAGCACATCTGCGGCACCCACACCGATAACGATTACTTTCTCTCCTCCCTTGTTTAATTCCCGCTGTTGACGAATCTTTTCATAATCAAAAAACTCAGAAAAATCTTTGTGAGAAAAACGTCCAAATGCTTGATCGTCTGTCAAGTCCTCTTGAAGCGCTGCCATGATTCGAGCTGGTGACCAATAAAGTTCATCCGTATCGATTATCTTATACTCCGAAAAATTTTGCTGTACTTCTTCTATCAAACAGGACTTATCCACTCCCGGGTAAGTTTCAATCGCAAGCCTGTCAACAGCATTTCCTTTGGTAAGTTTGGAAAGAATTTCATTTTTTTCATTTATTAGCTCTATAGGTTCCTTAATCGTTACATTAGGTCTTTTCCTGTACATGCTCATTCTCCTTGCTCTAATGTTATGACAATAGTATAATGCATATATAAAACGCTTTCAATGGCATTTTATGTATATTTTAATCCCTTTGAAATCAGTGTTTTTCTATCAATGTTATAACATTAGGAGGCCATAATGGGTACAGAAAACCAACCACTCTATGTACAAGTTGCAGATGAAATGAGAAACAATATCCGAATTGAGAAATGGCAGGAAGGACATAAAATCCCTACAGAGTTCGAGCTATGTGATATCTTCCATGTCAGTCGAATCACGATACGAAAAGCGATTGAAGAATTGGTCCGAGAAAAGCTGTTGGTGAGAAAAAAACCAGTAGGGACATTTGTTGCGGAGAGAAAGTTAGTCGATGATAAGCAAAATTATACAATTGTTAAAAGCTTTACAAATGAAATGAAAGAATTAGGAATCAAATTTGAAACACTTAAAGTAAACGTCATTGTTTCACATGCGGATCATACCATTGCCAATTTTTTGAACATTACTCCCGGTGAAAAAGTTATTATCTTAAAAAGACTTCGCGGAAATAAAGGCAAGCCGATCGGTTACTTTATTACATACTTCAAGCATGAAGAGCATTTTTCATTGAACACAAATGATTATAAGTATTCGTTTTATGACTATCTAAACTCATTGGATATCCATATTACTAGCAATCAGGAAGTTGTTGAATCTGTTTTACCTACAAAAGAAATCGCTACAATCCTAAAGGTCAGCAATGGTACACCTTTACTAAAAAGATGCCGTTTTACCTCTGATGCCTATAAAAATTTTTATGAGTACACAGAATGCTACTATATTGGCAATGAATATAAATACTTTATTGATTTCACTCGGTAATACATATTCTTAAAATAAGGATATAAAAACACTATGAATATCTATACTCATGTGACTCCTAATAAAATTAAAGAGATTGGTAAACAGTTCGCAAACTATGTTAACTTTTAAAACGAATCGTATTCAAAATCGTATTCATTGTTTAATTATAGAATCAAAACCTCCAGTGTGAACTGGAGGTTTGCTCTGCGGCTGTGAGCCTCTATTACCGGCCAGAGCCTGAAAGGCTCACTGAAGAAAAGGTCTCCCACGTGCACCACATTTACTCACAGCTCCTTAAAGGAGCTCTTTTCTATTTCTTCCGATTTTCTTTTCCTGTAAACGGATCAACCTCTTCGAATAAAGTTAACTGATCTGCTACGAAGTCCTCTTGAAGTTGATTACGAATATATTCCTCTATCTGCTTCTTGTTTCTCCCTACCGTATCCACATAGTATCCTCGACACCAAAACTTTCGATTGCCATAGCGATACTTTAAATTGGCATGTCTGTCGAAAATCATTAAGCTACTTTTTCCTTTTAAATAGCCCATAAATTGAGAGATACCCAATTTTGGTGGTATGCTCACTAGCATATGAACATGATCTTTACAGGCATTTGCTTCAATGATTTCTACACCTTTTCTTTCACATAGTTCTCTGAGTATTTCACCTATACTTGTCTTGTATTTTCCATAAATAATTTGCCTTCTGTATTTTGGTGCGAATACCAAATGATACTTACATTTCCATACAGTGTGTGATAAACTTTCGTTAACCTTTTTCATAAAGGTACCTCCTAAACTTTTTGATGTGGTGGTCGGGAAACCAACTTCATCTTAACAGTTTGGGAGGCTTTTTTACTACCACGCTGGAAGCTCTCCGGAACCCCTAGCATAGCTAGGTTTTTTCAGAACATATAAAAAAATAAGCTAGAAATGCTGTAAAATCAACATTTCTAGCTTAAAGCGTAGGTCTACCCCACAGACCCTTCCATATAGATTTTAAGATAACACACCGAATCAACCTGAAACAAACAAGGAGAATCCTACCATTACTACAAAATATTAAGCGCATATGACTACAATAGAATACAAAATCGGCTGGTCAAAATCTGGTCAGCATAAAATTATTTTTCATTGTATAATAGATATAAATATTGATTTGAAAGGATGAACAAATTATGTCACATAAACCAAAAGAAAATCCACGCCCATCTAAACCAAATCCTTTAAATGAAGGAAGAGATATAAAACTTCCGACTCCGAATACCGGAGAACTGAAATCACCGATTAAAAAGAAATAGCCTCACAGCTGTTTCTTTTTTATTCTTTAAAATTACGCCACTCATCTAGCCAATCAACCAGCATTTTACCTATTTTAAGTTTTCTTGTAATTTCATCAAAGTTTGGGTTAGTAGGACTAGAAAAATTAACGACTAGCTCTGGATTATCTCGGAGTTTAGAAGAAATATATTCCGTTCCAGATGGGTCTCCATACAATTCATATTTTTCAACGATTGTATTATCAAATCGCTTCAATGCTTCACCATGCATTGATTGTCTCAATAGTCTATTTTCTGTGAATCCCCTCTCTTCAACAAATTGCATAAACTCTGCACATTCAGTGTCATCTTTAAATAATGGTATCACACGTAAAAACATCTGCTTAGCCTCATTCGAGTAATTCCCGCTCCAATATGAAATTACAAATTCAAACAGAAGATAACGAAAGCTGCTTTTTATAAAGTAAGGTTTTATCCAAAACTCCGGTGGAATTACTTTTGTTCTCCCCTTATCAATACTCTCAATTAGACTAGAAAATAGAGGTACATCCCTATAATAAAGTGTAGCTTTTTCATCTGAATGGAAGTCTGTATGGCAGCTTGTATTACAAAATGCGTACAAATAATAAAAAGGGTCACCTAGTGATTCATCATTAATATCCTTGGGTGGAGTAAATTCCTCATCTTCTTCTATTTCTGTATTAGTAAAATGTACAGTGTAATCCGGATTTTGTTTATAGTAAAAGAAGAATCGGGTGATTCCCGATTTATCTGATTCACCGTCCACTCTCTCCCAATTTTCTAAATCTATTAGATAGTTTTTTGCTCTCTGTGATGGATTATATAGTAATCCAAATCTTCGTTTCCACAATATTTCAGTATCGTACAAATTAGCTGTGTCGGTTTTAGGTGTATTTGTATCACCTTTACGAGTATAGATATTCCCTTTATAGAGTATACCTTGTTCTTTATATTTATAATCCTCTAGTAAATAAAACGGGGTATTATCACTTTGTTTGATGATTATAACATCAACATTTTCATCAAAAATAGAAACAGTCTTGACATATATTTCCGGAATATTCCCTCCAGCCCATTTTGGTTTTTTGCGAATTAAATCAATAACTTGTTGTTGATTCTTTCGTTTCTCGTCATTACGAACTCCGGCAATTTCATTCGTTTCATCTTTGACTCCGATTATAATATACGCATCTCTATTAGCCGGGCTGTTAGCCATACATATAATGTCATGTAACAAATCAATATTTTTAGAATACCATTGCTGTTTAAAATCCCAATAATCACCTTCTGTCCCAAGCTCAATTAATTCTAAAATTTCGATACTTAAATCTTCTGTATTCATTGAAATCCCACCTTTAATTCTATTTTTAATAAATGCACCTTCATTCTAGCCACTCATGTCTTCATTAAATATGAATATTATTAAATTTCTGTCAAAGTCAAAATAGATATGTTTTCTGTCTTTAGTATAGTGCTCACCATTGAATAGAGCTCTAACCTCTTTGTATTTGAAATCTTCCTCAGTACTAAAAGTATTAGGAGAAATAGACATTTTAAATGAACCCTCAGTTACAGATAATCGTTCTAAAATACCGCTCTCTACAAAAGTTTTCTTATCATCATTTTTAAATATGTACACTGAGTTATAAGGAAACGTCGGATTCTGTATAAGATGTTCAATAGTTGGTTTGTTTGTAGTGTATGGTACCAAATCTTTATCTAGTTTCTTTTCAATGGAAGTATTCACTTCCTTCAATGCCCGAGGATAAACAAAGTAAGTTAATAAAAAGCTGACTATACATGCCACTAGAAATAAGATCACCGCACCATAAATACTAAGTTTAAAAAAATCAATTTTTTTATTTAAAATTTTATCAAATGATAAATACATCAAAAAAATGGAGAAGCCCATATTAAGTAAAGATAGTGCACCTAAAACTACAACTTTTTCATCTTTTTTATCTTTATCAAAATACACTAATCCTATTTTGCTCAAATACCAATATGACATGAAGCCCGGTATTCCTGTAGCAATTATGGTTAAGAATAAATTCATACAATGACCTCCTCTTTGTTTTCAAATCTCCAGCATTGAATGACTGCTCTAATTATAGCAAAGATTAGATAAAAGCTCTCATCTTCAACTGAACTATTACTAATTATTAGCTCTTATAACTCTTCCATATATCTCGTTGTAACTGATTGCTTGTCCATCCATAAATATTGTTTTCCCTTGTTCGACATAGTTTGAAAAGTCAATATCAATGAGGTTCAAGACAAGTTACATGGGAACAGGAATTAAGAAATAGCTAGTTTAAATACTCATCTAAGTTCAACTAAAATCAATAAGACGGAGTCAGAAATGGAGTCAAGAAATACCCGCTGAGAAAATAAAGAACATTGGAAGAATAATATCTTTCAATGTTCCTCTATTGATTATATTTAACTAAATATAGCCCACTCAAAATCTTCTTTGCAAAGCTCTTTCTTAGCTGTCCTCTGTACTATTCATCTTTGATTATTTCGTTAGTATCTCTGATGTTCCGCTCATACTGCTTTAAAAACCAAGCTCTTCCAACAAGAAGGAAAATGATAAAAGGTATAGTTGACCATAGCCCCATAAAGAATGCAAGCATAACTGAGAAACCTATAACGAGCTGTAAACTAATTTTCTTATAACGGTTCATATGGTAAGCTAGTTGGCTTTCTGTAACTCTATTCTCTTCATCCATGTGTCTTGTCCTTGCCTTTCTTCTGTTGTATATGAGTTATTACACCTATTCCGATTAAAGCGAGTATACACACTTGTAAGAAACTTATATCGCTTTTATTAACCTTTTTACCGACTATCTGCTGTGAGGTGTAACCTCCATCATTAGATATAAGTAAGTAAAGTATTTCATCTTTTACGGTGTCCGTTTTCTCTGAGATACTAGCCATCATTAAAACGCCGTCTTTTTCTGCTTCAATCATCGGCATATTATCATCGGTTTTACCGTGTGTATATGGTAACTCATTTAAATTGTCCCCAGAATGGATTTGTATAGCCTTTTTAGTAATAGTAATGTCTAACCGATATCCTTGGTCGGTGTAGGCTTCCCATTTACCTATAAACTTATTATTTCCACACGATGTTAGCACTAATAGTATTACTATTAGCCCCATACTCATCATTAATTTTTTTTGCTTTGTCACAACTAATTGCATTCTCCTTATCCTCCCTGATTTCAACTATAAATGAAACATTGCATATAGCTATTTCTAAAAAAAACAGTACTATTTAGTGATATAAAACGGTCAAAAATGCCGGAAAACTCCTTTATTGGCTGTTACTATCTGAAACGAATAAAACATTGCTATATCAACATTTATAGATGATATTTCTGTTTCATTTCAGATACAAATAAATATAGTCGGATTCCAAAAAACAAAAAAAACACACCCCGAGTAGTTGTTCTCCAGTTGTTAGGGGTGTATAAAGTACGGTCAAAATACTACGGGGTGGGGTTATCCTTTACATTTAATTATTATACTTTGTTAAATTCCTCATAGAAAAGCTCATCTATTGGTACTTCTAAAATACCGGACAATAGCTTCATTTGATGAGGCTTTGGAATTGTCCGTCCAGTTTGCCAAGAGCTGATACACTGTTGTGTTACACCCATCTTTTCAGCCATCTCACTTTGAGAAATCCTTTTCGCTTCCCTATACTGACTAAGCCTACTAGTCTTCTTCATCTGCTCACTCCTTAGCACCATTATAAACAACAACTTGATGTATTTCAACTCATTATGTGGTTTTCCATTGTTTATTATCAATACAAATACAACGTGTTGTTGTAATATAACAAAGGAGAGGTGTATTTAATGAAACAAAAGCAATATGCTAAAACGATTAGGGAGAGACGGCGTGCTTTAGGTTGGACGCAGAAGCAGCTAGCTAAGAGAATTCATTCAACACAACAGGCAATTACACGATGGGAGACCTCTGTAACTGAACCTAGTTTAGAAAGCCTCACAGCCCTCTCAAAAGCTCTAGGAACCCCTGTTAGCCACTTTTTGGATAAAGATGTAGTTGAATCCGAAGAAGAATTTCTTGCCCTCTACCGCTCTTTAAATGCCGAAGATACACAACGAACTATTAGCTATATGAAACTTCTAAAAAAGCAAGAAATTGAAAGAACAACTTTTAAGCCATAACAAAAAGCCGGAGTATCCTTATCTGATTGGATACCCGGCTTTACTTTTTTAAAGATAATAGATGATTTTATCTTGTTTATTCTCCATCACTGCTAATTCCTCTTTGTCATAAAGACTTGCCCTCACTGTTTCCAAGGAAAGTTCTCCTTCACTCTTTATGGTGTAGGATACTCCGTCACCTTTTTCTGCCTGAATTAGCATTCTATACTTGTTAGGCTTCTTACACATGTTTCCACCAGAATTATCTCGACTAACAATCTCTAAAATACCAAGTTCTTCAAGGTATTGAATATACGTTAGAACTCGTGTACGATTTTTACCAATACCATGCCTTTCCATCGAGCTATATGGAAAATAAAATACTCCGTCATCATCGGCGTACAACTTAGAATGAACTAACATACTGAACGCAAGTCGTAAATGGTGCGTACGCTTCACTTTTTCTAAAAGTAAATCAATCTCATTTTTGTATAATGAAATTTCTTTTTTTCTACCAATAATTTTATAATCACGGTCATATACAAGACGGACAACCCGACTCGTTTCTTTTTTCAGCCTAGTTAAAGACTTTGAAGAAATATAGCATCTTGTTTCATTGTTCGCAAGAGTATTTTCTATAATTTCAAAAATAACCGACCGTGTTCCAGTTTCTGAATATCCTTGTTCTTTTAGCCAGATAGCTCCTCTGAAAGTAAAAGCATCTCTCGAATTAGATCGTATCAAGTGACCGGTATTAAAAACTTCTGCTACTTCTTTTTGAGAAAAGTTTACCTCATTGAAAAAACCAGTATTCTTATTACTAATGTTCTTCTTAATGTCTACTGATTTATTACAATCATTAAGAATTGATTCTTTAAACTCATCCAGGCTCATTTGTTTGATAGATAAAATGTGATTGTAAGGAAGTGGCTCTAATGTCTGATTATTTACATAACAACATAGAACCCTGCTTTTTCTATGAAATCCCATAGGAAGCTTAACCCCGTAACTTGTTGTCGGACGTCGTTCAATTCTCTTAGTTGTTTCTCCGAGATACTCTAATACTTCAAAATAAAAAGCTTCGAGTTCTTTCTCTCTGATAACATCATCAAAGTATAAATCAACATGATAACCTTTTAGCCCACTTATTGAAACATGGATATCTCCTAAAGAAATACCATATATGTCAATTAAGCAATCGACTAAGTTTAATGTCGTCTGCCGGCAATCATGGACATCCAAAATATCCACATCAAAAGTTAAAAATTTAGTTAGCCCTCCATCTCCCAGCCGAACACCTATAGTCTTTTTATGCTTTAGATGCTTTGCAACTACTCCATCGGATAAGGTGTACCACACCGTCCTGTAAGTGACTGCTTCTCCTTTACCATATTGCTCTAAGTAGCTTTTTCTATTGGTAATAAATAGAGTATTTATCTTCTCTATTATAAGTTTTTCAATATGGGTTTCCATTGTGTATTCTCCTTCGTATTTTGTGATTGAGTGCATTAGAGATATTATGTTACTCTTTAATATCTCTACACTCGATTCGCTTCCATGAATTTATCAATATCAGACTTTTTCAGTCTAGTGACACTCTCAATTTTCATGACGGGTAGTCCGTACTGAGAAATATACTTTTTAAGTGTTCCTTTTGAGATTCCAAGATAATCACTAGCTTGCTGATAACTCATATACTCCGGATAAACACAAAAAACGCCCCCTTCAAAAGCAGATTTTAACTCAGTACTGATTATTTCTCTCACTTGTCCTTCAACTTGTGCGGAAACAATTTGATCAATACTTATTGCCGTCATACCCCTTCCTCCTTTCGTGGTTGGAAGTTTTTGCATCAAAAATAAGAGGTGAGAAAATTATCTCTCCATTCATTTCAAAACAAAAATATCCGATTTCCACGAACCGAGTAGGATAAGCTACTAAAATCACGCTGTTAGGTTCGTTATTAGGTGATAGATTGTTGAAAAGATTATATATTAATCCTTCTGTTTTTATCACAAACTAACTATACACCAAAAAAGAGATGTTTTCAACACTTTTGTAAAACTGTTGAAAATAACCCCTTTTTATTGTATGATTATCAATAGGAGGTAGTTAATTATGAAAAATAGAATAGCATTAACAACCAATGATAGGAAAAAGCGTACTGGTATCGAAATAAAGAAAATACGAAAAAGACTCAAGCTTACTCAACCCGAGTTCGGAAAAATTGTAAATCAAAATGCTGAACCACTTGGCAAAAAAATTATATACGGATGGGAACACGGGCTATTTTATCCTAGTAAAGAGCGCTTTGAACGAATTGCGGAACTTGGTAATACGACTGTAAATGAATTAAAATTCGGCACTCTTGAAGATTACATAATGGGATTAATAGTATATCGAGATAGCATTATTACTTATCGAGGACAGGATGACATATCGTTATTCGACTACCTTGAGGAATCTGATTTTCAGGAATTTAGAAATTATTGGAAAGACATTTTTCCTAGTATGGATGATAAAACCAAATATGAAGTTGCAAAAAATACCACTGTTTTATCAATAGAAGAAGGTCTAACTCATTATGATTTGATTGAAATAGCAAAAAATTTTTTAAGCTACATTGAAAACGATGCTGCCGACGACATTATTACTTTGACTAATTCTATAAAAAGAAGCCTAGACTGGTTTTACGAAGACAGAGAAGAAAATACAACCGGCTATGCTGAATTGAGGATAGCTATGAATCAATTAGAAGAAAAACTAGACAGTATTAATAAAGAATATAGTAAGTACTGGAAAAAATAAACTTAAAGGAGGTGATGCTAAAAACGGTAGGTTCTCCTTTATAACTGAAAAATAAGGAGACGATGGTAATGGCAAAGATATCAAAATACAAGAAGAAAAATGGTCAAATAGCATGGATGTATAAAGGTCATATTGCAACTGACCCAAGAACCGGTGAAAAAATTAGTACAACTAGACGTGGTTTTAGCACCAAGCCAGAAGCTCAAAAAGCACTAGACGAGCATATCTATACTATTAAATATGGTCGAAAAAAGAAAGAAGAAGATATGACTTTTAGTGATCTGTACGAGGAATGGATTGAACACCAGCGTGGAAGTGTAAAGCCTTCTACAGTTGCTATATCTGTCCGCTACGCAAAGAATCAAATATTACCTGAATTCGGTAAACTCAAATTAGCTGATATTTCTGTTTCTTACTGCCAAAAAGTTGTTAATCAATGGCACAATGATTATGAAAGCTACGACTATATGAGAAAACAGACGGCACAAATTTTGGGCTATGGTGTTTCGATGGAGTATATTGAAAATAACCCTATGAGAAAAACCCTCCTCCCACGTAAAAAAGAACAGGAGGAAAAGCGTAAATATTATTCTAAAGAAGAATTAAAGGCTTTACTAGATGCCTTTAAAGATTTTGGAAATATGAAGCAATATACTTTCTTTAGACTCTTAGCCTACACCGGTATGCGAAAAAGTGAAGTCCTTGCTCTACAATGGAAGGACATAGATATGTTTAATAAAGAATTGCATGTTGATAAAACTCTCGCTGTAAACGAGCATAATAAAGTCATAATTCAAACACCAAAAACAAAAGCTTCTAGACGTACCATCTCTTTAGACGATCGGACTATTGCTATACTCAATAACTGGCGGGTACAACAAAAAGAAGATTATTTCAAATTGGGATACAATACAAGTTCCGAAGAACAGCATGTATTTACAAGCAAAAAGAATACACTTTATATGCCGAACACAGTGAATGATTGGCTAAGATATATCCTAAAAAAATATGATTTACCTGTTATCACACCGCATGGATTCAGGCATACTCACATTAGCTTGCTATTGGAAGATGGCAGACCTATCAAAGTAGTTCAGCAAAGAGCCGGACATGAAAACAGTAAAGTCACAATGGACATTTATGCTCATATTACAAATAATGCACCAAAAGATGTTGGACAGTCCTTTGCAAATCTGATGGAGTAATTTTGAAAAAGCTGGTCAAAAGCTGGTCAAATTTTAAAATAAGATAAAACAAAAAACTCGAAACGCTATTATATCAACGTTTCGAGCATATATTCAAGTATTAACCTACACTGCCTTCCATCTCATAAGAAATAAGTCTATTCAACTCCACCGCATATTCCATCGGTAGTTCTTTCGTAAATGGTTCCACGAATCCCATGACGATCATCTCAGTCGCTTCAACTTCTGATAGTCCACGGCTCATCAGATAGTACAGCTGCTCTTCGGAGATTTTTGAGACCTTCGCCTCATGCTCCAAAGCCACTTGACTGTTGTGGATCTCATTGAATGGAATCGTGTCGGATTTGGATTTATCATCCATGATGATTGTGTCACACTCGATGTGTGAGATCGATCCAGCACTGTCCTTACCGAAGGTCACTTGACCGCGGTAGTTCACCTCGCCGCCATCTTTAGCGATCGATTTGGAAACGATCGAGCTAGAGGTGTTCGGTGCGTTGTGGATCATTTTTGCTCCTGTGTCCTGCACTTGGTTTTCACCGGCAAAGGCGATAGAAAGCATCGTGCCGCGGGCGCCGCGTCCGTCTAGTTGAACACTTGGGTATTTCATGGTTGTTTTCGCACCAAGGTTCCCATCGATCCATTCAACCGTCGCACCTTCATAGGCTTTCGCACGTTTCGTTACTAGGTTGTAGACATTGTCTGACCAGTTTTGGATCGTTGTGTAACGGCAGTAGGCATTTTTACGTGTATAGATTTCCACGATAGCCGCGTGCAGACTATTACTTGTATAAGTTGGTGCAGTACAGCCTTCTACGTAGTGAACACTGGCATCTTCATCAACAATGATCAATGTCCGTTCGAACTGACCCGTGTTTTCTGCGTTGATTCGGAAGTAAGTCTGTAATGGCACATCGACCTTTACGCCTTTTGGTACGTAGATGAAGGTTCCACCTGACCATACGGCTGAGTTCAGGGCTGCCAGCTTGTTATCTGTTGGCGGAACTAGCTTCGCAAAGTATTCCTTGAATAAGTCAGGGTATTCCTTCAAAGCAGAGTCCGTATCTGTAAAAATGATCCCCAGCTTTTGGAATTCTTCCTTCATGTTGTGGTAGACAACCTCTGATTCATACTGGGCAGAAGCACCCGCCAGATAGGCACGCTCAGCTTCCGGAATCCCGATACGCTCGAAGGTTTCTTTGATTTTATCCGGTACATCGTCCCAGTCACGTGCTGGACGATCACTTGGTTTTTGGTAATATTTGATTGCATTGAAATCGATATCGGACAGATCTGCGCCCCATTTTTGCATCGGCATCTTGTTGAACTGCTCCAATGATTTCAAGCGGAACTCAAGCATCCATTCCGGTTCTTGTTTTACTCGAGATATCTCACGTACGACTTCCTCAGTCAGCCCTTCACCCGTACTGAAAACCGGTTGAACATCATCGTGGAAGCCGAATTTATATTCTTCTAACTCTGGTACGCCGCTCATTGTTTCACGCTCCCTCTTCTAGTATGCTAAGCGGGGAAATGGTTTCCTCGTCAAAATGTATTGATTTGTCTTCGTGCTATTGCCTAGCAGTGCAGTTGACCTGCCGTTCCTTGACCATCGTTCTCAACAGCTTTTTCCAATGCCTTCCAAGCCAGTGTGGCACATTTGATCCGTGCCGGAAACTTACTGACATTTTTCAACATAGAGGCATCGCCCAGCTTCTCATCATCAGGTACTTCGTTGCCTTGCACCAGTTGTGAGAAGGCTTCAGCCAGCTCTTCTGCTTCTGCGACCGATTTGCCGATCACCGCGTCCGTCATCATACTGGCACTCGCTGTACTGATCGAACAGCCGCTGCCGGAAAAAGCAATATCCTTGATGATATCGTCTTGAATATCGACCTGTAGTTCGATTACGTCGCCACAAGTAGGGTTGTTCATTTCGATTTTTTTGCTGGAATCGCCCAGCGTCCCATGATGATGGGGATGGCTGGAATGATCCAATATTACCTGACGGTATAGATTTTCTAATTTAGATAACGCCATCTTGGAAAAACTCCTTCGTTGCCATGATCGCCTCGATCAGACGATCTGCATCTGCTTTTGTATTATAAAGATAAAAACTCGCTCTTGCTGCAGAAGAAACATCCAAATATTTCAGCAGCGGCTGGGCACAATGATGGCCGGCACGTACTGCCAGACCTTCCATATCCAGAGCAGTCGCTACATCATGTGGATGCAGTCCGTCCAGATTAAAGGCGATCACACCTGTATGGTCTTTCGGGTCCTGTGGTCCGTAGACCGTCAGTCCCTCAATTGCTTGTAGCTTCGGCAGCACATAAGCAACAATTTCTGCCTCATGCTGATGAATCTCTTCTAAACCAATGTTCATCAGATACTCTGCCGCTTCACCCAAGGCAATCGCTCCGGCGATATTCGGTGTCCCTGCTTCGAACTTCCAAGGAAGCTCTTTCCAGGTACTATCATAGAGATTCACAAAATCGATCATCTCACCGCCGAATTCAACTGGTTCCATTTTTTCCAACAGCGCGCGTTTTCCATATAATACACCAATTCCAGTTGGTCCGCACATTTTATGTCCGCTGAAAGCAAAGAAATCTGCATCTAGCTCTTGCACGTCAACTGTCATATGCGGTACTGCCTGTGCGCCATCAACGACCATCACAGCGCCATGCGCATGAGCCAGTGCTGCCAACTCTTTTATAGGATTGATCACACCTAAAACATTTGAGACATGGGCAATGGATACAATCTTTGTTTTATCCGTGATTTGTTTTCTGGCACTCTCCATATCCAAATAGCCTTCAGGAGTGATATCGATGTATTTCAACGTTGCTCCCTTGCGAGTAGCCAACTGCTGCCATGGGATGATATTGGAATGATGTTCCATGTACGAGATCACGATTTCATCACCGGCATTTACAGCCAAATCGCCATAGCTCTTAGCTATCCAGTTCAGCCCTGTCGTGGTTCCTCTGGTAAACAGGACCTCTGCGGTTTCTCCCGCATTGATCAGCTTTCTCAGCTTCTCACGTGCGGCTTCATATTCCTTCGTTGCCCGTTCTGCTAAGGTATGGACACCACGATGGACATTCGCATTGTCGTGTTCATAATAATAAGTCAGCTTGTCTAAAACTGCCTTCGGTTTTTGAGTCGTTGCTG
Source organism: Enterococcus sp. 9E7_DIV0242 (assembly GCF_002140975.2). Taxonomy (NCBI): domain Bacteria; kingdom Bacillati; phylum Bacillota; class Bacilli; order Lactobacillales; family Enterococcaceae; genus Enterococcus; species Candidatus Enterococcus clewellii. Next base: position 1,352,769 of record NZ_CP147247.1, read on the forward strand.
CATTATCCAGATATACAAGTGGCTCGTCATTGACTTCTTGAAACAAGATCGGAAACTCTTGACGAATCTTCTCTACATCTATCATGCATTCAACTTCCCTTCGATTACTTCAACAAATTCATCCCGTACTTCCTTGACTGGGATCGCTGTGATCACAGAGCCTAAGAAACCACGAATAACCAAGCGCTCTGCTTCTGCTTTTCGCAGACCACGACTCATCAAGTAGTACATTTCCTCCGGATCGACACGACCAACACTGGCCGCATGTCCTGCCGTTACTTCATTTTCATCGATCAAAAGAATCGGATTGGCATCCCCACGAGCTTTATCAGAAAGCATCAAGACACGGCTTTCCTGCTGTGCATCTGCGCCCTTCGCCCCTTTCAGGATATGACCGATCCCATTGAAGGTCAATGTTCCTCTGTCACGAATAACGCCGTGCTGCAGAATATGACCAATCGAATGAGAAGCTTTATTCGTAACACGAGTATCGATTCCCTGTGTTTGTTTTCCAGCACTGATCGCTACGACCTTGACCTCAGAATGTGAACCTTCGCCCACTAAATCAGAATCAAAATCAGCCACGACATCGCCATCATTCATCACACCTAATGCCCAGTCGATAGAAGCATCACGCATGATATGACCCCGACGATTCATATAAGTAGAAAGGTTTTCACCTAATTGATCAATGGCTGAGTATTTTACTTTCGCACCAGCTTTTGCGATCACTTCAACAATAATATTCGCTGCAGCCTTGTGCTTTTCACCAGCCAACGTCTGATATCTTTCCAGATAACTGATTTCACTATGCTCGTCAGCCACGATCAGCACATGCTTGAAGAATGACTGCTCACTAGATGAATCCTGGAAGAAAAGAGCTTCGATCGGCTCTTCGATCACTACATTTTTCGGTACATATAAGAAAACACCACTGTTCATAAATGCTGCATGGAACGCAGTTAATTTATCTTCATCCACTTGAACAGCTTTGGTCATGTAATATTCTTTCACTAATTCAGGATATTCCTGCATCGCTGAAAAAATATCCGTGAAAATCACGCCTTTGTCTGCCAAATCAACAGACAACTGTTCAAAAATCGTTGCAGTATTTTGCTGAACGATCACTGGATTGTCTTTCATCTCACCAAAATTTGGCACATTTGCAGAAGCAGGTACATAGGCTTCTGTATTTACATTAAATAATGGCCAACGATGAAATTTCACACGCTCGATCATCGGCAGTTCAAGCTCTGTCGCCTTTTCCAAAGCTGAGACGCGTAATTCATTCATCCATGAAGGTTCTTCCATTTGAGCGGAAAAGGCGTTGATTTCGTCAAGATAAGCGTTTGTATTCATATCTTTCATTTACCTTGTCCCCCTTACGCTTCTTCTTCTTTGTATTCAATACCCAATTCTTTACTGATTCCTGCATAGCCTTCCGCTTCCAGACGCTTCGCCAAATCAGCATTGCCTGTCTTCACTACTTTACCGTTCATCATGATATGCACCACATCTGGCGTGATGTAGTTCAATAGACGTTGGTAATGGGTAATGATCAATGAACCAAAGTTTTCACCGCGCATTTCGTTGACACCCTTCGCAACGACTTTCAACGCATCGATATCCAGCCCAGAGTCGATCTCATCTAAAATAGCAAAAGTTGGTTCAAGCATCAACAGCTGCAGGATTTCATTCCGTTTCTTTTCCCCACCGGAAAAGCCTTCGTTCAAGTAACGTTCCGCCATTTCTTCCGGCATATTCAATAAATCCATCTTGCTATCTAATTTCTTCAAGAAATCCATCACAGAGATTTTATTGTCTTCGTCGCGCGTTGCATTGATTGCTGCACGCATGAACTCTGCATTCGTGATTCCCGGAATTTCGCTTGGGTATTGCATCGCCAAAAATAGACCTAAACGTGCGCGCTCATCAACTTCTAGTTCCAGAATATTTTCGCCGTCTAAAAGAATTTCGCCTTCAGTTACTTCATAATTCGGGTTCCCCATGATTGCTGCGGATAATGTTGATTTCCCTGTTCCGTTCGGTCCCATGATCGCGTGGATTTCCCCTGTTTTCATTGTCAGGTCTACGCCCTTCAGGATCTCTTTATCGTCAATTGATACGTGCAGATTTTTGATTTCTAAAACTGACATGCATTGTTCCCTCCAACTTTTAAATTAAAATTTCGTTCTCATTCATTCTATCCTAATTGATAATGAATCGCAATCTCTTTGCCGTCATGATTCGCTATTTTTCATATGTTTGCGCTCTATTCAGAATGCTTAATTATAATATTTATAACTTAAGAAGAAGTTTTGATAGCAAATAATAACTAAACAAAAAATGACAATTAGTTGATTCCTATGGATGATAGCGCTTTTCTAATAAAAACGTGAAATTTTTAGTGAGAACCTCTCCGTAAATGACAAAAAAGAGCTTGGGGTATAACCCAAGCCCACATTCCTTAAGACATCTAAAACCGAATAGCTGAACACTTCTGTCCCGACCTCAATTCACTCTATCCTTCCCCGAATCCTTGCGGGTAATATTCTTCACACTCTGAAAAGTAACGAGCGTAAGGATTGTTCACCTTCGGCCATTGTTCAGCAAGCCGAAATAGCTTGCTGATTTTTTCCGGCGTCGATTCGCAAATCAGCAGACAGCCTACTGCAAATTCTTCCATCGGTATGGTGATCGCTGTTGCATCAAGCATATTGACTACACGCAGAAACCCTTTTTTCCCTTGTCGCTGTTGCTCCTGTGTCCGCTCATCAAAATGCCCTAGGACTGTATCTCCTAACCCGTCAATGTCTATCGGTCCTTCCTTACTAATCAGCACATCGCAGGTTGCCAGCAATTTTTTCAGCTTCGGCATCACCTCATCTCGGCCATCAAATTTAAAAGATAAATCTGCTGTCTCGCATTGCCCTTTCCAAGTATCCATCTCTTCTTTTGAAAAATCTGCAGGATCGTAAATGACTTCTGGGATTTCTTCATCTATCTCTTCATTAATGGGTAACGAGAAATACACGACCTGCTTCAGCAAAGCAAACGCTTCTGTGATAAATCCCAGAGATGGTTGAAAAGCAATACCATCCGTCGATACTTTAGCTGCAAGTTTCTTCCTATTTTCCTGATCCAGCAGTGGACTGATAAAACCGATCAAGTTGACCGCCATTGCCGGAGCCAAGACCGAACCGCCACCATCTGTTCCAATACCGATATCATTGATGCCTAAAAGGACATTGATCGCTGTCCCACTAGATGAACCAGTCATCGGTCGTCCTGTATAAGGGTTTTTCAATTGAATATCCACTGCTCGTCCAGCTACCGAAGCCTTATCCAGAGTATGGAGGTACACATCAATATCCTCCAATGATTGGATAAATGCCGGCGAAATCTGACTACGATTTTTGACTCCCGCATAATAAACAGCTTCGGTCTCTTGAAAATGATCAATAACCATTGGATACACTTTTTCTACAGAATCATAGGGATTTTTTAACGCAATAAAGCTTTTTTTTGCCCCATCTATTGCAGTAGGTTTCTTCATCTGGGCACACTCCATCCTATTTTGTGAACATTCCATACCTACTAAAACAAAAAAGGTCGGAAGATAGCTACTCCTCCGACCTCCTATTTTTGCACTTTCTATTCGCACGTACTAAAAACGTCAATTACTATCGTCGTTTTCAGACCTGACTTAGTTTCAATCAAAAATCTTATTTAAAAATGATGTACCATGCTGTGGTGCAGCAACGTCAAAATACTCTGCAACGGTTGCACCTACATCAGCAAGTGTTTTCCTTTCCCCGATTTGTTTTTTCTCGATGCCTTTACTGTATACCAACAGCGGCACACGCTCTCGTGTGTGATTGCTATGACCGATCGTTGGGTCATTCCCATGATCAGCCATGACGATCAAGACATCGCCCTCTTCTAGCTTAGGAAGCAGTTCTTTGATCCGACGGTCACTGAGCTCCAAGCGGTCTGAGTAACGCATCACATCTTCCGCGTGCCCTGCCAGATCGGTCTCCTGAATATTCAAACAGATAAAGCCATGTTGAATTTCCTGTACTTCCCCAAGCAACGAATCAAATAGCTCATCGCTATCCACACCAGGAAATAAATGACGACTTGCTGTTTGAACAATATCAGCGACCTTGCCAAGTAAAGAAACTGTCACTCCCGCCTTGTCCAAAATCGTCGGTACCTGTACATTCTTATCGATCCCATAGCCTAAATGAACGACTTGATACCCATTATTATAGACACCGGATTCTGGTGCATCCACACCTGCAATTTCGTTATTCTTCACTTTTCGAGCAGCCAACAAATCATTTAAATCCACTTGCTCTCCGCCAAAAGTGATCACCCGCGAGACCTGTACAACTTCACGGACGCAATGCCCGATTTCCTTTAAGGCTTCATAGGAAATCAAATCCAGACAGCCGGTCACATTATAAACCTGACCATAGTCTGTTTCTAAATTATCCCCCACTGTGACACAGTCATTAACAACGAGTATCTTAGGCTCGTCTTCTTGCCCAACGCGACGAACAGAGTAGCCGTGAGCTGCCAGTGCTTCCTCCACGACATCGATTTTTGCATTGAACGGCTGAATCAACGGAATTTTAGGCGTTGTACCCATGATTTCCTGATGTCCAAGGAATGAATCTGCCCCGTGATGTGCCAGATTCGCTGTTCCCCAATTTGCCGTCTCAGAAAATTTATGCTGCTTATATTCTTCACCGATCGCATTCATCAAGCCCAGTGCTTCTAAGGTTGGAAGCTGAATCGTCGGATTTTTCTCTATGATATGCAGTGCTGTATTACTGCCTAGATCCCTTGGTCGAACTTCTTTTACATCAGCCATAGCGCCTACACCATAGCTGTCTAATACGATCACTACAAAACGTCCCATGGGTCTCACCTTCTTATTCTATTTCCTTGACTGTCAAAAATTCCTTCAAGCTTGGGACTACCACTTTGAATACCGGAAACAACTGCTACATCACTTCTGGTAACAAAGATTTGTGTTCGAAACGCTGCGATAACAGTAGCACCGACTTCGTGTTCCTGCTCCGCCTGTAAATAGTAGTCAATGTTTTCCGCTGAGAACGGGATCATTCGATCCAATCGTTCCTCTGTTCCACTGACCAAAATGTTTTCTAAATGTCCTCGGCGATAATAACCACCACCATAAAAATAGCTATGCTGATCTAACGTATGAGAAATTTCGCTGACATAAACCATTGCCGGCACTTCCGGTAAATCCAGCTTGGCATGTAACGGCGTTGTTCCTGTCAATGCGTGACCAGGCTCCCCTTGCGTTCCCCCAAGTTCCTTGATGAACGGAATTGTACGGACACATGTTGCAGAGGGGATATTCAGCTCCAATTGCTCAATGCCATGCTTTGCAAATATCGCTCTGGCCTTCCTGATACTTTCCACATTATGAGTCGGTATCAGTTCCTCTGTTCCATCAAACAAGAAACATGGAAACGACGTTAGACCGGCAAGCTCAATCTGCTTCATTTCGCGACTGGCTTTGATCAGCTCCGGCAGATCAGCCAGATGAAAACCGCCATACTGCCCTTCATAGATTTGGTCGTCAGCCTCTACGATTTTCACCAAAATACGTTGAGTGACGCCTAACTCCTGACAAATAGAATCGATCTTTTTTAACATTTCTAAAGAGTACACAGTCAGATAGTCTGGCCGATGAGCAATGATTTTCTTCAACAAATGAACGGGGACCTGTACCAGATGCCCAACATTTCCAATTGGCAAATCATTGTCGATCATCACCAAAGCTTCTTTAAAATCAACAACGACTGCTTTATCGATGCCAGCTTTTCTAACGGCCTGTGCAACGAGTGGATTGCGACCCAATTGCTTTGTCATATAAAATAAATCAATACCCGACTTCTCAGCCTGCTGCTTCATAACCGCAGCATTCGCCATGATACTGTCTAAATCTAAAATGTAGGTATCCGGTAATATTTGCCCAGATTGATGAAGCTGCTTGGCTACATCAATCAGCTGGGGATTTCTTCTACGTACTACATCTAAAAACATCCAACCCCCTACCCTTCATTCAGCATATTGCATATATGCAGGTAGAAGTAGTCCAGCTCTGAGTCATCAAAATCAATAGCCGCCAGCTCTGAAAGCTCCTGCCATAATGATTGTGAGTGTAAATACTGAGGATCGCTAATGATTTGTTCTTTGATAAACGGCTCAAGCGCATTGACCTTTTCCCCACTTTTCTGACGGGCCGCAGCCATCGCCAAATGAGTCAGGAACACATCCGCCTCTTGCTCCTCTTTAATCACCTGTTTTTCCTTCAGATACTCACACACTGCTAATACATAGTTATGGACCTCCGCATCAATGATGCCGGATTCCTCTAATACAATCAATTTTTGTCTAATCATAGTACCTCCTGCTAGTAGCGGGGAACCATTTCTCCTGCAGTCACCTGTTTTTGAATCAACACGATCTCTTCTTTCAATAAGTTGTTTTTCAAAATTGCCTGCATCGCCTGATCGTCCTTATGACAAATGATCACAGCGGCACTCATATCTTCTTGAATTTGTGATGCTTCCAAAAATTTATAATTCATATTCTGATAGTTTTTATCCACGATTTCATCATAGTTCCAGACTCCAGCGTCGATTTTTTGCTGATTCAAGCCATGGATCAATTGATGCCCGGGCATTTCAATAAGCTCGACCTCAAAGCCGTCTGTCAGTGTCTGTGTCAGAAGCTGTTGGTCATATGAGCTGTAGTCGATCCCGACCTTCATCCCATTTTCTATCTGATTTTTTGAAACATCGGCAAATAAAAGGATATGCTGTGAAAGATAGGTATGTTCCCCAAAATCGCTCACAATTTGAATTGGTTCCTTCTGAGCAATTGCTTCCTTCGCTGCAAAGCGTGAAACAACTGCAAAACGATAGGTTTCTGTACAGATCGAACGAATTCTTTCCTTTGACCCGCGAATATAGGCCATATTTAGTTTAATATTTTGCTGTTCAAACGAGGAATACAATCCTGTTGCAAAGCCTTCATAAAGCCTTGAGTAAGGCAGAGGCATTGTTCCCAGAACAGACTCGGAAACAGCATATTCTTGTAGAATGGAATAATTGATATCAACGAGAAATGTTCCTAAATGTCCTCGGCTCTCGCAAATAATGGCTTGTTTTTCTTTTAAGAAATTCAATGCATTTTGAACTGTTCCTCTTGAAACATTGAATTTCTTTTGGTATTCACTGACGATGGGCAGTTTATCCCCTTTTTTCAGCTGAATCAAATCAGAAGCCAAGTAATTGGTCACGATCCCCTTTTTCTTTAGAAACATCTCATTCATTTTTCCATTCACCCTTTTCTTTTATTTCTCTATCATCGCCTGTTGTAAAATACGAAGAATCGTATCTGCTCCTGCACGCATCGGATTGATTCGAATCATCTGCTCCTCCGCTTGCGGATCGGCTGCTCGAAAGGTTCCGGAAATGCGATAGAACATTGGAACAAATTCATACTTTGATTCTGCACCAACAGGATTTGGTGCAGCCCCTAGCTTCTCAGCGGCTGCAAGAACCTCCTTCGCTATCGGCTGCTTCAATTTGACGATGACAACCTTTGATTGTGCATTGACAATAAAGGCTTCATCTACTCCAGCTATTTCACCACTGTTCAATCGTTGGCAAACTTCTTCACTGACTTTTGCTGACAACGCCAGAGCTACAGGAGCATAAATCATCCCTTGTAAAACGGCAATGCTTTCATGCCCTTGGACCTGACTGCCGCCAGAATAATTTTCCTTACGCAATCGATCAATGTAGCCTTTTTCTCCGACTATACAGCCGATGCCTTCCGGCCCTAATAGCTTAAATGTTGAGAAACAAGCCAGCGTTCCACCGATTTGTGCTCCGATTGCCGGAGTCTTCAATGTTGAATAATTATCATCTGTAATGATTGGAATTTCTTTGTCGACCGCACGTATTGCCGTGATCAGCTCTTCCAAATCATACGAATCATCTAGTTTTTGCCTGGTTACTTGTATTAAAATACCGTCCAGACCGCCAGCAGCAACAGCCTTCTTGGCTGCATCAAGATCATTAAAATCAACTGCTTTTGTCTGAATTCCCATCATTTCGATCGAGGTTTTTGTGGTTGGATAAATTGGTGCCTCATGCACCAGCATAGTTCCGCCAGTTCCTATTGTAGCATGTAATGCCTGTCGAATGGCACTTGTTCCGGCACCTCTGACCAGCATCGCTGCTTCACAGTTAAAAAAGTTTGCCAGCACCTGTTCCACTTTTTTGGTCGTGATCGGTTGGTTCAACCCTTGAATAACGCCCAAATCACCACGAGTCAAAATCTCGGTTCCGGTAAAAACCTTTGTCACCTCGTCCACTAAACGAAACTGCATTTGTGCAGCCTCTTCAACAGTCAAGCTTGCTAATGGATATACATTCATCGTACTTTTCGCTCCTTCATTCGATTCTTTTTTATTCATGCATCAAACAGAGCTGAAGCTATCGCTCTGAAAAGAATCGCTGTGGGTTTGTGACCAACATTTTTTGAATGAAGTCTTCAGATATCCCGTTTTCCTTCATCATTGGAACAAATACATCTAGCAAATAGGAATACCCGATACCTTCTTGATATTCCAAATTCGATTTCCTAGTAATATCCATTGAAAGAAATACCTTGTCTGTATAGCCTGCTGCCTCAATCTGTTGAAGCATCTTTACACGCTCGATATCCGGCAAATAGTTTTCTTTGCCAACGGTATCAAACTCGACATAGACACCTTGCTCCAGCATATGGAGAACATACTCGCCACTGCCATTCAAATCAACATGCCCAATAACGACTTTTGATAAATCCACATCGTTTTCTTTGAAAAACGCCACTTGTTCATGACCAAAGGTTCCGAGTGTTGTATGTGTCGTAATTGGCACGCCTGTTTTCTTTTGTGCAATGACCGCTGCCTGAAAGACCTTTTTCTCTCGCTCTGTCCAACCATCCTTACTTGAACCAATCTCACCGATAATCTGCGCTTTTATCGTCGTATCCGCAATACCTTCTTCTATTTCTTTGACCATCAGCTCTGCCAGCTGTTGGGTGGAATAATCGTCAACAATTTCAGGTAAAAAGCGTTCTGTATAAAAGCCTGTTGCCTGAACAATATTGATTCCGGAAGCCTCTGCTGCTTTCTGTACATACAGGGGATTTCGCTTCATATCCATGACTGTTACATCGACAATATTTCTTACACCTTTAGTATACAATTTTTTGTATTCTTTGACAGTCTCTTCAAAACAATTTAAATTCGTATCATCGATATTTTTTATCCGAGACAGATCGATCGTCGTGTGCTCATGCATATACGTGATTCCTTCTACTAATACCGCCATCTACTTCATCCCTTTCACTACTTAGCCTACCGGTGTGAACAGACCCACTAAATAAAGAATATTTACAATAATACCAAGACTGATTGCTGCTACTGGTCCTACTGCCAAATCAACGATCGGTTTCTTCGCCGTCTTATTCAGTAACGAAAGACCAATTACCCAGAAATAACCAATACCAGGTGCAATCGATTCAGAGGCCATCGCCCCACCAATCAACAACGCAACTTCCAATACCTTATTCATAGATGTTCGAATGTGTTCACCCATTTCACGTACGCCTGGGAAACGATCCAAGCCCTTCGCCATACCACTAAGAAGCATGATTTCTACAAACATAACAGCTGCTCCTGCTACAAAAGCAACAATCGGATTCCCTCTCAATAAAATACCGACAACAAATACAAAGGTTGTCCCTGCAGGACTATATACTCCCGTAACGATCGCTGTAGAAAAGACTAATGGGATAAATCCAATCCCACGCGCGAATGCTGCTAACGCTGCTTCACTAAATTTCCCTTCACTCAAAAGATTCAAAGAGATCGGGTCTCCGGCAATCATTAATAAGCTTGTTGCCGCACTGACCAAACCACCAGTCAATGATAACAAAATCCAGTTTTTCTTGATACGCTGCACCCGCTCAAGGAAAATACTCATCAAGCTCTGATTGGAATCATTTCCATCACTTTTCACCTGAATAGCGAATACGATCATGAAAATCATCCCAACAAGTAAAGACATTCCTTCTGCACTCAGTGTAAAGCTTGTTCCGTTACCGATATTAAAGGTTCCAAACTTTTTCACTGTGAATAACGTCAGCATAGTTGCTAGAAAAGCAATTGCTCCTTTTTTGAAATTATGCTGATGGGCGATCGCCACTGCCGGAAAAATTGAGAAGGCAATAACGACTGGTGATCCTACCATTGATAAAGAATCAAGGAAGTTGATCGGTAGTTTCGCAAACAAATCAACGACTGCCTGTAATCCTAAAACGATGCCCACACCATAAATGGCTCCGACCGCTCCGGAAATGATCATCCCTTTTGTTCCTTCCGGTGACCATGAACCGATAATATCTGTCGCCAATAAAATACTATGCACCAAGATAATTGACGCCCCAATCGATACTGGAATACCAAAACCGATAACCAAGCCGAAGCTTAATGCAAAACTTGTTGCTGCAATTTCTTTTTTTCCGATTTTCCCTTCAAGAAACTCCGGAACGATCGGTCGCAGCCCATCATTAAACACTGCGATTCCACGATTTGCCAGAATCGAACATACGCCTCCCAACAAAGCAATAACAACCAATTCCATTACCTTAGATCCATCCATTTCATTTCCTCCTTGCTATTCTCCCAGTTTTCCCAGCTCATCCATCAAAATCGGTACAACGATTTCTTTATGCTGAGCAGTAAAACCAAACGCTTTCTTGCCATTACGAACACTTTGGCGAATATCTTCTTCATCCATGACTTTTCCCGGCATAGAAACAGTTTCACAATTTTCTCTTCCTAATAAAGCTAATGCCATCGCCAAAGCGCCACCACCACCTGTATTGCATGCACCAAGATAAAAATCTGCCTGACCAGATTTGATCGCCATTGCAGCGTCCAAATCACTTTTCACTTCAGAAGTGAAATTGCCATCTGCATACTTCTCAACTAATGCTTGTACCTCAGCCTTGTCGATCTGTCCGCCAACTACGATTTTCTTCATAAACCATTCCTCCTGATTTAACTATTCTCAAAATACATTTTTTTGTATATTGGTTGGTAAGATTACGAATCGTCTACTATGTTCTACGATCCATTCAAAATACATTTTTTTGTATATTGAGGAATAAAAAATAAAGTATTTATAAATACAATCGAAGTATAAAACATCTACAGCCAAAATGCAACCCTTTTCATGGAAAATAATGAGTTTACTTTGGCCCTATATGAATGACAATTTTTAATATCTAAATAAAATTTAAATCAAACTTATTATCCGAATAAACTTGCAATATACATCTGTAAACGATATTATTACATCCGTAAAAAACACTTTTTCAAACAAAAAGAATACTAAGGAGCTTTTAAATGAATAACGGTTTAACGAAATTTCTCGACTACGGTGAAGGTGAAATTATTACAGACAATTTTGTTATTAAAGATAATTTATTAAAATTTGATGATTTCACATTACAAATCAGTAACGTTTCACATTTGTATGCAGGAAAAAGAATATTAAAAATACCAAATGTTTTATTCATCATTTTTGTTATCTCATTACTTATTGTTTTTGTACAACCCATTATTGGATTAATCGGTATGGCTCTTTCCGGCTATGGGATATTTCGAATCTATCAAAACTATAGTAATAGTAAAATGTATTTACAGTTCAATCTTAACTCAGGTACAAGCTACTTTATCAATTTTAAGGATGAAGAGTTTCTGGATGAGGTACGCGCAATGATAGAAGCCGCTTTTAATAACAAACACATGTCTTCTACCATAAATGTTGCTGAACAAAAAATTATTAATGGAGATCATCACATCGTACAGGGAGATAATGCGAATATCAACTCAGGTACTCAAAAGGACGCTGTTATTAACTCCCATAATTCTGACAGTTTTAATACAACAGATGATCACTCCTCTGTTACTGTAGGAGATATTCAAAATAGTGCTATCCATTCTTCTTCTTTTGGAAATAAGAACACTATTCAAACAGAAACAGAAATCGATGGCTCTTATAACTGGACAGCGATTGAAGCAGCGTTACAAGCAGTAATCGCAACAATAAAAATTGATTCTCCTGTAAAAGTTGCAAGTGTTGAAGCTTTAGCAGCTGCTCAACAAAGAAATGAGAAACAATTTGAAGTAACTGTTAAGAATAATAAAACAGAATTTCTTTCGGATCTATTCCAAAATACTGCCAGTGGCGTTTTAAGCCAGATTGTTTGTACAATTTTAGGCGTTTAATCATGAAAAAATGAAGCACATCATCCTAGTAATAAAAAAGGTGATGTGCTTCTTCTTATTATTTATCTACCGGTTTAACTGAACCATCCCATTTTTCAAGAATCCAATCTTGGATTTCTTTACTATGCAATGCGTCCACTAGCTTTTGAATTGCTTCGCTTTTTTCATCTTCTGAACGAACCGCAATAATATTTACGTATGGTGAGTTATCTGATTCCAGCAATACAGAGTCCTTCACAGGGTTCAAGCCTGCATTATAGGCAAAGTTCGCATTGATTGCTACTAGCTCAGCTTCGTCATTTTGATACGTTGTTGCTAAAAGCTCTGGATTAATGTCATGAACAAATTTCAGATTTTTTGGATTTTTATCGATGTCTTCAAATGTCGCTGTTTCTAAATCAACACCGTCTTTGACTGTCACTAAATCTGCGTCCTGTAAAATTGTGATGATTCGTCCCCAGTCAGATTCTGAATTTGACGTAATCACTGTTGCGCCATCTTTCAAATCCTTGATATCATCGATTTGCTGAGAATATAAGCCCATTGGTTCGATATGAATACCACCTGCATTTGCAAAATCATACCCATTGTCTTTTACCTGCAGATTGAAATATGGAATATGCTGGAAGTAGTTGGCATCGATTTCCCCGTCAGCCAATGCTTTGTTTGGCAAAATATAATCATCAAATTTCTTGATTTCTAAATTGATTCCTTCTTTTTCTAAAATCGGTTTTACTTGTTCCAAAATTTCTGCATGAGGTGTTGGTGATGCTCCGACTGTCAGAACAGTTTTATCGCCTTCCGAAGATTTAGAATCATCTGTACTGCTGTTTCCGCCCCCACATGCTGCCAAACCTAGAGTCAATGCTGCTAATGCTGCTAAACCTACTAATTTTTTCTTCATACTTGATTCCTCCAATTGTTATCGTTTGTCTGTTCGTTTTGCTAAAAAGTCTCCCACACCTTGAACAATAAAAACTATAAGTAAAATAATAACTGTCGCTACAAATGTAACGGTCAGGTTATTCCGTTGATACCCTTCCTGCCAAGCCAGACCACCTAGACCACCGGCACCGATCGCTCCAGCCATCGCTGTAAAACCGATCATTGAAACCGTCGTTACGGTCAAGCCTGAGATCAAAGCAGGAATACTTTCAGGGATGATCACCTTGCGAACGATTTGCCAATAGCTGGCGCCCATCGCTTCTGCGGCTTCAATAACACCTGAATCCACTTCTCTAAAGGCAATCTCTACTAAACGTGCATAGAATGGTGCTGCTGAAAATACAAGTGCCGGAATCGCCGCTTTAGCGCCCAACATTGTTCCCACAAGCACCTTCGTAAATGGAATCAATAATACCATCAAAATCATAAACGGTGTTGATCGGAAAATATTACTGATGATCGACACAACCGTGTATAGGAATTTGGCATACGGTTTATTGTTTTTCCCAGTTGTATAAAGTAATAACCCCAACACCAAGCCGATGACTAAAACACAAACCATAGAAATCACGGTCATATAAATCGTATCTATAAATGCCTGCTGCAACGTCTCCGTGTTGACTTTACTAAAGTCAAAATATGTTTCTGCAAAGCTCTTATCCACGATGGATCACCTCCACCCCTACTTCTTTTTCTTGGAAGAACGCCAATGTCTTTTCAACTTCAGCCTCATCTCCTGTAAGCATCACAGTCAACGAACCGAAAGCTCCTTCTTTTGCTTGTTGGACCTTGCCGTGAACAACATTAATGTCTACAGCGTATTGACGAATTGCTTGAGAAATGACGGGTTCGTTGGCATTCTCGCCTTTGAAAAGCAACGTTGTTACCAGTCCCTTCGGATTTTCTGCAATCAAATCAGATAACAAATCTTCTAAGTCGTCTTCCGGATCGATTTCTCGCTGGACAAAACGCTTCGTCACTTCCTGCTCTGGATGACGGAAAACTGTTAGTACATCGCCTTCTTCAACAATTTTCCCTTGTTCCATGACCGCTACCTTGTTGCAAATTTTTCTGATGACATGCATCTCATGTGTAATCAAGACAATCGTCAAATTCAACTCTTTATTGATTTCCAATAATAAATCCAATACTTCATCTGTTGTCTGCGGGTCCAGCGCACTCGTCGCCTCATCACAAAGTAGGATCTCCGGGTTATTTGCCAACGCTCTGGCAATCCCGACACGCTGTTTTTGTCCACCAGATAACTGACTTGGGTACGCTTTGCCTCGTCCTTCCAGACCAACCAGTTTCAATAATTCCTCTGCTCTCTTCAAGCGTTCCGCTTTAGGTATCCCGACAAGCTCCAACGGCAACATGATATTTTCTAAAATCGTCCGGGACCACAACAAGTTAAAATGCTGAAAGATCATCCCGATTTTCTTTCTGAAATTACGCAACTCACCAGAACCTAATGCAGTGATATCCATATCCTTGATGACTACCTGACCGTCTGTCGGCAGCTCCAAACCATTCAATAAACGTACAAGTGTACTTTTCCCAGCTCCGGAATAACCAACGATTCCATAAATATCGCCCTTTTCAATCGACAGGGAAACATCATTGACCGCTGCGACTGTTCCAGATTTTCCGGCAAACTCCTTTTTGACATGACGTAACTCGATCAAAGCCATGTTTTTCACTCAACTTTCTCTCTTTGTATTCATTTCAATCATTGAACCTAGACAATAAAAAAAACTTCCATCCTCCTACTGATTATAATACATATCAGTAAAAAGGACGAAAGTATCTCTCTCGTGTTACCACCTTTATTCACGCTCACCTCACGATGATCGCCTTAACCAGTACTTGATACAGATCATTGACCCGTCATTATCGTATACTGCGGTGCTATAACGGGCACTCCCGTAATAAGTTCACTGATTGCTCACTTATTCTGCTCTAAGACCATCTTCCATCACAATTTTGTTACCTCTTTTCAGCTAACTGAGGCTCTCTCTTCAAACATCATTATGGTGTACTCTTCTTTTCAGTGCTTTCTGATTTATCAATTGATGAAATTATAGCAATCGAACGATTGACTGTCAACGATTTTCTGCTGATCACTCAGAAACGTCTTCAAAAATCGCCAACCACGCGTGTGAATCATCTGGATTATCTAACAAACTCGGATCTTTATCTGCTGCTGTGTTGACTTCACGAATGGTTCCAGTCAGTGGACTGGAGAACTCGCTGACAGACTTCTCCGCTTCAAGCTCGACAAAAGAATCGCCTTTCGTTAATTTTTGACCCACCTTGGGCAAAGTCAAAAAGCTGATGCTTCCCAGTTCTTCCTGCGCTTCGTTGGTCAATCCAACTTTATAGCCAACAGCTGTTTTTTCTATCCATAAATAATCAACGACTACTCTGTTGTTCTCACTCATTTTTTGAATGCTCCTTCATAATCAGACTCCTTAAAGCCATTTGAAATGAAGTGGCCATCCTTGATTAAGATCGGACGTTTGTTCAGCATACCGTCTTTAGATAGACGTTCACTTGCTTCCTCTACAGAAAAGTCATTCACGATATCTTTCAGATTTTGTTCTCTATAGTGCCCACCACTTGTATTGAAAAAGCGACGAATCGGTAATGGACTTTCATCCATCCATTGTGTTAACTGCTCTTTTGTTGGAGGCGTTTCTATCATATCAACGATTTCATACTCTGCTCCTGCTGCATCCAGCCAAGCTTTTGCTTTCTTACAGGTTGAACATTTCGGATACCAGAAAAATGTGTACATAAATGATTACCTTCTTTCCAAATAATTAGTCAGCGATCCCCGCTTCTTTTTGATACTTCATTGAAAGAATCAATCCGACACCGATCATATTCCCTAGAATAGATGAGCCCCCCTGACTGATAAACGGCAGTGGAATCCCTGTTAAAGGAAGTAGTCCGATATTCGCACCAATATTTTCAAATACGTGGAAAAGAATCATCATAATGATCCCTGTTGCCAGATAAGCATAAAACTCATTGTTCGTTTCAAAGCAGACACGAATCATTCGATAGATCAATATAAAGTATAACAAAATGATAAAACAACTGCCAATGAAACCAAAATTTTCACCAACAACAGTAAAAATCATATCCGATTCTCGAACGGGAACATAGACATCGCTGACATTGAACCCTTTTCCAAACAATCCACCTGATCCAATGGCTGTGATCGCCAACGCCGGTTGAAATGAACGATTTTGATCACTATGAAATGGATTCATCCACAAATCAATACGCTCAAACTGATACGCTTTAAACCCGATTTTATTCAAAAGGTCTCGGCCGGTATCTGTTGTAACCAGATAAATCATTCCGGCTCCTAGAATCAATCCTGCTAAAAATACCGGTAAAATAATTTTCCATGAAATTCCTGACATTAAGAAAACGCCAGCAACGATTGCAATAAAAACAAGCATTGTACCAAAATCTTTTTGCAACAAAATCAGTACGATAACCGGTATCGCTACTAGTGCCATCTTACCAATCAATAGACCGTCTGTCTTCAATGTTCGATCTCGGTATTTGACGTTGTGCATCGTCACAACATACGCCAGCATTAAAATAAAGGCTATTTTCATCAACTCAGAAGGCTGAAAGGTTGTGCCACCAAAGCTGATCCAGTTTTTCGAGCCAGTTTGCTGTTCCAGAAAGGGGTCATAAAATTTTAACAAGAGCCCCATCATCAGTAAGCCGATCCCATAAAATATAGGGGTCAAACGCCAAAGCAGCTTTGAACTGAAATGCATGATAACAATGATACTGACCACACCGATTAGATACCATAATCCTTGCTTGATCAACATCGAGGCAATCTCAGGTCGGTTTGGGTCATGATCCAACGCTACATATAATGAGAGTATTCCTATCAATGATAATAGAAATACCGGTAAAATCACGCCGTAGTCAATACGGTTATCTATCGTTAATTTTTTTGTTTTTTCCATCCGTCATCCCTTTTCCTTAAATCATACGCTCTTTATTATATCTTCCTTATCGTTGAAAAGAAAGTATGGACTGGAGGATTTCGAAAAAACTTTAACTCCTGTGGATCGCAAATAGGAAACACACAACAATGGAAAGAAGCTTGCGACAGTAATACCTTTCTTCACGTACCCGCTTTCTGAAAACAAAAAAAGAGGCAGAACAACGCTTCTATGAAACGTCACTCTACCTCCCTTTTATTCTTCTACTTAAACTTTGTTAATGCTTCTCTCCTCGTCAAACCATTAAACGAATCCTATTTAGCCAGCTATTTAATAAAAGCTATTCATACAATGTCAGGCTGCCCCATTATTTACAAGTCTAGCTATTCACAAAAAAACTACTTATTAGCGAAGCCAGCCCGAAAAGCTAGAATGGTCTAACAATTGGACATACTTTAAGAAAGTAATAGCTGCTTCTACCCATGAAGCAAATGCTTTTTATCCCAGGCACTCAACCAGACTCGTCCACCATTTCTAAACTGTATCGGCAACCAATAATAGTTGCCACTGCCTTTCTGGCTTGATCCAGCACTGTTCACATTGATTTCAGGAATGATGAAATAACTCCCCTTTTTAGTGACTTGATCCGCGAGTACATTTCCGTTTTTATCAGTCAACGTAATGTCCGCACAAGCAATACCGTTCTCAGTCCAGTTAAATTCCGTTGGGACCAAATAATTACAGCGAACTTGCCAAATGCCATTGACATACTGTAAATCATCCACTTGGTACACTTTATTGCCGCTGGAAGCAGCTGTGTTAGGTTTTGTATTTGTCGCTCCATTTTGAATAGTCGTTTCAACAGCTTTAGTAAAGCGATAAATGGTGACCGTCGGCTTTCCATTATGCGACCATAGTGTGTCATGGTCATTTACCGTAATCCCATTATAGCCATAGTTACAGTGGATCATCTGATCTTTAGAATCAATAAAGATTCCCGTATGTCCTGCTGCTCCACCACTGGCACCACGAGTTCCCCAGATAAAGATATCTCCCCGTTTTACATCGTAATACCCCTTTGAATTTGCAGCTACTTTCTTCCATCCTGCCGCTTCTAAATGCCCAAATAAACTATCTGTATTACCCATCATACCGGTCGGTAGAAAACCACCGGCAACTAAAGCGAAATAGACTGCACTAGAGCAGTCATAGCTGTTGGGACCCAAACGGCTGTTCATGGAGTAAGTGACCTTACCTTGGCGGTCACTCATCCATTTGATCATTTGTTCGCTATTCGCCATCTTCTTTCAGCTCCTTCAACCGCTCATCTGCTTCAATTGCAGCTGCAGTAAAGCTGTTATTTTTCCACCATGCTACTGCAGTAGAACCAATGGTGAATAGCAATGAAATAACTTGGTAAAGATCATTCTCAGCAATATCGATCGTTCCTTTACCAAGAATGGCCAGTACTTGATTGATCAAAGCAAGCATTAATACGATCGTCCGTGCGATTGTTTCTGCTGATACTTGTTTCATGTTCATTTCTCCTTTCGAAAGAGTGTTTTGATTTGCTGCTCATGCTTCACGAGCTTCATATTATGATCAACTAGCTTCTCTTCGTGCGTTTCTAATTTTTCTACAACCTCTGAATGCCTTTCATGCGTCCAATTCGTTTCAGAATCAACGATATTGGAAAGATGTGTGATAGCTGCTGATAAGCTATCCAAATTTTGTTTGATTGGATCGGATATATTATCCTTGATCGCTTGATACGCTCTTTTACTGATCCACATCAGCCACGCACTAAAGGTTCCAAATAAACCGATGATCGTAGCAATTTCCGCAATGGTTAATCCAAAAATCCTCATAGTTCACCAACTTCCTTTTTTAAGCTGTTATATATGTCATACTGATACAGTGAGTATTGCCAACTCTAAAGTTATAGGCGGTGCCTATACTCACATCACTTGTATTGACTAACATAATATCGCCATTTGTTTCAATTGTGATTGCTGTATTTGCATAGATCGCTGTGCTTGGATTCTCAGTAACCATGTTTACAGCGATTTTACTACTTGGAAACAGACTAGTATCAGAGATTCCCCCCACTTTCATAACCGCATTCCTTGAGAATGAAAACGTTTGGATGCTCTCCAAATTTACTTGAAAAAATACTGTCCTAGCTTGTTTTACAACGCTCATTTCTTTAATTGAAAAATAACTTGTTTCATTAAAAGAAACGGCATCCGATTTATCCAAATAATCAGCAGATCCTCCGGAAATAACGATATTTCCTGACCCTAACAGTGCCTCTCCATTGATCGTTTTGATCGTCTCTCCTGAAACCAGGACATCCTGCTTCGAACGAAGGTCTGCCGAAATTCGATCATTATCGATCATGATGTTTTCACCCGCAGTCAATCGGTTCTGCTTGCTAGTCCATTCATTCTTTTCTTCTGTACTTACATGGACATTCTCATCATTTATGTGATTTTTTATTACTTCTGACAAATCATCGATTGCTAATTCTTCTTTCAACGCAGCTTTGTCCAGATTCAAATGAACATCATAGGTACCGCTGCCTGACACCTCTATTAATCCATCACTATTACTTACTAGCGTGGGTTGACCACTTCCACCGCTACCAGCAAGATTTAACTGAATAAATCGAGTACCATCATAGGAAAGTACCCAGACACTGTTATTTGGTAAAATGTAAGCATGGTCTCGGTTTGCCTCCTTTATATCTGATAGACTATTTACTGGGACTTCCCAAAGCCCATCATCACAAAATTCTGGAAAACTAGGTGTAGCTGAATCAGAATTACAAATTACTGGTTTTACCATTTTTCTTCCCTCCTAGCTCTAAATAATTTTTTCAATATACGACAGTAAATGCCATTCCGACATACTCTTATCAAGTAAAGAAACAACCTTATAGTAATTCGATTCTTGTGTCGAACTGTAATGAACGTGAATATAGTGCTCATAGACTGAAAGCTTTGCAGAGCCATAGCCTAATCCCAGGTTATCGACATCTAAAATTGGACTGGTCTCACCTGTATTCAACGTAATCAAAGAACTTGTATTCCCACCTGTCTGCAAAGCTGTTGAGTAAAAGGCAGAAAAGTGATAAGCCACTGTGGCCTGCTCTGTATGGTTGTTCGTCACAGTCAAAAGCCATTCATTTCTGCTTGTTTTTGAAAGATTGACTGAAATATGATCTATATTGGTACTATAGGAAGCATCTTCTAGCGGATTTAGCTTGTTGACGATGAAAACTTTTTCTCCACTGCCACCTGAAATAGTGATGTCACCAGTTCCTAGAACACTTTGACCATTGATCGTTTTGATATTCACTCCTGATTCCAATGTATCTTGCTTCTTACTTAAATCAGGCTTATTTTTGATATACCCGACACTAAGCGGCGTGTCATTCTCCCAATCTGGTATAGCATTACGCAAATCATATTTCCATAAAATCAAGCCACTGTTAATTTTATGAATCGATATATATTTTCCTTGTGGGAAGATACTGGAAAGATCAAATTTATACTCCGTCATGAAATTCCAGCTTTGATAGGTGCCTTTGATATGCTCATTATTGAATCTTACTTCAAAAATATTTGACGTATTTCCTTCCAATCGAATGGTAACAACAGATTCTCCATAGCTATCCCAATCGAAATAACGGACGATCGGCAACTCATGGCTTAAGCCTTCCGCGCGAATCTCTTGGCTATCAGAAATAGTGACATATTCTCCTGCTATCAATGCATTTTGCTTGGCATACCATTCCGCCTTTTCTGTCGCTGTCACATGAATGTTCACATTATTCAGATGATCAGTAACTTTCTGACTATCGGTCGATGAAATAACATCGTCAAGAATCGTGATATTTTCACCAGCTATCAATTTATTTTGTTTATCATTCCATGTTGCTTTTTCTGCTACAGTTACGTGTATATCCCTATCACTAACATGCTGTTTCACTTCATCAGATAGCACATCAACTGCCAACGTATTTTTCAACTTTTCCTTATCTAAATCAAGGTGGACCGCATAGGTGCCGCTGCCCGAAACATTGATTAGTCCATCACTGTTCTCTATTTGCGTTGGTTGTCCACCACCACTTCCTCCTTGTAGATTTAGCTGAATAAATCTTTTCCCATCATGACTCAATACCCAGAGTGTATTATCCGGTAAGATATAGGCATGATCGCGATTTGCTTGTTTGATATCTGATAAACTATCTACCGGTACTTCCCAAAGTCCATCATCACAAAATTCAGGCAAAGATGGTTTTTGTTGGTTGGAATTACATATACTTGGCTGTTTCATTCATTTGTTCCTCCTTTCAATATATCTGCGAAGCAAGCCGCGCATTCGGTGACCTCTACGCCTAAAAATTCTGTTACTGATCGAAGAAACAATTTATTTTTCTTCAAGTAACCGGACAAAAGCTGCTCGTCCATGTCACTAGCTTGCCATGCTTCAAAAGCGGTCATCATTGCGATCCCTAAATGTTTGACCGTACACCATTGTTCTTTATCGCCTCTGCCTCCATACAAATCAAAAAGATAAAGCATGTCCCCACGGCGAAGTTCAGCTAAATCATTGATTACTTCCTTTAAGCTATTGATTGCAATAAACTGCTTTTCCAGTACTTGCTCATTATCAATATCAATCAAGCCATTTTCTAGTTCCGACGTTCGCTTTTCTAGTAGTGTTTTCGCATGCATTTCTGCACTAGCGATCTGGACAAAGCTTCTGATTAGATCCTCTGCCAATCCATCTGTTGAATGTTTATTTTCCATCGGTCTCACCCTTTTTTCTATACTTTGAAACTTCTCTCAACATCAAGTTTTTTTTCGTTTGACGTTCATAGTCAATGGAATCACTTTCCGCTTTGAACAAACTGATTACGGTCTGGTAATCAGTCGGATGATTTGCTAAGTGTGCCTGCATTCGTTTTGCCTTTTCATCGTACTTATTCATACCATCACCTGTTCACATGGGAATATTTCAAATAATTTACCAATGTGGCATTAAATATCCCTTTCCCTTTCAGTTCTACTTTTTTGTATCCCGGAGCAAGAATCACGCCTTGTTGCCAAGGATCCAATAATCCAATGATGTCGAGCAAATCATAATTTTTCAGCCCTACTTCGGGAAATACCCCTTCACCATTTATCCATTTTCCAGAATGTTGGGCTTTCAAAAACGGCGTCACATCAATTCCTTCGATCCATATTTCAAACGCCTCCACTTGACTGGTGACTAGAGAAATACCCGCATCTAATGGGTGATTATGTGGAGGGCTGGTATGGCTGTGAGGATTAGGAGAAATAGCTGTTCCAGTTGTGCTTAAAGAAGTACTGTCCAACGTTACTGACGCCGGGCCAGTTGCACCATTTCCAGCAATAGGCATAGCAAATGATTGGACAATGATTTTGAATTCAAATCGTTCATAATACACAATGTCTGGACTTACTGAGATATAAAAAGTGGCAGGATGATTGGTGTCACCTTGCCGTGTAAATTCCATACCGTAAATATCAACAACCTGATTTCTTCTTTGAAGCTGTCCCTGTCGATTTTCCTCTGTCCGATCAGCCACACGCTCTGCTAGCTTGCCTAATGCAGATTCATAAGTTATTCTCATTGCTGACCACTCTCCCTTTCGATTCTAAGGAATTTTTCTAACGTCAGACTGTTGTGTTCCATACCTGTAGAATCAATCTCGTAACTAATATTGGTAATGTAGAACCAGTCATCCATTGTAAGAATTTTCTTCATATATTTTGAGCACTCCGCTACTATCAGCTGCTGATTATCATAAAGTAATCGTACTTTATCTCCGACATTGATATCTTCGGGCAACTCTTCGACGGTAATACTAATTTGATAGCTGCGTCGCGATTGCTTTAATTTTTTTACCGCTGCATCATACGCTGTTTTAGCCGCCTGTACTCGGTCTTCATCTGTAATCGTCTCTTCCTCTTGTTCTGTGTTGAATGGTGCTAAATCATTAAATGAAAAGGAACCCTCGATCGCTTTTCCAGACTCCAAAGCAATGCTCTCTGTATCGATCACTGAATATTCTAAATTAGTATTTGGTGCCAGCTTACTAAATTCAATATAATCATAGCCACGCTCATTATTGATGTTCTTTTTCAAAATCACTACTGGAAATTCCGGGTATTGACCAGCTTTGTCTTCATACATTTCCCGTAGACTCATGCTAGACATACCAGAATCTGATTT
The DNA here is from genome assembly GCF_002140975.2 of Enterococcus sp. 9E7_DIV0242. Lineage (NCBI taxonomy): Bacteria > Bacillati > Bacillota > Bacilli > Lactobacillales > Enterococcaceae > Enterococcus > Candidatus Enterococcus clewellii. The sequence goes on from NZ_CP147247.1 coordinate 1,376,361, forward strand.
TTCTCCATAAACAGTAGCCATATTGATAACATGGGAAAAATCGTGAGTGATTGCAGGTTCAGAAATAATTCGAATATTCTGTCGTGAACTTGGTTTTGTAGAAAAAATATAAGGCTTCTTCTCACCAAAAGAGCCGATTTCTACTGCTCTGCCAAAATGAAAACCCACACGCCAAAACAGATCTGAAGTCAATTCACATGTTTTCTTCAGGCCTTCCAACTTATTCTGTCGACTGTATACATAGTCAACTACTCGCAAAGCAGAATCTTGGAGATAATTCACATTCCAGCCTGGGTAACGAAAATCCAGCGTACTGTAAATATCATTGACTGTTCGATTTTTCGCTGCTAAATTCGTTGAAATCTGTCGATATTCCCATTCAGAAATGACATGTGCCAAACTGACAGATAATGTTTCGTTCTCTTTATCCAGTGAATAGTCGGTCACGATTCCATGAAAGACTTTTTTGTTGATATAAAGCTTGATTTCTTCCCGACCATTAATATAGTCGATATAGTCAATTGGAAGAGTGATTTGAGTAGTGGGAACATACATTAGTTCATTGCTCCAGCTAAGGGTATTTAAAATTTTTGTCCCTCGTTTGATCACCTTACCGCCTTCCAATATTTCAAAAAAGAATTTAGTATTGCTTTTAGCATAAGGGTCGATATCAATATCAAACGCTTGCTCAAAGATAATTATTTTATCAAAAATAAGCTCATCGACCGCCGAGCCATTTGACCGAATCCCTTTTACATAAACCGCTGTATCATTTGGAACTGCGATGCTGACATCAAAACCGGAATTTTCGACCCCAATCACTTTAGGATGTTCTTCCTTTACATCTGGTCGAAGAACGATAGGTGCTTCGACGCGCCCAAGCTCTTCATCTGTTTCTGCATTGATAAAAACAATGGTTTCATTTGCCTTATCAGAGCTAAAATGCCATCCTTGGGCGACGACTTTTCCTTCCTTAATACCAAGAAAATCCAAAGAACCAACATTCGTCATCGTTTCAAAGCTTTCAAAATCATCAAAATCAGAAGGCAAATCACTTAAGAAATTGTGCCAACGCTTTGCTGCATCGATTCGCCTCTGATGATGTTCAGTACCTGCTCGCTCAAAATTTTTCAGAAAAGCTGTTGTTGCTTGTTCTACATCCCCAACATTCTTGAAGCCTTCAACCGACTTTGGTTCAACGGCTCCAATCCACTGACCATTGAACATACCCCAATCGATCAAACGGCTTTGTACTTCCGCACTCGTATAATCACCACTGATTCCAGCTGCTCGAAGCATATTCTGAACATAAGCACGACCATCCCTAGTTAAAGGAGGAACAACTGCTGTACTGGAACCATCCCATTGAACCAATCCATAAGCCGCTCCATTTTTCTGATCGGTATCGGGATCCATCGTTCCTCCCGTCTCAACATCAATATTTCCTAAAATACCTGCAATCGAAATGAAATTATAGCCTAACCCATTCAATACATCAGCAACTGCCCACGCTCTCTTTTCCTCTGGAGTCTTCACCTTTTCAGCTACTGGAACACTACCTGAAGCCGTTGTATTGCGATATACTGTTGCCGGCGGATTCCCGCTATAATTGCGACTGGCTGCGTAATTATCAATCGAAATACCATTCGACCCATAATTACAGTGAATAATCGAGGTGCCATCTACAAAAATACCGGTATGGCCGGCAGCCCCTCCTGAAGCACCTCGACTTCCCCAGACAAAAACATCGCCTCGTTGCGGACTATTTACTTGTTTCCAGCCACTGTTTTCCAGATGACCAAAGAGTGTATCTGTATTTCCCATCGTTCCAGCAGCTAAAAATTCACCGGCAACTAAAGAAAAATAGACAGCCGAGCTGCAGTCATAGCTAGCTGGCCCAAGTCTACTCGCCATGCTGTAAGTCACTTTTCCTTTTCTTTGTTCCATCCAGTTGATCATTGCCTTAATACTTGCCATCTTTATCAGCTCCTTAAATATACGGCGGTAGTGCTACTCGATTATTATTTACAAACTCAATTTGGACATTTGCCCGATCATCCAAGGTACTTGCTGTATTATCATTGAACACTTCACAAAACTGGATTTTACCGCTGCTAGTGCCTGGTGTAACGACACCATTCATGCTAATCGGGATCGTCTTATTGATCGAATCTGTAAAGCTTGCCATTGCATTATGTGTTCGCTGATATATCTGAGTTTCGCTATCATCTTTAACATAGAGATTGATTACAAATGTATTCACGCCACTGACATTATCTGTTGTGTAGCTACATGTATTAATAGTCACACTACGAATCTGCCATTTTGCGTTCAATCCACTTTGCTGTCCCATCCCAAAATTCACTTTTCCAGTCACCTGACCTCGGCCTAAACGCTGCGTATAAGAAGCATTTAGCCAATCAGACCAAACAAACACAAAGTTCCCTGTACTTCGATCGATCGATACACTCATGCCAGGCGTTGAATACTCTATTTGGTAATGGCCGTTTACTTCCCAATTTTGCGCTGCCAATGCATCCAATGCAGCCTCTACCTTTGCCATTTTTTCCCACAGCTTATTGATTGAATCTTCTAGCTCATGGATTTTCACCCATTGGCCACATTCACTACAAATCATCGCTTTATTAAGCAGCTGAAGGTTTGTCATCAATTTAGACATAAATTCTTTCCAATCACAGACATCATATTCAGCCAATGTATCTCCCAACGCACCAAGCAAACAATCATTTAGATCATTTAAATCTTCACAGTTATTATGCAAAACAGGTAATTTAGGATTTAATCCCGTATCCTTCTGCAAACTGTTGCATTCTCTATCGGTAATCCCATTGATAATAAAATTTGCGGCATATTCTTTTAAGTTTTCACATGCTTCACAATGTTCAGCCATTTTTTTCTCTCCTTTTCTAGGTCTCTTCCAACGATCTCTCTACTAAATTACTTATTCCATGAAACGTGCTCTTTGACTGTTGTTTGACTAAGAATAGAGACACGTCACTTATTTATTGAATAGAGTTTATATATATGGAGGAACCGAAGTTTTGTTATTATTGATAAATTTGACTTGACCATCTACAATGCTGCTCAACACTAAGCCTTGATCTTTAAAGGTAAAAATCTGTAGCCAGCCAGTGTCTTGCCCTGGTCCCAAGCTTCCATTCAAATTAATGGGGATCGTTTTATTAAGAGTATCGGAAAAGCTGGTCAAGCTGTTATGTGCTCGTTCATATTCCAAATTCCCACCATTAATTGTTGGCACGTAGAATTTGATAACAAACTCTAAGCTGCGAACATTTAACGTCGTATAAGACACATTACTCAAGGTCACACTTCGCACTTGCCATTTCGCAGTCATTCCATTTTCCTGAGTCATCCCAAAATTGATTTTCCCAGTCAATTTCCCGCGCCCCATAGGGTTTGTGATAACGCCACCACTCATATCCCAATCCGTCCAATTAAATTCAAATTTTCCAGAACGATCGATAGTAATATATAATTCGGGCACCTGCTCTTGAATCACATGACGAGCATCGACTTCCCAGCGTTGAGCGGCCAAGGCATCCAGTGCTTCCTCCACCTTAGCCATTTTCGCCCATAATTTATTGATCGAATCTTCTAGCTCGTGTAACTTGATCCATTGGCCACACTCACTACAGATCATCGCTTTTTGAAGGGTGTATAGATTAGCCATCAGCTCGGCTGCATACTCTTTCCAATGACAGAAATCATAGGCGACCTGTTTGTCATGCAATGACACAAGTAAGCAATCCAACAAATCATTTAGATCCTCGCAATTGGTGTGCAGAACATCTAAATCCGGATTCAATCCTGTGTCATTCTGTAAGCTTTTACACTCCTTATCCGTCACACCATCCGTGAGAATAGTTGGTGCATATTCCTTTAGCATTCCACAAGCGGAACAATAATCAGCCATTCATTTCATCTCCTTTTCCTACCAGAACTTCCTGCTTTTTTAGTTTAGAAGTTCCTTTTTTATTTCTACAACTATGGTAAATAGACAAGAGTATCTCAATTCGCCCTTTGATAAGAATCTCATCAACCAATCTGTCAACTCTAATAAAAAAACAGAAAAGAACAATTTCGTTTCTAACGAAATTCATCACTTTTTCTGCGAAATAATAGTTGATACGTTTTGGATAGAGACAAATAAACACCTCTGGAAATATGCTTCCCAGAGGTGTGTTATACGAATCTTGATTCATTTCTGTTTCAAATATGGCAATCATTAATACTCGCTGCCTATTTCTTGATACTACTATTTTATAACGAAAAGCGAGTCAAAAAATCCGTCTTTCGTTCAGACAGTCTCCACCAAAATACTATTAATAGAAGTTTAATGGAGGCACCTTAAATATGGCATCTATCGTCTGCATCACTCGCCATATATTGATTGACCCTTCCAACGACCAGATTTTCTTATTCGCGAGGTACCAACATTATCTTTACCGGCTTGCGAATAGTTCATCAATGGTATTTCCTGCCATATTCCACCTTTGCGAATCATCCAATAACCTCCGGGATTATTTAACGATTTCCATTTCCCTGACTTTCGAATGGCCATTGGTCGAAAAGCGGGCGGATTAGGGTTATACAGTACAAATCCCGTAACAGTAGTAGAATTGGGATACTCGCCATCAGGATAAGTGATGTTCACTTCTAAAGCCGTTTGCGTTGCCCGAGATTCAGGTGGTATTGTTACAACAAAGGTTTGTGGCGCTCCTGCGCCATTCGTAAATTCATCGATTGTTGAACCGTTGAACGAATAAACTCTGACACCATTGATCCTTATGTCGTAGATTACTCTGAATCCAACAGGGGCAGCATAATCACTTCGTCGACCGGAAAAACATAAAGGTGTAACCGTCACATTGGCAGTTATCGAACCATCCGTATTTTCCGTTTCATTGTTGACAACTACTTCCTGACCAAAAAATCGCGCGGATGCCCAAGGAACGGTTCCCAGGTTCTGACCGTATTGAATATACACGTTATCAGAGTTGATGCTGTAGAAATAGTTTGAAGAATCCAAGCCATCATACCACCAGTTTGATTTTGAATAATTCAAATACCAAGGAGCTACAGCATTCCCCATTGACTTTGAAGATACGTTTGATGATAAATAAAATTGTTTTTCTAATGCCATGGTCATTCACCACCATTGGAATTTTCTAACTCAAGCATGATCTCTTCTCGAAGCTCTTGCTTAAGGCTCTCTTTTAGCTCAGCTAGCAATGCAGCATTGATTCCGCCTGCTAGATCATTTTCAGTTTTGTTCTTATTCGTCTTGATCCAATAATTCCCATCAAGAGAACCACCAAACAAGTTGATATTACCTCCGGCAATCCCCATACCTGGTTTGAAGTCGCCTTCCAGACCACCTTCCCAAACACCGATTTCTTTTAGCTTGTTGATGATCTTGATCAAAGCATCAGTGAGTTGATCGATCGCAGTCCATTGGCCACAATCCGAGCAGATCAGTGCCTTGTTCATAATCATTTGATTGTTGATAAATTCTTCTATGAATTTTTTCAAATCACAGATATCGTAGGCTGGTAAATCTTCCTGTAACCCTCCAATCAGGCAGTCCAGCATATCATTTAAATCCTCACAGTTTGTGTGCAGAACATTTAAGTCAGGGTTGAGTCCAGTGTTATTCTGCAGACTCTTGCATTCTTTGTCTGTTATTCCCTTAAGCATAAAATCTGGTGCGTAGCCTTTTAAATCTTCACACGCTGAACAATAGTTTGTCATTTGTCTCTCTCCTTCGTTTATTGCTATCTATTTATTTTTATTCCTCTAAAACCAATCTGCTCTTCTCCAATAGAGTGACTTGCTTCCATTTGTTGGCATCACACTTACATCGAAACACTCGCTTAGTTTGTTCCAAGCGGCCACGTCTATTGGGTTAGAAAGCAGAAAAGGAACAAGAGCTGCAACCGCTCTTGTTCCAACATTCATTTTTATCCTTTGACATTGAACGATAGTAAATTTACAGCTTAAATCGTCAGTCTATCCACTTTTACATAGACACATGTCATCTTACAGCATTCATTCGTTTCTACGATCAGTCCGTTCATTCCATGATGAACATTGAATCCAAACGTATTTCCTTCTGAGATAACTAGCTGGTTGATATCGATCATTACTTCCGGACAGCATTTATCTGCCAAATAATAGATATCTCCACTTTCGGTCAATGTCAATTTCCCATTGTATTCGCCTAAAATCTGCATTGAATTTCCATTTAGTGTAATTATCGGATCTATCACTGAACCAATCAACGTGATTGTGATTCTGTCACTATCAACTGTTGTATCACTATAGAATTGACCGGCAATAATATCTTTACAACGTTCTTCCTTACAAATTTTATGTCCAAGCATTTTTTCTTCATCCCAGATTTTTTTCCCGGCTTCACAATTATAGATGATCCGATAGCTGTCCCCGCAGTGACTATAGAAATTGAGCGCGACTTCCTTTTTCAGCTCACAAAGAGAATGCTCTGCCTTGAGAAATTCGCATTCACAAAGACATTTCGCGCATGGCTCCTTCGCTGGTTTTGAACAAGAAACACAGCAATCTTGGCACTCATCCACCTCACGAAAATCCAGACACTCGGCAAAATTACACGCACTATAGGGCTGAAGAAAAACCTTTTTCGAGTCGGCCTTATGCCAAATCCCTTCATATAATACAAAATCTAAATCAATATTGACAACATAGCGTTCAGTAGAATACGTTTCACTATAATCCTTCACAAACGCATTGGTCCATAGCAGCTGATCCCCTTCTATCGCCCAAAGCTTTCCGGCGTGCATAATGTTCATAAATACATAATCTTTATAAAATTTTTTCTGTTCACAATCTAATTTTCTAGTATCCAATTTTAGCGTCATACTCAATGACTGCTCTGTAGAAAAATGCTGCCGCGACTTGAATGCAGCATAGCTCCCATGACCAAAACTGTATTCTACAGTCCCGTTCTTGAACCCTCCACCTAAATCTGCGGATTGCAGCATTTCATAATTATCGATCACAAGGTCATTAAATTGGACATATTTTCTTGTTAAAATTGTCATATCCTTCTCCTTTCTTAAAAAGGGTTTATTCAAAATCTTAAGAAAAGCAAAAAGACTGTTCCTCGAAGCAGATCCAAAGTAGCAACGATGGAAAGCAACACTTCCATATATCCAACTATCTTCCGTTCTTCCTAAAACAGCCTCACCTTATTGTTCTATCTTTAGCGCAAACACTATCGTTTCACTTATCTAGTAGCAAAACTACTAATAACAAAAGGAACAAGAGCAGTTGTAGCTCTTGTTCCAAGTTTCAGTTATTTGTTATTATCGTAGTACCATTGAGCGAATTCTAATAGCTCTTGATCTGAATATCCTAGGCTATCTAGCACTTCTGCAAGTTTATCAATATCACTATTACTATCTATCGTAGATTCTACTAACTTTTTCTTTTTTATTTCATAAAACAACCGATCTTGCTTTTCACCACTAATTTTTCCTTTTAGTTCAAGAACTACTTTATAAGTTTCATTGTTACTCTCTTTGAATTCAAACAATAATTCAAAGTAATCATAATCGATGCTCTTTTCCCTAGTCATTGTAACATCGCCAGCATAATCACTATACTTAATTTCTACACCCTTCTCATCTAAATCCTGTTCCATCTTCTCATTATCTTTATTAGAAACTTGCTCCGTAGAATTATTCTTATCGTTCGCATTGTTACCTTCCGATTTACAGGCTGATAACCCAACCGCTATGGTAACTACTAATCCCAACAATATTACTTTCTTCATTTTATTTCCTCCTTTTTACACAACTATTCGTAGTTTAGCATAAAAAATTTACTTAGAGGAAATTAATTTTTATGGAAATGAGTAGAAATAACAGCTTGAAGATTATGAATATAGAAAAGACACATGAATAACCTAGGTTAAGTGATATCAGAAAACAACAGTTTCATTGTCAAAAACTTTTCGAGAAAAGAAAAAACAAGAATCAAAAATAGATTCTTGTTCCAAACATCTACTATTCATTAGTATCATAATACCACCTAGAAAATTCCAACATTTCTTTATCAGAATAACCTAGGCTATCTAACACCTCAGCTAGCTCATCAATATCACTATTGAGTGTAGAGTCCTCCACAATTCTTCCTTTACTCACTTGATAATACAATCTATCCTTAGATTCTCCACTAATACTACCTTTAAGATCAAGTGTTATTCCAAAAATTTTATCTGTATTACCATCAAAATCAATATACAGTTCAAAATACTCATAATCCGTACTTTTCTCTCTAGTAAGAGTTAGATCAGTTCGAGTAGTGCTTATATCAATTTCTACACCCTTCTCATCCAAATCCTGTTCCATCTTCTCATTATCTTTATTAGAAACTTGCTCCGTAGAATTATTCATATCGTTCGCATTGTTACCTTCCGATTTACATGCTGATAATCCAACCGCTATGGTAACTACTAATCCCAACAATACTATTTTCTTCATTCTAACCTCCATCTCGACTCGCTCCGCTCATCGAGTCAAATAGTAATGAAAACTGATGCGGATTTCAGTTTATAATGGAACTAGGAGAGGCACACTACAAAGCACGGTGAGGTAAGTTGTAGGAAACCTCCGGTTTAAACCAGTATTCTAACCAGTGTAAGGCCAGGGCATTCAAGCACAAATGAGTGGAACGTTAGAGTCCGCACACTAATCATTGTTTTAACAACTTCTGTTAAATGCTGCCCCGGCCAGTCACTGCCTCTCCGCTACTTATAGAAAGGGGCGAAGAATCATGAAAGTCGTTTATCCCGTTTGTTGTGGTATTGATGTGCACAAAAGCTTTTTAATAGCTACCGTCATCACCACGAAAGCTGGCGAATTAACGCCGCATTATCAGAAAAAACGATTTTCAACTTTTAACAACCAGATTCTGGCATTGAAAGACTGGCTGTTAGAATGCAAGTGCTACGATGTTTGTATGGAAAGTACCGGTAAGTACTGGGTCCCCGTTTCCAATTTGCTTGAAGACGTGATGAACGTCACGATTGCGAACCCCAAATGGGTTCGTGCAGTAAAAGGAAACAAAGATGATAAGAAGGACTCCAAATGGATTGCCGAACTATTCCGTATGGGATTGGTAAGAGGCAGTTTTATCCCTGAAAAAGATGTTCGAGTCTTGCGTGAGTTTACTCGTTATCGGACCCGATTAGTCAGTCATCGTTCTAGCGAGAAAAATCGACTTCAAAATGCCTTTACCGTTGGTAATGTTGCCATGGACTCTGTAGTTTCTGACATGTTTGGTGTCAGCTCTAAGAGAGTCCGAGATTATTTGATTTCAAGTAAAGCGTTTGATCCGAATCATGTGCTCGACTTGCTTCATGGAAGCATGAAGCCTAAAGGACAGGAGCTCATCCAATCAATTGAAGGTTACTCTTTTACAAATGAACAGATTATTCGAATTCAACTGATTGAAGAACACAAAACTTACCTTGATCACTCGATTAGCTTCCTTGATTACCTATTGGACCAAATGGTTGAACCCTACGAACCAGCTATTCAACTACTAGAGACGATTCCAGGGATTCGTCGCCAATCAGCTATCCAAATTATTTCTGAAATTGGCATTGATATGTCTCAGTTCTCACAGTCAAAAAGATTATGTTGCTGGGCAGGACTTTCTCCTAGTAGTAATGAATCTGCTGGTAAAAAGAAATCTGTCCGCATCTCTCGAGCTGGCGTTTATTTAAAACCAACACTTGTCCAGTGTGCTCACGCTGCGGTAAAAGCGAAAGAGAAGCATCCCTATTACCGTTTAAAATATGAGCGTATTTATAAACGACGAGGTAAAAAGCGCGCGATCATCGCAATCGCTCGGATGATGCTTACAGCTATTTACCATATGCTTTCGACTGGAGAAGTTTGGAATCCGACTGACTTGTATAAGATTGACATGCCAGACAATCTTATTCAAAAGCAGAAAGATAAAGCTCTTAAACAAGCAACCAAACTACTCATTTCAGAAGGTTTATTACCAGATGATTTTGTTAGAAAAGACTTAGCACCACTCATCTAAATAACTTTTTTATCGTCGGACCTGTCGTTTTTGACGTTTATTTGGTGTGCGCTTTATTTATTGGACTGCTTCTTATCCTAGATGGATTAGTTTTCACACTATTTCCTCCTTTTTACACAACTATTCGTAGTTTAGCATAAAATTTTTACTTAGAGAAAATTAATTTTTA